>CAMNWZ010000091.1 GCA_946566645.1 uncultured Clostridia bacterium
GTCAAGACCTCCGACGCGGCGGCGCTCGCGAACATCGACGCGATACATTCCGCCATCGCCCGAAACCGGCGTGTCGAGTTCTACTACACCGACTGGGCGGTCGACTTCGCCGGCGGCGAGCGGTTTGTGCGTGAGCGCAGGGGCGAGCGGCGCAGCGTAAGTCCGGTCGCGCTGGTGTGGGACGACGAAAACTACTACCTCGTGGCGTACAGCTCGGAGCACGGCGCGCGCCGCCACTACCGCGTGGACAAGATGGAGCGGGTGGAGGTCGGCTCGTCGCCGCGCGATCCGAAGGGGGAGTACACGAGCTTCGACCCGGGCGCGTACTCGCGGCAGATGTTCGGGATGTTCCGCGGCGAGTCGAGAAGGGTGCAGCTGCGGTTTCGGAACGACTTCGCGGGCGTGGCGGTGGACAGGCTCGGGCGGGAGGCGCAGGTGTCGCCCGGCGACCGCGAGGGATGGTTCAATTTGAGCTGCGAGGTGGGCGTGAGCCCGCAGTTTTTCGCGTGGATAGTCGGTTTGGAGGGCGGAGCGGAGCTGCTCGGTCCCAAGGGCGTGCGCGACGAGTTCCGAAAGTTTATAGGCAGGGCGGCGGAAAGCTGCGGCGAGTGAGCGGAAAGTTTGGGCAAATCGGCGAAATTTGAAATTTGCGAAAAAACTCCTTGCATTATACCCTCGACCGTGATACAATAAGTCGAAATTGAGGGGAGGGGCAATCGTGCGACTTTCGTATTTGTTTACCGGCAAAAAACGAATAGGCACGAGTGTTTCTTTCGGAAGGCGGCACTTTCTTCTCTCTTTGTGAGGGCGGAGGTGCTATTTTTTTGCGGAAAGACAGGAGGAAAGGAAAATGGCAAAGTTTCAGATCCCACCCGAGGGAATCCGTGACGCGCGGCAGCTCGGAATACCGCGCATGCTCGTCCTCGGACTTCAGCACATGTTCGCAATGTTCGGAGCGACGATACTCGTCCCGATACTCGTTCGCGGCTACGGCCTGCCGATGAGCATCCAGGTGACGCTGTTCTTCGCGGGCATCGGCACGCTGCTCTTTCACGTGCTGACCAAGATGAAGGTTCCGGCGTTCCTCGGTTCGAGCTTCGCGTTCCTCGGGGGCTTTGAGTCGGTGGCAAACCTCGAGGCGTACGCTTCGGCGACACCCGATGAGCGCCTCGCATACGCGCTTGGCGGCGTTGTGGTCGCCGGCGCCATCTACATAGTGTTCGCGCTGGTGATAAAGCTGGTAGGCGTCAAGCGTGTCATGCGCTTCCTGCCGCCTATCGTCACCGGACCGATAATCGTCTCGATAGGTCTCATCCTCGCGACAAGCGCGGTGAACAACGCGTCGAGCTGCTGGTGGCTCGCGGGACTGTCGCTGGTGGTCATAATTGTCGCGAACATCTGGGGACGCGGCATGATAAAGATAATCCCGATACTTCTCGGCGTTGTCGTACCGTATGCGCTCGTGCTGATACTGTCGCTTGTCGGGGCGATACCCGAGGGCAGCGGCGCGTATGTGTCGCTCAAGGGCATCGCGGCGGACGGCATCGTCGGCATCCAGCCGTTCAGCCTGCCCAAGTTCGACCTGTCCGCCATCCTGGTTATGGCGCCGATAGCGATAGCTTCGATGATGGAGCACGTCGGCGACATCTCCGCCATCTCGGCGACCACCGAGCAGAACTTCATCGAGGATCCGGGTCTGCACCGCACGCTGCTCGGCGACGGTCTCGCGACCAGCCTTGCCGCGGCGTTCGGCGGTCCGGCGAACACGACCTACGGCGAGAACACCGGCGTTCTGGCGCTGACCAAGGTCTACGACCCGTGGGTGGTGCGCATCGCCGCCATCTTCGCGATAGTGCTCTCCTTCAGCCCGGCGTTCGCCAACATCATCGGTTCGATACCGAGCGCGATAATCGGCGGCGTCAGCTTCATCCTCTACGGAATGATTTCGGCTATCGGCGTGCGCAATGTTGTCGAGAACAAGGTCGACCTCACCAAGAGCCGCAACGTCATAATCGCGGCGGTCATCTTCGTGTCGGCGCTCGGATTCAACGGCATCGGCGGTCTGAGCTTCAGTGTCGGCGGAACGACGATAACCCTCACCGGACTTGCCATCGCGGCGATACTGGGCATACTGCTCAACGCGATACTGCCCGGCAAGGATTACGAGTTCAAGACCGACACCGGCGTGGACTTCACCACCCCGAACAGATAAGTTTCAGGACAACAAACGAAAAGGAACGAGCAGGGCACACCCCGCTCGTTCCTTTTTTCATGCTTCCTCTTTGGCAATGCCGAACAGCTTTCTAAGTATGCCGCGCAGGAACTTCGGCGAACGCCAGACGACCACCTTCATGTTCGTACCACCTTTCAGAATTTTTTGCAGCCGCACAGACCCATAGCGAGCAGCACGCAGCCAAGCACCGCCACCAGTGCCCATGACGGAAGTATCATGGCGATGAGCACACCCGCTCCGAGCGCCGCGAGCAGCAGAAAGAACACCTTTGACCGCACACCGCCGCCTCCTCTCTAAACCAAGTATATGTGAGGGGCGGCGGAAGTGTTCTACAAGTGGGACAGGGGGCATATACATTCTTTGAAAAACCGCGCCGGTGTGTTTGGAACCGTGGCGGCGAAAAAGGAGTGTGACAGATGGAACTGGAACTGAACAGCAAAAGCCATGTGTTCTACGACACCGGAGCGAGGCTTACCGCGACGCGCGAGCAGACACAGGAGCAGGTCGTGCCCGATGCGCGTCCGGACATTCTGCGCATTGTGAATGTCTACGGCAGCGTGCTCACATCCGATAAGAGCCTGCGCGACGGACGAGCCGAGGTCGGCGGAAGCGTCCGCGCGTCGGTGCTCTATCTGCCCGAAGACGGCGAGGGCGTGGAGCAGATAACGCTCTCGATACCCTTCGCGCACGCGTTTGAGGTGGTGAGCGACCCGGACGACCTGCTTTTCTGCACAAGCGAGCTTGAGAGCATCGACGCGCGCACAGTGAACCCGCGAAAGGTGCTCGTCCGCGCGAACGTGAGGGTCAACGCGCGCATCGTCCGGCGCAGACAGGCGGAGCTTCCCTGCGAGGCGACCGCGCCCGAGCGCCTAGGCGTGCGCACGCTTGTCGAGACGCGAAAGCTGAATGTCGCGACCGCGGCGACCGCCAAGTCGTTCAGCATAAGCGAGACGATAGAGCTGAACGGCGCGGCTGCGATGGCGGAGATAATCTCCTCCAGGCTGACGCTGAAGGCGGGCGACTACAACATAATCGGCAGACGCGTGGTGTTCAAGGCGAGCGCGACGGTGGATATGCTCTACCGCTCGACCGGCGGCGCGATATGCACACACAGGTGCGAGCTGCCCTTCTCGCAGATACTCGAGCCGGACGGGGTGGATGAGGGTTCCACGATAATAATACGGCTGCATCCGTGCGATATGACCACAGCGATACGCCAGGAGGACGGCGGGCGTTCGTTCGAGCTGACCTTCACGGCGGAGGCGGAGGCTTCGGCATACTCCGAGCGCGAGTTCGAGACGGTCGCCGACCTCTACTCGACCGCCATGCGCGCGTCGGTCGAATCGGGCGAACTGGAGCTTGAGACCTTCGGGGGACACAGCGAGCGCCGTTCGACCGTCCGCTCGACGATTGAGACGGGCACGCAGGCGCGCGACGCGGAGGACGCGGACGTGACCTTCACGCAGGGGTCGATAGTGCGCGGCGAGGACGGCACGGCGGTCGAGTGCGGTGCGGATGTGCGGGTGCGCTACACCGGCGAGGACGGCTCGCAGTACACCGCACGCTCGCGCGTTCCGGTGCGCATCGAGCTTGACGGCGACGGAGAGCCTTCGGTCGAGCTGCGCGCCGAGAACATCGCGGTCAGCGCGGCGGCGGTCGGCGGAGTGGACGTCCGCTTCGACGCGGTGGCGGATGTGGAGATGACAAGGCGCGAGAGCATCCCGTTTGTCAAGAGCGCGAAGCTGGAGGAGTTCGGCGAGGACGCGCCCGCCCGACCGTCGGTGGTGCTGCGCTATCCGAACGACGGCGAGAGCATGTGGCAGGTGGCGAAGCGCTATCTCACCACCGAAGATGACATACGCGAGGCGAACGGACTTGCCGCCGGTGAAATACCCGCGCCCGACAAGCTGATGCTGATACCCAAGCGGCGATAAGGAGGGAGAACTTTGGACAGAACGAGGATCTATGAGGACATAGCGCGCCGCACCGACGGCGACATCTACGTCGGAGTGGTCGGTCCGGTGCGCACCGGCAAGTCCACATTTATAAAGAGGTTTATGGAGACGCTGGTCATACCCGGCATCGACAACGTGTATATGCGCGAGCGCGCGCGTGACGAGCTGCCGCAGTCGGGGTCGGGTCGGACGATAATGACCGCCGAGCCGAAATTCGTGCCGGAGGACGCGGTGGAGGTGTCGCTCGAGGGCGGCGCGAGCTTCCGCGTGCGGCTGATAGACTGCGTGGGGTACATGGTGTCGAGCGCCGCGGGACAGACCGAGGACGGCGAGCCGCGCATGGTGTCCACGCCGTGGTACGACCATCCGATACCGATGACCGAGGCGGCGGAGATAGGCACGCGCAAGGTAGTCGCCGAGCACTCTACCATCGGCATAGTGATAACCACCGACGGCACGGTCACCGACATCCCGCGCGACGAGTATGTCGAGCCGGAGGAGCGGGTGATAGAGGAACTGAAGGAGCTGGGCAAGCCGTTCATCGTTGTCGTAAACTCGGCGTTCCCCGACGGCGCGGCGGCGGTCGAGACGGTGCGCTCGATACGCGAGAAGTACGACGTGGGCTGCGTCGCCGCAAACTGCCTGCTTCTCGACGAGGAGGAGATAACCCGCATACTGCGCGCGGTGCTCGGCGAGTTCCCGGCGCGCGAGGTGGGATTCTTCCTGCCCGCGTGGGTGGAGACGCTTGAAAACTCGCATCCGATAAAGAAGCAGCTGTTCGACGCGATGCTCGCCGGCGCGCAGGGGATGCACCGCGTCCGCGACGTCGAGCAGGCGTGCAGGGCGATAAGCGCGTGCGAGAGCATATCGTCGCTGCGGCTCGCGGGCGTGGACATGGGCACCGGCATAGCGGTCGCCGACGTGGAGCTTCCGCGCTCGCTGTTCTACGGCACGATAACCGAACAGAGCGGCTTTGAGATAGGCGACGACGGCGACCTTATGCGGCTGCTCGGCGAGCTCGCGAAGGTAAAGGCGGAGTACGACAAGGTCGCGCCCGCGCTCGAGTCGGTGCGCCGCATCGGTTACGGCGTGGTGCTTCCGACCACCGACGAGCTGACGCTCGAGGAGCCGGAGATCGTCAAGCAGGGAGGACGCTACGGCGTTCGGCTGCGCGCGGGCGCTCCGTCGATACACATGCTGCGCGCCGACATTCAGACCGAGGTCAGCCCGATTGTCGGCAGCGAAAAGCAGTCGGAGGACCTCGTGCACTACCTGCTCAGCGAGTTCGAGGAGAAGCCGGAGGGCATCTGGGACTCGAACATCTTCGGCAAGAGCCTGCACGACCTGGTGAGCGAGGGACTGAACGCCAAGCTCAAGCGCATGCCGGAGGACGCGCGCGACAAGCTCCGCGAGACGCTCCAGCGGATAATCAACGAGGGCAGCGGCGGACTCATCTGCATAATACTGTAAAAGATGGAAAACAACGGCAAGAAGGTGGGAGTAAAATCTCACCTTCTTGCCGCACTTTGCAAGTTAATTTACGCAGAAATTCGTTAGTGAAATGGGACAACTTTCTAAAATGCACAAAATATGCGGTTGTCAGCGCTCTGAGATAGGTCAATACGAGATAATTTTGAAAGTTTTGGAAAAAAGACTTGCATTTTGCCTCGGAATGGATTATAATAGCCGTAATAGGGAGGACCGAACTCACGGATCCGCGATCGTCCCCAAGCATGTAAGGAGGTAAGTAACATGAAAAAACGTAATTTGGTGGCAATATTGCTCGCGATAGCCATGGTATGCGGACTGTTCGCGGGATGCTCGGGGGACAGTACGACTTCGACCGTGCCTTCGACCGATCCTACCCAGAGCGCAACGAACGATCCGTCCACCGCTCCGGACGATTCGACGGGGGAGATAACCTGGGCAAATGAGCTGATCGTCGGTTACACCACCGAGCCGAGCGGCGACCTCAAGACCTACTGGCAGGGCAACGCCGCGGACGGCGACGCGTTCTTCTTCACCAGCATCTACACTGTCTGCTACGACTACGACACGGCGGAGTATATCTTCAATGAGACGGTCGCGCCGAAGCACGATGTTGTGGCAAACGACGACGGCACAAAGACTGTCACCTTCGAGCTTAACCCCGACCTCAAGTGGTCGGACGGCTCGCAGATAACCGCAAAGGACTTCGTCCGCCGCTCGCTGCTCTTCTCAAGCCCGCTGATAGTTTCGATGGGCGGCTACGGCTCGACCGGAACGTACGACCTCGGCTACAAGGAGTTCAACCGTGGCGAGACCGCGGTATTCCAGGGATTCCGCCTGCTGAGCGACACCAGCTTCTCGGTCACCGTCGACTCGCAGTGGATGCCCGACTTCTTCGAGAACCGCTACTACCAGTTCGTGCCCGAGCACGCAAACTGGCTGCCCGCAAACTTTGACATAGCCGACGACGGCGACGGCTGCTACTTCACCAAGGACGGCGAGCAGATAATACTGAACGAGGACTACAAGGATGAGGCGGGCGACACCATCGAGAACTGGCGCTGGAACTGCGACATCTTTGCCGGTCCCTACTGCCGCACCAACTACGACACCAGCGGCATGGCGTATACCCTCGAGGTGAACGCGGACTGCAGCGGCGTCTAGGCGGGCAACATCCCCGCGA
>CAMNWZ010000092.1 GCA_946566645.1 uncultured Clostridia bacterium
TCCAGGATCTGTCCGGCATCGACCCGCAGACCCTGCCGCTCGACGACAAGGAGACCATGTCGATATTCATGAGCACCGAGGCGCTCGGCTATCTCGACGACCCGATAATCGGCGACCGCGGAACGATAGCGGTGCCCGAGTTCGGCACGTCGTTCGTCCGCGGAATGCTTCAGGACACCAATCCGACCACCTTTGACGAGCTTATCCGAATATCGGGACTAAGTCACGGCACCGACGTGTGGCTGGGCAACGCGAAGGACTACATCGACCAGGGAGTGGCGACGCTGAAAAATGTGGTCGGCGCGCGCGACGATATAACGCTGTTCCTTATGAACAAGGGAATAGAGCCGGAGCAGTCGTTCAAGATGTCGGAGGCGATACGCAAGGGCAAGGGCATCACCGACGAGGGTGTGGCGCTTATGCGCGAGCACGAGGTGCCCGAGTGGTACATCGACAGCTGCAAGAAGATAAAGTATCTATTCCCGAAGGCGCACGCGGCGGCGTATGTGCTCTCCGCGTTCCGAATAGCGTGGTTCAAGGTGCATCGGCCGCTCGACTTCTACTGCGCCTACTTCTCGATACGCGCGAAGATACTCGACGCCGAGATCATGACGGCGGGCATTGACGCGGTGCGGGACAAGATACTCGAGCTGCGCACGCTGTCGAACCAGAAGAAGACGACCGCGCGGGATGAAGACCTGCTCACCACGCTCGAGGTGGTGTACGAATACTATCTGCGCGGGCTGAAATTCGAGAAGATAGACCTCTACCGCTCCGACCCGACGCATTTCATCCAAGTCGGAGGCGACACGCTGATACCGCCGTTTACCTCCCTTCCGGGACTGGGCGAGCAGGCGGCGATCTCGATAGCGGAGGAGCGGCAGAACGGAGAGTTTTTGTCGATAGAAGATTTGCAGATGCGCTGCCCGAAGGTGTCAAAGTCGGTCATCGAGCTGCTCGGCGACAGCGGTGCGCTCGGCGGGATGGCGGAGAGCAATCAGGTGTCGCTGTTCTGATATTCCAATATGTTGCGCTTGCGGTTTCAGTCGAACGCGGCTATAATCTGAAGTGAACGAAAGGGGTTGCGGATATGTTTCGCATAGCAGAGAAGAAAGATCTCGCGGAGGGTCTGACCCTCATGCGGGTGGAAGCTCCGAACGTGGCTCGCCGAGCCGCCGCGGGTCAGTTTATCATCTTCCGCGTGGACGACGAGGGCGAGCGCGTGCCGCTGACCATCGCCGACGCGAACAGGGAGAAGGGGCTGATAACGATAATTTTCCAGCAGGTCGGGGCTTCGACGATGAAGCTCGGCGCGCTGAACGTGGGCGACTGCATCCGCGACTTCGCGGGACCTTTGGGGCGCGCGAGCGAGCTGGACGACTTTAAGCGCGTGTGCGTCATCGGCGGAGGCTGCGGCTGCGCGATAGCCTACCCACAGGCGAAGTATCTGCACTCGCGTGGCGCGGAGGTGGACATCATCGCCGGCTTCCGCACAAAGGAGCTGGTGTTCTTCGAGGACGAGATGAAGGCGGTAAGCTCGAACTACTACCTAATGACCGACGACGGAAGCGCCGGCGAGCATGGACTTGTCACGAACAAACTGACCGAGCTCATCGAGTCGGGGCGGCAGTACGACGCGGTCATCGCCATCGGACCGGTGCCGATGATGAAATTCGTCTGCCTCGCCACCAAGCCGCACGGCATAAAGACCATCGTGAGCCTCAACCCGATAATGGTGGACGGAACGGGAATGTGCGGCGCGTGCCGAGTGACCGTCGGCGGAAAGACTCGCTTTGCGTGCGTGGACGGTCCCGACTTCGACGGACACGAGGTCGATTTCGACGAGCTGATACGCCGAAACGTCATCTACCGCGAGGAGGAGGCTGCGGCGCGCGACCATGTCTGCAACCTGCGAAAGGAGGCTGAGCACCTTGGCTAATATGTCGCTTGAAAAGGTGAAAATGCGCGAGCAGGATCCGATTGTCCGTGCGCGAAACTTCGACGAGGTGACGCTCGGCTACTCGGCGGAGGAAGCTGTCGAGGAGGCGACGCGCTGCTTAGGCTGCAAGAACAGTCCGTGCGTGTCCGGATGCCCTGTCGGTGTGAAGATACCGAATTTCATTCAAAAACTCGTGTCCGGCGATTTCTCCGGCGCGATAGATACGATAAATGAGACAAACGCGCTGCCGGCGGTCTGCGGACGCGTCTGCCCGCAGGAGAGCCAGTGCGAGAGTAAGTGCGTGCGCGGCATCAAGGGCGAGCCTGTCGCGATAGGAAGGCTTGAGCGATTCGCAGCCGACTGGGCGCGCGAGAACCGCAAATCCGCGCAGGCGGTCGCCGCGAAGTCAAACGGCATAAAGGTCGCGGTGGTCGGCGGAGGTCCTGCGGGACTGACCTGCGCGGGCGACCTCGTCTCGATGGGCTACGACGTGACGCTGTTCGAGGCGTTCCATGTCGCGGGAGGCGTGCTTGTGTACGGCATACCCGAATTCCGACTGCCTAAGGCAATCGTGCGCCACGAGATCGAGACGCTCGAGCGGCGCGGCATGAAGATAGTCACGAATTTCATCGTCGGACGCACGATGACGATAGACGAGATGTTCGCCGACGGGTTCAAGGCGGTGTTCGTCGGCTCGGGCGCGGGGCTGCCGCGGTTCATGGGCATACCCGGCGAGAGCCTGAGCGGCGTATACTCGGCAAACGAATTCCTGACCCGCATAAACCTGATGGGCGCGTACCGCTCGGAGACCGATACCCCGCTGAAGAAGGTGAAGAAGGTGGCGGTCGTCGGCGGCGGAAACGTCGCGATGGACGCGGCACGCTGCGCGCTTCGCGTGGGCGCGGAGAAGGTGTACATCGTCTACCGCCGCGGCATGGACGAGATGCCCGCGCGCGTGGAGGAGATACACCACGCCGAGCAGGAGGGCGTCGAGTTCAAGCTGCTTCACAATCCGGTGGAAATACTCGCCGACGAGCGCGGGGCTGTGCGCGGCGCGGTGCTCGCCGAGATGGAGCTTGGAGAGCCGGACGAGTCGGGGCGCCGCAGTCCGGTCGACTCGGGACGGCGCACCGAGATAGAGCTCGACTGCGTGATAATGGCGCTCGGCACGTCACCGAACCCGCTGATAGCGTCGACGACCGATTCGCTTTCGACAAACCGGCGCGGCTGCCTCGAGGTGGATGACGACCTTATGACCAGCCGTCCCGGCGTGTTCGCGGGAGGCGACACCGTGACCGGAGCCGCGACGGTGATACTCGCGATGGGCGCGGGCAAGAGGGCTGCCGAGGCGATGGACAGGTACATAAAGAGCCTGTAAAAACCGAATAAATCGAAGCTGTGCGGCATACCCTTTTTGAGGAAACATATCAAAAGGAGGTATGCCGCATGGACTATCAGAGAAGACGCGCCGCTCGCGGCAAAAGGGCGCAGCCCGATTCGACGCGCGCGCGGTCGCGGACGATTAGACTGATCGCGGCGCTCGCGGTGGTGGGCGTGCTCGCGGGTATCCGCGCGTGGGCACCGAAGGCGAGCGAGGCTGTGAGCGGATTTGTTGGCGATAACCTTAACGGAAACGTCGACTACGGTGCGGCGTTGGGAGCACTCGGACGCGCCGTCAGCGGAGAGGGCACGTTTCAGGCGGTGTGGAGCGCGCTTGAGGGCGAGAGCGTGCAGGCATCGGGCGACGGCACGCCCGTGGCGAGCGGCGGAGGCGACTTCGCGCTCGGATTTGCTGATACGCCGCAGTCGGCGACGGTGGATGAGCTGAACGAGGCGGTCGACCCCGGATGCGAGGAACTGCTGCTGCCCTTCCCCGAGGGGGATGAGGACGAGGAGGAGGACACGCCGGACAAGGTGAGCTACGACTACCTCGTGCTCGATTTCGACTACACAATGCCTGTCGACGGCACAAAGACCAGCGGATTCGGATACCGCATACACCCGCTTACCGGCAAGCGCAGCTTTCACTACGGAGTGGACATCGGCGCGCCGCTCGGAACGGCTATCGGCTCGTTTGCCGACGGCACGGTGGAGGAAGTGGGCTACAACTCGGTGTACGGGAACTACATGTTCATCCGCCATGCCGACGGCATACTGACCTTCTACGGACACTGCAGCTCGATAAGCGCGGTGGAGGGACAGCTCGTGAAGATGGGCGACGAGGTGGCGAAGGTCGGCTCCACCGGCTGGTCTACCGGGCCGCATCTTCACCTGGAGGTGCGCTCGGGGGACACGATACTCGACCCCACCAACTATCTGAGCTTTGACTGACGGCGCGCTGCGGCTCGGACGGCTGGAGCTTCGCGCGGGATTCATAGTCGTCGCCGCGGCGGGGATGCTGTTCGCTCCGAGCGGACTTGTGGTCACCTTTCTAGCGGCGGCGGCGCTGCACGAGCTGGGGCATATGGCGGTGCTGTACGCGCTCGGTGGTCGGGTGGAGCGCGTCCGCGTGTCGGCGATAGGCGCGGAGATAGTATGCCGCAAGGAGCGCCTGAGCTACAAGCGCGAGCTTGCGGTCTATCTCGCGGGACCGGTTGCGAGCGCGGCGGTCGGCGTGGGATGCGCGTTTGCCGCGCGAGCGCTTGCGAGCGATCCGCTCTACATATTCGCCGGCGCGAACGTGCTGCTCGGAGCGTTCAATCTGCTGCCGTGCAGGGGACTCGACGGCGGCGGAGCGCTGCGCATCGCGTCGCTTATGGCGTTCGACCGTGAGGTCGCGGCGCTCGACTGGCTGCACTACGCCGTCGGCGCGGCGCTTATGATACTCGGGCTGTGGGCTGCGGCGAACGGAGGCTTCAACCTTGCGCTCGTCTGGATAGCCGTTTGGATACTGATAGGCAGAAAAGACTACTGAGAACCGCTCGTTTGGGCGGTTCTTGTTGCGCTGTCCGCCGCTTTGTGGTATAATCGGAGAAGAATGGGGTGATAGTGCGTGGCGTTTGACTACAAAAAAGAGTACAAGGAATTCTACCTGCCGAAAAACAAGCCTTCGATAGTGGATGTGCCGCGGATGAACTATGTCGCGGTGCGCGGCAAGGGCGACCCGAACGCGGCGGACGGCGACTATCAGCGTGCGATGAGCATCCTCTACGCCGTGAGCTTCACGATAAAGATGAGCTACAAGGGCGACCATCGTATAGACGGCTACTTCGAGTATGTCGTTCCGCCGCTGGAGGGCTTCTGGTGGCAGGACGGCGTCGAGGGTATAAACTACGCCGACAAGTCTGGCTTCAACTGGGTGTCGGCGATACGCCTGCCCGAGTTCGTCGCGCCGGATGAGTTTAAGTGGGCGATAGGCGAGGTGGAGCGGAAGAAGGGCATAGACTGCTCGAAAGCCGAGTTTCTGACGGTGGACGAGGGGCTGTGCGTGCAGATGATGCACCTCGGCAGCTATGATGACGAGCCCGCGTCGGTCGCGCTGATGGACGCGTATGCGAAGGAGAGCGGATATGTGCTCGACCTGTCGGACACGCGCCGCCACCACGAGATATATCTTTCCGACCCGCGCAGGTGCGCCGCGGACAAGCTCAAAACGGTGATTCGTCACCCGATAAGAAAGGTTTAGACATGATAATCGACCAGAGTATTCCATACAGGCACATAATCATGCGGCTCGACCCGCAAAACTACGCTCCGACCGAGCCTAAGCTGCCGAAGGGGTACAGCTTTCACAGGTACCGCGACGGCGACGAGCGCGAGTGGGCAAAGATACAGCACTCGGTAAATGAATTCCCGACGGTGGGCGAGGCGTACGACTACTATCACCGCGACTGGTGCGAGTTTTACGGCGCGGAGAAGATGGCGCTCGCGCAGTATTTCGTGAAATCGCCGAGCGGCGAGCTGATAGCGGACAGCATGCTCCGCCCGAAGGACATATTCACCGAGCTTAGGGTGACGCGGCTCGACTGGGTCGCGTGTATGCCGGAACATCAGGGGCAGGGGATAGCCACCGCACTGCTGCGGCACATCCTGAACGAGGCGGTGGAGAGCCGACCGAACGACCCGATATACCTTCCGACCCAGCCGGGAAGCTACGCGGCGGTGCGGATGTACTGGAACCTCGGCTTCCGCGTCTGCCGCACAAGCGCGATAGACGACGAGGAGAAGCCGGACGCGGAGGCGATGGAGATAATCGCGCCGTACTATCCCGACGGATTCGGCGAGACGCTCGTCAAAACGATGGTTGAATGAGGAGGACGTATGACCGAACAGCTTGAACGGATACTTGCCCGAGTGGAGCGTCCCGCGCGATATGTCGGCGGCGAATATGGGCAGGTGATAAAGGACAGGAAGGACGTGGACACCCGCGTCGCGTTCTGCTTTCCCGATACTTACGAGGTGGGCATGTCCAACCTCGGGCTTCGCATACTCTACGGCATCAAGAACAGCATGGACGGCGTGTGGTGTGAGCGCGTCTTCGCGCCGTGGGGCGACATGGAGGACGAGATGCGCAAGGCGGGACTGCCGCTCTACGCGCTCGAGTCGGGCGACCCGATAAAGGACTTTGACCTCATCTGCTTTACGCTCCAGTATGAGATGAGCTACACCAACGTGCTGAACATGATAGACCTCGCGGGGCTTGAGGTGCGCGCGGAGAGACGCACCGACATCTTTCCGCTGATAATCGCCGGCGGAAGCTGCGCGTACAACGGCGAGCCGATGGCTCCGTTTGTCGACGCGTTTGTGCTCGGCGAGGGCGAGGAGATGAACGTCGAGGTCGTGAAGTGCATACAGGACGCAAAGCGCGAGGGACTTACCGACAAGCACGAGCTGCTGCTCCGCCTTGCGAAGATACCCGGCGTGTACGTCCCGTC
>CAMNWZ010000093.1 GCA_946566645.1 uncultured Clostridia bacterium
CTCCTGCCAACGATACTTGCCTGGAGACGGGTCGGGAAAATAGGTGATGCCGACACAAACGAAAAGCAGTCCATATGGGCTGCTTTTCTTGGTATTTGCGGAGATTTGAGGGGGTTGACGGCAGAATGTACGCGATACTGGTTGCGGGGCTGCCGGCTGCGGGCAAGACGCGGTTCGCCGAGTGGCTGTCCGCGCGCCGAAAGCTGCCGCTCATCTCGAAGGACGAGATAAAGGAGCGGCTGTTCGACACGCTCGGTTTCCGGTCGCGCGAGGAGAAGGTGCGGCTGGGAGTCGCGGCGTTCGAGCTGCTCTGCGGGTTTGCCGAGCGCGAGATGCAGGCGGGACGCGATCTGCTGATAGAGAACAACTTCGAAGACAGTTCGACAGAGCCGATGAAGGAATTGCTGGAAAAGTACGGCTGCGACGCGATAACCGTCCGATTTCAGGGGAATATCGAGACGATATATTCGCGATTTCTCGAGAGGGAGCACTCGCCCAACCGTCACCCGGGTCACATCCGAAACGACCGCTACCCCGCTGACGACGACCCGCCGTCCACATCCCTGACGCTCGAGCAGTTCGCGGACGGCATGGGAAAACGCGGGTTTACGCGGTTCTCACTTGGGCGGCTCATCGAGGTGGACGCGACCGACCTCGCGCGAGTCGACTACGAGGCGATAGAGCGGAGGATAGGCGAGCTGCTCGGCACGTGGGCGGTCGTTGACAGGTGATGAAAGTTCGTGAATAAGTGTAATCAGGTGGAGAATCGGGCATAAAGGAGAACACAACATGAGCAAAACCGCAGTTATCTACAACTCGCAGACCGGCTTTACCGAGCGCTACGCCGAGTGGATAGCCGAGGAGGCACACGCCGACTGCATCGAGCTGTCCGACGCGAAGAAGCGCTCGCTCGACGGCTACGACGCCATCGTGTTCGGCGGATGGGCGCACGCGGGCAGCATCACCAAGCTCGCGTGGTTCAAGGAGAACATAGCGCGCTGGCAGTCGAAGAAGCTCGCCGTGTTCTGCGTCGGCGCAAGCCCGGCGGACAATCCCGAGATCGAGCCAGCGCTCCGCAAAAACTTCACCGACGACGAGCGGCAGCGCGTCCGCGTGTTCTACTGCCCCGGCGGGTTCTGCTACGAGAAGATGTCGCTGAAGTCGAAGCTGATGATGAAAATGTTCCGAAAAGTGCTGGAATCGAACAAAAACAGAACGCCAAGCGACGAATTGATGATAAAAATGATCTCGTCCTCCTACGATATATCCGACCGCAAATACATCGAGCCGATAATCGCGTACCTCGCCGAATGAGCATCTTCACCACACCGCGGCTGCGCGTTCGGCGATTCGAGCCGACCGACCTCGACGAGCTGGCGGGGCTGCTCGCCGACGCGGAGGTCATGCGGCATCTCGAGCCGCCGTTCACACGCGAGCAGACCGAAATCTTCCTGAAAACGGCGGGACTTGCGGACGAACCGCTGATATACGCCGTTGAAGATGCCGAAAATCGCTTCGTCGGCTATGTCATCTATCACCGCTACGACGACGAATTTGACGAGCTGGGATGGGTGCTGCGCCGCGACCGATGGGGGCAGGGATACGCGTCCGAGCTTACCGCCGCAATGGTTGTGGACACCCGCCGCCGAGGACGCCGCGCGCTCATCGAGTGCTCGCCCGACCAGACCGCGACCCGCGCCGTCGCCGAGAAGCACGGCTTTGTGCTGACTTCCGACTCGCCCCTCGCAATTTATACACTATAACCACCGAAAGGAGCGATTATCACGCTTTATCACGCCTCGAATGTTCCAAATTTGACCGTGATCGAGCCGCGTGCCTCCACCCACGGCACGCCGTATGTCTACGCGCTTGAAAACTTCGTGCAGGCGTTGGTCTTCGGCGCGAAGCACGACGATTTCGACTTCGACATCTCGACGGTCGACGGAAAGCTGGTCGTGTCCGAGTGCTATCCCGGCGCGCTCGAGCGGGTGTACGCGGGGAAGGGCTGCTCGGTCTACGCGGTCGCGGGCGACGGCTTCGAGCGGGGCAGGACCGGATGGGACTCCGAGCTTGTGTCCGAGCGGGCGACGGCGGTAGTCAGCGAGACGCGCGTCGACGACCTGCTGAAAGCCTTGCGCGAGAACGCGGAGGTCGAGCTTGTCGTCTACCGCGACGAGCCGGAGTACAGGCGGTTCGTCGCCAACCACGTCGTCGACCGCATGATACGCTTCGGCGTGCTCGACGAGGGGGAGAACGGCTGCTACGCCGACCGCGACGAGCGGTTTTTGACGCACTACAAGGGGCTTGTGGAGGCGCTGAAGCGGGCGATAAGCGGCGAGCTGCTGTGAGACCGTGGGGTTTGAGGCGGTGGAACGAATTAACAAATCATTACCGAGCTGTTCATGGTTTGGACATATCGGCGGGGTAGAATATAATTGTTCCAGGGAACCACGAACTTCACTGACTCTCTCGCGCTGTCACGGTTTGGCTGGACGAGCGGACGCGGAAATAATATGTCCGCCAGCCAAATCGCTTCGTGTCAAGCAGGGCTTGACGGTCGCGATTGTGGTGTCGGGTATTATTTCCGCTGCCCGTCTGCCGCACCGCTTCTCAGCGCGGGGGATCAGACAAACTACTCCGCAACGAGTTGCGTATAATATAAAGACGGACGGGGCATCCAGCCTCGTCCGTCCTGTTTTTGTCACGCCTTAATTCGTTCCGCTGAGACACTGCTTGACCGCGACCCGCCAGCCGTCGAGCAGCGCGTTCCGCGTCCCCTCGTCCATCGATGGTCGGAAGCCGGTGGTCCCGCCGCCGAGCGCGCGCAGCTCGTCTCGCGACTGCCACACGCCGGCGTTCAGCCCCGCGAGGTATGCCGCGCCGAGGGCGGTCGTCTCCGCGCAGGACGGTCGCAGCACCTCCGCGCCGAGGATGTCCGCCTGAAACTGCATGAGAAACGCGTTCGCGCTCGCGCCGCCGTCCACGCGGAGATGGGGCAGCGTCTTTGACGTGTCCGCCTCCATCGCGCGCAGGATGTCGGAGGTCTGGTAGGCTATCGACTCGAGCGCCGCGCGTACGATGTGCGCCCGACCCGCGCCGCGCGTCAGCCCGACAAGCGTTCCGCGCGCGTAGGCGTTCCAGTAGGGCGCGCCGAGACCCGCGAACGCCGGCACGAGATAGACTCCCGCCGTGTCCGGCACGCTGCGCGCGACGCTCTCGCTCTCGGCGGCGCTTGTTATGAGTCCCATCTCGTCGCGAAGCCACTGTATCGCCGCGCCCGCGACGAACACGCTGCCCTCCAGCGCGTACTCGGGGAGGTCGGTCTCGGTGGCGGCGAGGGTGGTTATAAGGCGGTTCTTCGACGCTATCGGCAAAGCGCCGGTGTTCATAAGCAGGAAGCAGCCGGTGCCGTAGGTGTTCTTCGCCTCGCCCGGCTCGAAACAGCACTGGCCGAACAGCGCGGCGTGCTGATCTCCCGCGACCCCGCCTATCGGTATCGCGCGCCCGAACAGCTCGGGGGCGGTGTCGCCGAATCCCGCGCCGCTCGGACGCACCTCGGGCAGCATCGAACGCGGGATGCCAAACAGCGCGAGCAGCTCGTCCGACCAGTCGAAGCGGTGGATGTCGTAGAGCATGGTGCGCGACGCGTTTGTGCGGTCGGTGAGGTGCAGGCGACCGCCGGTGAGGTTGTATATCAGCCACGAGTCGACCGTGCCGAAGCGCAGCTCGCCGCGCCGCGCCATCTCCCGTGCGCCGTCGACGTGATCGAGTATCCACTCTATCTTGGTGGCGGAGAAGTAGGCGTCGGGCAGCACGCCGCATATCGATTGTACGCGCTCGCCCATGTCGCGGGAAAGCCGCTCGGCGCGGTCGGCGGTGCGGCGGCACTGCCACACTATCGCGTTGTATATCGGACGTCCGGTCGCCGCCGACCAGACTATCGTCGTCTCGCGCTGATTTGTCACGCCTATCGACGCGACTTCGGCGGCGGTTATCCCCGCGAGCCGCAGCGCCTCCCGCGCGCACTCGAGCTGAGACGACCATATCTCGTCCGGGTCGTGCTCCACCCATCCCGCGCGGGGATAGAGCTGGCGGAACTCCTTCTGCGCGCTCGCGACCGGCTGACCCGCACGGTCGAACACTATCGCGCGGGAGGAGGTCGTTCCCTGATCGAGCGCAAGTATGTATTGTTGCATAATCTCTCCCCTTATGATATAATTTCCTAAACCTATTCTACACCTTTAGCTGTGGGAGGGCAAGATGAAAAACGCATCGAAATACGCGCCGGGGTTCTTCCCGCCGGAAAATCCGTCCGCCGACTGGGCTCGTCGCAGCCGCATAGAGCGTGCCCCGCGCTGGTGCGCCATCGACCTGCGCGACGGCAATCAGGCGCTGCCCACGCCGATGGGCGTAGAACAGAAGCTGGAGTATTTTGGGCTGCTCGTCGCGCTCGGATACAAGGAGATAGAGGTCGGATTCCCCGCCGCGTCGGACACCGAGTTCGGCTTTGTGCGGCGGCTTATCGAGGACGACCTCATCCCCGACGACGTGACGATACAGGTGATAACCCAGGCGCGCGAACACATCGTGCAGCGCACGTTTGCCGCGATAAAGGGAGCGAAGCGCGCTATCGTCCACCTCTACACGTCGGTGTCCAAGGCATGGCGGGAGCAGGTGTTCGGCAAGTCGCGCGACGAGGTGGCGGAGCTTGCGGTCTACGGCGCGAAGCTGTGCAGAACGTGCGCAAAACTGAACGACGGATGCGAGATAACGCTTGAGTATTCGCCCGAGAGCTTCACCGGAGCGGAACCCGACTACTCGATGGAGGTCATCGACCGCGTGCTCGACGCGTGGCAGCCGGAGGAGGGGCGCGAGGCGATAGTCAACCTGCCGTCCACCGTGTCGCTCGCAAGCCCTAACATCTTCGCAAACCAGGTGGAATACATACTGAAAAACCTCGGCTCGCGCGAATTCGTGACCCTGTCGGTGCATCCGCACAACGACCGGGGCACGGCGGTGGCGGAGGCGGAACTCGCCCTGCTCGCCGGCGCGCAGCGGGTGGAGGGATGCCTTTTCGGTCTGGGCGAGCGCGCGGGCGGTGCGGATCTGGTCACGCTGGCGCTCAACATGTACTCGCAGGGCGTCGACCCGTGCGTCGACCTCAGCGACCTGCCCGCCGTGCGCCGACGGTTCGAGCGGCTGACCGGAATGGCGGTGGGCGAGCGGCAGCCGTACGCGGGAGAGCTTGCGTTCACGGCGTTCAGCGGCTCGCACCAGGACGCGATAGCCAAGGGTCTCAGGTGGCGTGCCGAGCATCCGAACATCAAGTGGAGCGTGCCCTACCTGACCCTCGACCCGGCGGACATCGGCGAGCGAGCGGGCGCGGACGTGATAAGGATAAACAGCCAGTCGGGCGGCGGCGGCGCGGCGTTCAAGCTGGAGCACGCCTACGGTTTCCGACTGCCTAAGGGCATGAAGCACGACTTCGGCGCGGAGGTCGGCAGCCGCAGCGACCGCCTCGAGCGCGAACTCACCGCCGACGACCTGCACCGCATATTCATGGCGAAATACTCGCCGAAACCCTACCCGCTGCGGCTCGTCGACTGCCACTTCGAGCGGGGCGGGGGTGAGCGCATCTACACCGCGCTCGACTGCGAATATAAGGGGGAGACGCTGCGCCTTCGCGGAGGCGGCAACGGTCGACTGGACGCGGTGGCGGCGGCGCTTCGCAGCGGAGTAGACCTCGACTTCAAGATAGACGACTACGAGGAGCACGCGCTCTCGAGCGGCTCGACCGCCAGCGCCGCGGCGTATGTCGGCGTGGACGTAGGCGGAAAGATATGGTGGGGAGTCGGCGTGGAGAGCGACATAATCTTCGCGTCGATAAACGCGCTGTTCGCGGCGCTGAACTCGTATATAGCAGACGGCGGCGAGACGGAGGACAGGCAGTAACATACAGACACTTTGGGAGGTTCAGACTATGCTGAAATGCGCACCGATAATCACACCCGACGGCATCCGCGACGCCCTTGACCTCGCGCGCGACTGCTACGACGCGCTTCCGAACACTACCGCCGAGGGACGGAAGTCGTTTGCGCGCGCGACCGACTATTCACGCGTGATGGGAGGCATCATGGCAGGGGAGCTGAAGCTGTTCGGCATCGGCGACCCGACGCTGCGCGGGGTGGCGTGTACCTCGCAGCACGGAGAGCATATAATGCTGCTCTTTGTGGAGGATGGCTACCGAGGCAGGCGGCTTGGGACGGCGCTCATCGAGACGGTGATGGAGACCGCGCGGGACGAGCACATAACGAGGATGACGGTGAACGCCGAGCCGGACGCCGTGCGGTTTTACGAGAAGTTCGGCTTTGAGACGACGAGCGCGGCACAGGAGCGCGACGGCATCGCGTTTGTGGAGATGGCTGTAGAGCTGTAAGACCGTGGGGAGACCCCACGCCCCCGAAGACCGTAGGGGCTTTGCCCCTACAACCCCCAAGGTCGCGAGACTGCGCGTCTCGCGCTCTCGTAAGATCTTGAGGGCTGCTCGCCCTCAAACTCCTCGGCAGCATTTTTTCTCTGCCGCAGAGAAAAAAGGCTGCGCAAAAAAGAGACGCCAAAGGCGTTCCCCCTTTGGAA
>CAMNWZ010000094.1 GCA_946566645.1 uncultured Clostridia bacterium
AGAGCGCTATCTGCTCTCCCAGCTCACCGCGGGTTTTCGGCTTTGTCTGCGCCTTTGAGAAGTGCTTTTGCAGGAAGCTCATGCGGTGGGCGGGGCAGGGACCTAGGCGGTCGATTGCGTCGAAGTGTGCCTTCGCGCCGTAGCCCTTGTGCTTCGCGAATCCGTAGCCCGGGTACTGCTTGTCGAGCACGTCGACGACGTATCGGTCACGCGTCACCTTCGCGATTATCGACGCGGCGGCTATCGACGGACAGGTCGCGTCGCCTTTTACCACGCACTTCGCGGGAACGGGAAAGTTTCGCTGCTGGTTGCCGTCGATGAGCGCGCCGTCGAGCGGTACCTTCGCGTTTACCTCCGCGATAGCCTGCCGCATGGCGTGCATCGTCGCGGAAAGAATGTCGGTCGACTCTATCTCGTCGACATCGACCGACGCGACCGCCCACGCGCGCGCCTTGGCGACTATCTCGTCGTACAGCTTCTCTCGGCGCCGCTCGGTGAGCTGCTTCGAGTCGTTGAGACCCTCTATCTCCTCGTCGCCGAGCAGCACGGCGGCAGCCACGACAGGACCGGCAAGCGGTCCGCGCCCTGCCTCGTCCACGCCGCAGAAGACGCTCCATCCGCGCGAGGCAGCTATCTCGTTTTCAAAACTTTTGTCAGGCATTTGCAGGCACCTCTAGCGTTATACGCCCGGTTTTGCAGCTTCTGAAGTCGTCGAGCAGCAGCCGCGACGCGCGCAGCGTGTCAACCTCGCCGCCGCTCATCAGGCATCCACGCCGCCGTCCGACCTGTTCGAGCAGCTCGCCGCCGAGGGTGCTGCCGCCGCCGGGAAGCTCGAAAGCGTTTGCCTTTGCCGACTCGATGTCGAGCGAGTACCGCGCGGCAAACGCGTCGGGCGCGACGTCACAGAGCCGGATGCACAGCTTCGCCGCCAGCCCCTCGATGTCGAGTATGTCGTCGCGTATCGCCCCGGTGAAGGCGAGATTCAGCCCGACCTCGGGGTCGTCGAACTTCGGCCAGAGCATGCCCGGGGTGTCGAGCAGCTCAAGCCCGTCGCCGAGGTAGAACCACTGCTCCTTGCGCGTCACGCCGGGACGGTTCTCCGCCACCGCGCGCGCACCTCCGGCAAGACGATTGATAAGCGAGCTTTTGCCGACATTCGGGATGCCGACTATCATCGCGCGAACGCCGCCCTTGCGACCCGCGCGCTCCAGCTTTTCGATGCGCTCGGTCGCGGCGCGCCTGACCGCACCCGCGAACGCGCCGATGCCGCCGCCCGACTTCGCGTCGGTCTTGAGCACCTCGCCGCCGACCGACAGCTCCTTTGCCCACGCGTCGGTGAGCGCCGGGTCAGCCTGGTCGGCGCGGTTGAGCAGTATCACGCGCGGCTTTGCGCCGAGAAGCTCGGATATGTCGGGGTTGCGGCTGGAGCGGGGGATGCGCGCGTCGAGAAGCTCGCATACCACGTCGACGCGTCCGAGTGCATCGATGAGCGCCCGCCGCGTCTTTGCCATATGTCCGGGGTACCACTGTATCCGAAGCTCGTCCATCACAGTCCTCCGAACGAGCCGAGGGGGAAGAGCCGCCACAGCGCGCGACCTATCACCTGGCGCTCGTCCACCATGCCGACGGTGCTCGAGCGGCTGTCCGACGAGTGGTTGCGGTTGTCGCCCATGACGAAGATGCAGCCATCCGGCACGACGATGTCGGTGTAGGCGGGGGTGTCGTAGTTCTTGCGGGTGGCTTCGGCGGTGTACGGCTCGTCGAGCGCCACGCCGTCGACATAGACGAGACCCTCGTCCGGCGCGAGCATCACCGTCTGCCCCTCGGTCGCGATGACGCGCTTTATCAGCGGCTCGCTGTAACCCTCGACATGGATTACAACTATGTCGCCGGGGGTCGGGTCGTAGGCCATGTTCGATATTATCAGGCGGTCGCGGTTTATGAGCGTCGGGTTCATCGAGTCGCCGTCCACGCCGATTATCCGCGCAAAGAAGGTGAAGATTATCACGATAGCGGATATCGCGAGCGCGAGCGCCTGTGCCCAATCGAGCAGTCCTCGACCCGGCTGCTTCTGCTCCTGTTCGCCGTCCTCGCCGTTCTCGCCGTCCTCGGGGGAGACACCAAACGCCGCGTCGTCGTCATAGCCGCCGAACGACTCGTCGACCGGGTCGCTTGCCTCCGACTCGGCGCTCTGCTCGACGGGAGCGCTTTCACCCTCCGATTCGTCGCTGTTCTGTTCGCTTTTCCGCGATTTTTGCTCGTCTTCCGCAAAAACTGCCAGCCAAATGTTCGGATCCATATCTGTCCTCCAATCGAAACACTAAAGGTCTATCCTCTAGTATAGCACAAATCGTCGAGAAAATAAAGATGTCAGGAAAGCACCTTTTCCACCGCGTCGTTCACCCGCTCGCGGCGGTCGGCGCAGAGACGGTCGCAGTGTGCGAAGCTCACCTCGCCGTCGCGCTCAAGCAGCCGCAGCACCTCGCCGCGACCGAGCTTTTCGGCGGCGAAGTCGAACGAGCGCATGTCGCACAGCCCCTGATAGAACACCGCCGCGCGAAGGCTCTCGACCGGCTGTCCGTCCGCGCCGGGGTAGACCGAGAACGGGTCGCCGGAGGGGAAGGCAAGCCCCGCGTCGGTCTCTTTCCACGGGTCGACGCGGCGCTTTGACAGCTGCGAGTTGTAGAAGTTGTGCCCCCACTGGAGGAATCCCTCAAGCGAGTGCTTCCAGCTCGGCGCGGCAAACGCACGGTTTTGGTAGCTCGACTGCGCGATGTATCGGTTGGATACGTCCACGCACTGCGAGCAGCAGTAGTAGCCCCACAGCGGGCGCGCGCCGCCGTCGATAAACGGCTGTATGTGGTCTATCGCGACGACCGGACGCTCGACCGCGCCGCTCTTGTAAAACTCGTAGTGCGACAGCGCGTCGATGATAGGCAGGTCGGGGATGGCAGCGCGGACGATGTTCTTCGCCGCGATATAGCCGTCGAGCTGCTCGGCGGTCGGCTCGTCGGAGACATGCAGGAAGCAGCTCTTTTCGATGCCGAGCGCGTCTACCTCGCGGCGCAGAGCGGGTAGGAACTCGCCGAGAAACGCGCGGTACGCGTCGCCGACAGCGGGAGTGTCCCATCCGAACAGCCGCTTTTCGTCGACCGACACGACCTTCGGGGAGGCCTGCGCACCCCACTGGGTGAACATATGCGAAAACTCGAAATGCGTTATGCCGCAGCGCTTAGCAAGCTCTACGAATCGGCGCAGCAGCGAGAAGTCGAAGTCATAGCCGCCGTCGCGCGTCCTCACGCCGACAAGCTGCGCGGTGAGTCGTTCGCCGCCCGGCTCGGTGTCCAGCGGAGGGGTGAACAGCGGCGTGAGCAGCGTGTTTCCGCCCAGCCGTGTGTAGTTTTTCAGCCACTTCTCGAGCGTGTCTAAGTATTTCGGCGACCACATCTCAAGACCGTAGCTGTTCGCGAGACAGTCGTAGTGGAACCACTGGGTGAACAGCAGTTTCTGCGGCGGAAGCTCGGCGTTCATCACGTCGACCGACAGCTCAAGCTCGAGCTGCGCCTCAGGGCAGTCGAGCGAGAACACGGCTTTGACACACCCCGCCGCGTCGGGATATAGGTCTATCCAAAACGCGCGCCACTCGCCGACAGCAAGCGTCACAGCGCCGTCGACGGGCAGCAGCGGATCGGGGAACAGCCCCGGCTTTGTGCGGAGATAGTCGCCGCGCGCGTACTCGTAGCAGGGGAGGGCGACCGGCACAAGTCCGACCTGACGCAGCGTCGACGGCGCGTCCGAGCGGAGCGACACCTTCGCCTCGACGTCTTCGCTTTTCGCCATCACCGCCACCTGAAAGCTCACCCGCTCGCCGACAAAGCAGCGCAGCCGACGCGTAAGCGGCTTCGGCTCGGCGTCGGGAAACACCTTTTCGAGCGAGTCGACAAATTTAATCTTCATAGCTTTGTCTCCTTTTCGGCTTCTATTATAGCGTGCTCCAGCTCGTCGCCGCGGCGCTCCATGTCCTCGAGCAGAGCGAGCTGCGCCCGCGCGCGTTCGAGGTTGTGCATCGGTCGGGATGTCTTGAAATATGTGTCGCCGCACAGCCAGTCGGTGAGGAACCGCGCGCCGCACTCGTAGGTCATCAGCTTAGCGCCGAAGACAAGCGCGTCCCGCTCGCCCTCGGAGATGTGTCCCGCGCCGTCGAAATAGCCGCGCGCGTAGGCGGAGAACAGCTCGACCGACGCGCCCATCGTCTCGGGATGCCGCGTGTCCTCGTCGGCGGTGGCGGCTCCGGTGCGTATCGCGTCGCCGAAGTCGAACGCCGAAAGTCCCGGCATCACCGTGTCCAGGTCGACCACCGCGAGCGCGCGGTGCGTATTGCTGTCAAACAGTATGTTGTTTATCTTGGTGTCGTTGTGCGTGACGCGAAGGGGCAGCTCGCGCACCGCCTGCTCGTAGCGCTTCGAGTACGCTTCCGCGCGGGAGAGATAGCCCTCCGCCTCGGCTTTCGCGCTGTCCAACCGCCCGAACGCGTCCTCCTCGACCGATTTCCTAAGCGCATCCAGACGCAGCGGAGTGTTGTGAAAGTTCGGTATCGTCTCGTGCAGACGCTCGGCGGGGAAGTCGCGAAGCTCTCGCATGAACCGTCCGAAGCCTCGTCCCGCCTCGCGCAGAACGGAAGGGTCGTCCGCGCGGTCAAACGAGAAACTGTCCTCGATGAACGCGGTCATCCGCCAGAAGCTGCCGTCCTCACTGCGAACCGACGATTCACCGTCCGGCGTGAGTATCGGCGTGAGCGTCTCGCGGAAGGGATCGCCGCCGCGTGCCGCAATCCGCTCGCGCAGCCAGTCGGTGACGAGCAGCATGTTCTCCATCAGCTTCTCCGGCTCGGTGAATATCGAAGTGTTGAGCCGCTGTAATATGTAGCGACGGCGCGGCGTAGTGACCGCGTAGGTGTCGTTTATGTGCCCCGAGCCGTAGCGCTCGACCCGCTCGGGCTTGCCGCTTATCACGAACCGCGACGCGACGGATAATATATCGTTTATGTCCATATTTCCCTCCGAATTGTAAAAGAAAAGACACCCGAAGGTGTCTTTCTTTTGAAAAATCAAAGATCCTCTTTGACCTTCGCGCTCTTGCCGACGCGGCCGCGCAGATAGTAGAGCTTCGCGCGACGAACCTTGCCCCTGCGGACAAGCTCGATGTGGTCGACGTTCGGGCTGTGAAGCGGGAAGACCTTCTCGACGCCGATGCCGTAAGAAATGCGGCGAACGGTGATGGTCTCGCTGATACCGCCGTGCTTGCGGGCGATTATCGTACCCTCGAACACCTGGATGCGCTCACGATTTCCTTCCTTGATGCGGACGTGCACGCGAACGGTGTCGCCGATGCGAATGTCCGGAAGGCTCTCCTTCATGTACTGCTTGGAGAGAGTTTCAACCAGATTCATATTCCGAGTCCTCCTCTCTTTTCAGACGTTCGTGCCGCAAGAGTAAATAGGGGCGACAGAGGACCGTCCATAGTCGTGCTCAAATACTATAACACAAAAACTTTCCTCGCGCAAGTGGTTTCTGCGGAAAAATTTGCACAAATCGACTTTGTAACTATTTGTCACCGAATTGTAACCCTTTTGTTGTTGAATTGAGCATATTCTGATGATAAGATTATATTGCAAAAGGAAGAATTTGTAAAGTAGGTGATTTGATGAAGATGAAATATAGGTTTGCCGCTATCCTGCTCACATTTGCCATATTCTCGTCCTGCGAGCCGTCTACCGACGTGTCGACCGAGCCGAGTGCCGAGCAGACTGTCGAGCCGAGCGCCGAACCGAGCGCGGCGGTGGAGATGAACTACTTCAGATACACCGGCAAAAGCTCGTTCTATCCGCTGTGGGCGCAGCCGAACTCGGAGTTTACGGTGACAAAGACGCAATACTTTATCGGGGAGAAGGCATATTACAAAACTGAGCAGGGATTCACTGTCGGCGGATACCTTGAGCGAGAGGACATCGAGGGTCGCGAGGACATTGCCGCCGTAGGGCTCTACTCGACCGCCGCCAAATACTTCGCCTCGCCGAACTCCAAGGCGCTGTACGACGAGAACGGACACATCAGCGAAATACTCTACCTGTACAGTGACGGTGAATATCACGCAGAGCCGCCGGAGGGGGAGGATGTGCCGACCGAGCCGCCGAAGTCCGTATACGAGGGAACGGACAGGGTCGCTAAGCTATCCTATTCGGAGGACGACATAAACCTATCCTATGAGGAGTACTTCTCCAAACCTCGAGCCGTGACGGCGTGGTACTCCTGCGTGCAGGTGCTCGACGACCAAAACAGACAGTGGGATGTCGAGTGGGCGAAGAAGGAAGCGTTGGGGGACTGGTACATTCAGGCGTTGGAGGACGGAACGATTGTCTCCCAGTATTTCGAGTACGCCGAGCACTCCGAATATTTATATGGCATCGGAGATCCGACGAGAGTCTACTACACCGACGGCGGCGCGATATACGTTCGCACTCTCGGCGATGACAGCGAGGCGGAGACGCTGTACACGGCGGAGGATTCGCGCGTAATATCCATCGGCGGAAACGAGATAGTCCTGTTCTTCATGACCTCCGACTATA
>CAMNWZ010000095.1 GCA_946566645.1 uncultured Clostridia bacterium
GTGGACGCCGCGGGCGTGTCCAAGTCGAAGGACTACAAGTACATCGGCGACTACGAGGGCAACATCCCCGCGATCGCGAAGATCATCTACAAGGGCGTGAAGCAGAACACCATGATGGATGAGCTGCGCACCGGTTCGGTCACCTTCATCAAGCAGTCGACCGACGGCAACGAGACCGCCACCGGCATTTCGATGTACGAAGAGGGCATTGTGAACTACTCGTCCTACGACCGCTGCGGCTACGGTGCCATGTTCTTCAAATGCAGCTGCGGACCCGCGCAGTTCAAGGAAGTCCGTCACGCGGTGGCGTACCTGCTCGACCGCAACGACTTCTGCCGCGCGTTCACTGCCGGATTCGGCATGGTCGTCAACGGCCCCTACGGCTCGGGCATGTGGATGACTCAGCAGGGTCAGGAGGAGCTGGACAGCCGTCTGAACAGCTACAACTACAGCGTCGACTCGGCTATCGCCGAGCTTGAGGCGGGCGGTTGGACGCTGAACGCCGAGGGCGGCGCTTACGAGAGCGGCCTCCGCTATAAGGAAGTCACCGCCGAGCAGGCGGGCACCGGCAAGGATCAGTATCCGGGCTGCATAACCCTCAGCGACGGACGCATACTCATGCCGCTGCACATCAACTGGGCGTCGAGCGAGAACAACGCCGTCAGCGACCTGCTTGTGACCAAGCTCGCCAACGGCGCGGGCACCGCCGAGGCGGGCATGGAGATAGAGCAGACGGTCATGTCCTTCAACGAGATGCTCAACGAGCACTACAACAACCGCGAGGAGCACTACTACTGCGCGTTCAACCTCGCGAGCAGCTTCGCTGCGGCGTATGACATGCGCCTCAGCACCGAGTACGGCAGCACCAACAACGTCTCGAACATCAACAACGACAAGCTGCACCAGCTCGCGGTCGACATGCTGCTCGTCGACCCGGACGACAGCCAGACCTTCCTCGAGCTGTGGCTGGACTTCCAGGAGGAGTGGAACGACTACCTCCCGGCGCTCCCGCTCTACTCGAACACCTACTATGACTTCTACACCCCGCACCTGCAGAACTACGAGGTCAAGTCGGCGTATGTCGGCATCTACGGTCTGCTGCGCGCGAACATCGAAGGATACCCCGCAGCAAAGTAACAGCTATCTACGAACCTTCCGAATACAGTGTGGCAGAGAGAGCCGGGTCTGACCCGGCTCTCTTTGCGTCTGCAAGCGAAAAAATTGCCAATCCGTAATTGTTAAATATCTGTAAACTGCACAAAATACGGCGGCTCTGCCCGCTCGTAATTTGTCAGTCCGTAGATATTTTGAAGGTTAAGCGGAAAAAGCTTGCATTTTCAAACCGCAGGTTTTATAATCTCTAACTAAGGGGATAGGGTAACCATATCCCAAACGCACCCAATATCGTACTTAATTTTGCAAGGAGGATTTCCAAATGAAGATGCGTAAATTGTGGGCTCTGCTTCTCGCGGTAGTCATGGTTTGCGGTCTGTTCGCGGGATGCCAGAAGGACGGTACCAATCCGTCGACCGCTCCCTCGACCGAGCCGAACACCACTTCCACCGAGCCGAGCACCGAGCCGAGCGAAGAGCCGCTTGAGGTCACGTGGAACAACGAGCTGATCATCGGCGACACCACCGAGCCGAGCGGCGACATCAAGGCGTACTGGGCAAACAACGGCGCTGACGCTCAGGTCAACGACTTTGTCACCAGCAGCACCCTTGAGCTGAGCAACGACACCGCCGAGTATGTTTGGAACGACACCGTCGTCACCAACCACGAGGTCGTCGACAACGAGGACGGCTCCAAGACCGTCAAGATCCAGCTCAACCCCGAGCTGAAGTGGTCGAACGGCGACCCGATAACCGCGAAGGACTTCGTCCGCGCGCTGCTGCTGTTCTCGACCCCGGCTGTTGCCGAGAACGGCGCTTACGGCGATGCCGGCTACTACAACGTCGGTTATGAAGAGTTCGCCGCCGGCGAGACCGCCGTGTTCAGCGGCATCCGCCTGATAAGCGACACCGAGTTCTGGGCTACCACCGACGCGCAGTGGTTCCCGGACTTCTTCGAGATGCGTTACTTCGGCTTCAGCCCGGAGCACTCGGGCTGGCTGCCGTCCAACTATGACATCGCCGACGACGGCGAGGGCGCTTACTTCACCAAGGACGGCGTTCAGGTCATCATGGACGGCTCGCAGCTGGACGACATCGGTTCGACCCTCGAGAACTGGCGCTACAACATGGACGCGTTCAGCGGTCCGTATATGCGTACCGCTTACGACACCAGCAGCATGGCTTACACCCTCGAGATAAACCCGTACTTCCTGGGCAACTATGAGGGACAGAAGCCGTCGATTGCGAAGCTCATCTACAAGGGTGTCAAGCAGGAGACCATGATGGACGAGCTGCGCACCGGCTCGGTCACCTTCATCAAGCAGACCGTCGACGCTTCGGAGACCAACACCGGTCTGTCGATGTACGAAGAGGGCATCGTCAACTACGCTACCTATGACCGCAACGGCTACGGTGCTCTGTACTTCAAGTGCAACGTCGGACCGACCCAGTTCAAGGAGGCTCGTCACGCTGTTGCTTACCTGCTCGATCGCAACGACTTCTGCCGCGCCTTTACCGGCGGCTTCGGCATGGTCGTTAACGGACCTTACGGCTCGGGCATGTGGATGACCAAGCAGGGCGCCGAGGAGCTGGACAGCCGTCTGAACGGCTACAACTACAGCGTCGAGGCGGCTATTGCCGAGCTTGAGGCGGGCGGCTGGACTCTCAACGCCGAGGGCGGCGCTTACGAGAGCGGCCTCCGCTATAAGGAAGTCACCGCCGAGCAGGCGGGCACCGGCGAGAGCCAGTATCCGGGCTGCGTCACCCTCAGCGACGGACGCATCCTCATGCCGCTCCACATCAACTGGGCTTCGGCGGAGAACAACTCGGTTTCCGACCTGCTCGTGACCAAGCTCGCCAACGGCGCAGGCACTGCCGAGGCCGGTATGGAGATAGAGCAGGCGGTCATGACCTTCAACGAGATGCACTACGAGCACTACAACAACTCGGAGGAGAGCTACTACTGCGCATTCAACCTTGCGACCAACTTCAGCTCGCCGGCGTACGATCAGCGCACCTCGACAGAGAAGGGACATCCCTACAACGTCCTGAACATCGACAACGATAAGCTGCATCAGCTCGCTGTCGACATGCTGCTCGTCGAGGCGGGTGACAACGACACCTTCCTCGAGCTGTGGCTGGACTTCCAGGAGGAGTGGAACGACTACCTCCCGGCGCTCCCGCTGTACTCGAACACCTACTATGACTTCTTCACTCCGCATCTCCAGAACTACACCGTCAATTCGGCGTATCTCGGAGCCTCGAGTCTGCTTTATGCCTACATCGAGGGTTACGAGGCTGAGTAATTAAGTCTCCCCATTGGAAGGTTTCAGTAAAGCGAAAATGGGGCGGGGATAAAACCTCGCCCCATATTCACCACAAGCTGCGGCTTGCAGTTTTGGGTGCTTGCAATGTCGCACGAGGACGGGCTGACCGTCCTCGTTTTGCTTTTTCTTTGAAAGGTTTCCCTATATGTGGATGCATTTTCAAAGAACAGCACCTAGCAAACGCAAGATTTATGCAAATCGACGGCGGCGAAAATGCAAAAATCGCGGATTTGAGATTGCATTTTTGGCGCGGTTGAGTTATAATAACACTTATAAGCGCGAGGTGGGCAGTGACGCATCCCACCGCACGACAAAAGTTAAACTCGGAGAAAAGTAGGTGGGCAGATGGGCAAATATGTATTGAAGCGAATCGGCTACATACTGATCGTCTTCCTCATACTTTCCGTCATGTTCTTCTTCATCTTCAACGCCATCCCGGGCGACCCGGCGGCGCGAGATGTTCAGGAACTGCTCGGCAAGGTGAGTGAGGAAGTCTATCAGGAGCGCTACATGATGGCGCGGCAGCGCCTCGGACTGGATGACCCGATGATCATTCGGTACTTCAGGTGGCTGGGCAACGTTCTGAAACTGGACTTCGGATACTCCAGCTTCTTCCAGCTCCAGTGTAAGGACGTCATATTCGGAAACAAGGCGCTCGGCGTCGATTCGCGTCTTGGAAATACGGTTCTTATGAACGTGTTCCATCTGATACTCGTTCTCGGAATAACGATACCGCTCGGCATCTACTGCGCTATAAAGCGCAACAGCGCGTTCGACCGCGGAGTGCAGGTGTTCACGATAGTCGGCTACTCGACACCGTCTTTCGTTCTGTGTCTGATAGCCATCTTCATCTTCTGCGTGCAGCTTGGATGGTTCCCGGTCTCCGGCTGGACAACGCCGGGAGTCGTTCACGCAAACGAGTGGGATAAGTTCAAGGACATAATGTACCACTTGGCGGTGCCGCTGTTTGTCACGACCATATCCGGTCTGGGCGGCATGACACGATACGTCCGCGCGGCGATGATCGACTCGCTCAACTCGGACTACGTCCGCACGGCGCGCGCAAAGGGTCTCCGCGAGCGCGTAGTCATCTACTCGCACGCGTGGCGCAACGCCCTGCTTCCGGTCATCACCCTGATAATGGGTTGGTTCATCGGAATATTCGGCGGCTCGCTCGTCATTGAGCAGACCTTCGTGCTCCAGGGCATGGGTCGTATCTACATACAGGCGCTGAACAACCAGGACTACAACATGGCACAGACAGTCCAGCTGTTCTATGTCGCGATAAGTCTTATCGGCAACCTGATAATCGACCTGAGCTACGGCCTGGTCGATCCGCGTGTTCGCATTACGAAGTAAAGGAGGGACGGGAAATGGCGAAGAGCAAGAACGAAAAGAACAAGCGAGACGCAGCCCGTCTCGAAAGAAAGCTCGAGCGTAAGGCAAACCGCGGCGCGGGTTTCTTTGCCCGACTGTTCGGCGGCAAGGACAACTACGACGCGATGAAGGAGGAGAAGGTGCAGAGCCCGTGGCGCACCGTCATCCGCAACTTCCTCTCGAACCGCGTGAGCATGGTGGCGCTGATAGTGTTCATCTGCGTGTTCGCGTTCGTTATCATCGGACCTAAGTTCTTCATACTCGACCTGAGCTATCAGGAGCCGATGCAGCAGAACATGCCGCCTTCCGGTTCGCTTATGAAGTACCCGCAGGCGCTTGAGGACGAGGGTGTCGAGAAGATATCCATCGGCGCGAAGTTCAGCGTCGGCGTCAGCAAGGCGGGCAACTACTATTTCTGGGGCGAGCCGAAGATAAGCCCGACGATATACCTCGACAATGTTCCGCAGTTCGAGGGCAAGGTTGTCGACGCGGCTGCCGGATACGACCACATCGTCGTCCTCACCGACGCCGGCGAAGTCGTGGCGTGGGGCAACGGCCGCAACGGTCAGCTCGCGCTTCCGGCTGACCTGTACGACTACGGCGACATAGTCCAGATAGAGGCGGGCTACCAGGTCACGGCGGCGCTCACCGACCAGGGCTATGTTATCTACTGGGGCAACCTCAACCTTAACGACATAAACGTCGCGAAGAACGATCAGTACACCATCGCGAAGATAGCGCTCACCAGCGAGAGCCTGATGGGACTCACTTACGACGGCGAGGTCGTGCATCTCGGCAAGCAGGGTCTGTCCTACTCGACGATACCCGAGGAGCTGAAGAGCGGCGTCACCGACATCGGAACTTCCGGCTCGTCGGTCGCGGCGGTCAAGGACGGCAAGGTGACCGTTTGGGGCACTCTCGCCGCCAACTGGTCGCAGGCTTCCAACCGCGCGATGGCTGAGATACCGGAGTACACCGGAAACATCGTTTCGGTCGACGGCGGACGCTATCACTATGTCGCGACCACCGACACCGGCGAGACTATCGCATGGGGCTCGAACATCTTCGGACAGCTCGACGTGCCCGATTCGGTGAAGAACGGCACGGTCGAGGAGTTCTATACCAACTACTACCAGAACTACGCGCGCATGTCCGACGGCACGATAAAGACCTGGGGTCTCAAGGGCTACTCGCTCGGAACGGACACGCTCGGACGCGACGTGCTCAACCGCATGGTTAACGGCGGACGCATGACGATGTCGATAGGCTTCGTCTCGGTCGTCATCTCGCTTGTCATCGGCGTTATCATCGGCTGCCTGTCCGGATTCTTCGGCGGCAAGGTGGATATGCTGCTGATGCGAGTCACCGAGATATTCTCCGCTATACCGTTCCTGCCGTTCGCGATGATACTCTCATCGGTGCTTGTCGCGACGGTCGGCGAGGATATGCGAATATTCATCATAATGATAATACTCGGCGTCCTCAGCTGGACCGGACTTGCGCGTCTGGTGCGTGCGCAGGTGCTCAGCCAGCGCGAGCAGGAGTATGTCACCGCCGCGAAGGCGATGGGCATAAAGGAAGGTCAGATAGTCTTCCGCCACATCCTCCCGAATGTTATATCGACGATAATCGTCAACGCGACGCTGAGCTTCGCTACCTGCCTGCTCACCGAGTCGTCGCTGAGCTACCTCGGATTCGGCGTTTCGCTGCCGCGTCCGACCTGGGGCAACATGCTATACGGCGCGAACAACTCGATAATCATTCGCGAGTACTGGTGGCAGTGGGTCTTCCCGGCGCTCATCCTCAGT
>CAMNWZ010000096.1 GCA_946566645.1 uncultured Clostridia bacterium
TGAAGCCCTCGGGTATCGTGACCTCGACGGTCGCGCGGTAGTTAGAGTTCTCACGCATGGCGTTTATCAGCGCGCGGTAGTCCATCGTCGCGTTGACCTCGTAAACGCCGGGTGCTATCTTCTCGTCCGCGTCAAACACCCATCCGAATATGTCGAAAAGCCACGGATGCTTTATCATCTCGGCATCCTTCAGCTTATTTGCGACGTCCTTAACCTCGTCGCCGCGCTCGACCGAGATCATGGCGGTCTTGTCGGCGGCGGTGAGTCCGAGCAGGTCGTCGGCGCATATCCAGCCGATGCCCGCAAGCGCCGCCGAAACGCCGATGACGATCAGCATCCATATCAGCGCGCCGGCGCATCCGAGCCTGCGCTTCGGCTTGCGACCGCGGTTCTGTGCAGTTTTGCGACTGTCGGCAGCCACCTCCGACGCCTCCTCCTTTACCGTCTTTGCGACGCTCTGCTCTATCGTCGCCTCCATCGTCTTGGAAGCGGTGCTTATGCGGAGCGTGCGAGTGTCGGTGATTATCGCGTTCATCCGAGCGTCGTGCTCGTCGGTCGGAACGCTCGGGCGCAGCTCATCCTCGCGGACGAGCGCGACCTTGGTGCCTCGGAAGTTCGCAAGCCACCTGTCGTAGTAGCCCTTGCCGCGGCCGACGCGCGTGCCGTCCTCGCCGAACGCCACTCCCGGCACGAGCGCAAGCTCGATGTCCCCCGCCGGCGTTGCGGGCAGGTCTCCCGCAGGCTCGGGTATGCCGAACGCTCCCGGCGCAAGCTCGTCGGTCGAACGTATCTCGACCGCGACCATGTTCTCGCCGTCAATGCGCGGCACAAACACCCTCCGTCCGCTGTTGAGAAGCGCGGGCAGGAGCTTTCGCGTGTCCACCTCGCTGTCCATCGAGACATAACAGAACACGCTCGACGACTCGCGCAGCTCGGGCATGTCGGACAGTCGCCGAAGTATCGCGACATCCTGCTCAGCCGCGCGCTTCGGGTCCATATTCTTCGCGCTCTCGCTCGCAAGCTGGCGCACCTTTTCCTTTTTCTCGAAAATATCCATCAGCAAAACACCATGTTCATGTACGGCGCGGGACCGCCGCCGAGTATTATCGCCGCGAACTCGCCGGGCTGAAGTGCCGCCCGATCCTGCCGCGTCTCGATCGAAACCTTTCCTCCGCGCGCCTCATATCGTGCGGACACGCCGAGTTCCTCGTCCTCCACCTCTATCGCGATGTCGCCCGGCCTGCGCTTTTCCGCACACTCGAGCAGCGCCGCGCAGTCGATGGCTCGCACCATTCCGAACCGCTCCGCGCCGTGGGGGCAGGCGGGCGCGCAGAGTATCCCTTCCTCCACGCCGCATCGGTTGAGCACCGCACGCTGAAGCGCGATAAACGCCGGTTCGTCCTCGCAGAACAGCTCGTCTATCACCGCATATCCGTCGGTCGGGTGATAGAACGCGTAGCCCGCGAGCTTGCCTTCACGCTCGCACTCGAGAACGCCGCCGCCCTGCGACGTCACGCCCTCCGCAGCCGCGCGCCACATGCCGTCGGTGCGCATCATGTGACCGCGCCACCTCGCCACCTCAAACATCTGGGCGTCGCACTCGGGCGCGCGCTCGGTCGGCAGGTCGACTATCTTCTCCTCCGCCTCGCCGAGCAGCTTCAGCTTTACCTTAGAACGCTCTATCATGAAAAACTCTGCAAATCCGAGTCTGCGGTATCGCGCGAAGTCCTCATCGCTTGTCGGCACTATCGCCGCGAGCGCCGCGCCTTCCGTCTTTGCCGACCGCAGCGCGTCGACAACGCTTCGGTCGTCGCCGTTCGATATGAGCGCCGCCGGAAGTTCGCAGACACCCGGGACGAAATATCGGCTCATCGTGTATCCCATGCTCATTCTTCCTTCAGATACTTCTTTCGCATCTCCGCCGCGAGTCCGCAGCTCATCTTTCCCTCGGGGCATCCGCCGCGCAGACAGCCCGGCCCGGCGTCGCGGAACAGCTCGGGCGCGACCTCAACGACAAGCTCGCGCATCTTCTCGGCAAGCTCGCGTATCTCCCACTGGGCGCGGTTGCACATCCGCTGCGAGAAGAAGTTTTTAAGCGACCGCGCGTTCATCGTCATGACTATCTGCGTGGTGCAGGCGTTAGGCAGAACGAACCGCGCATCCTCGCCCGCGCGCTTGCGTGCGGCGGCTTTCGACGCTTTGTCCAGCTTTCCCTCCGCCTCAAGCTCGGCGCAGTACTTCTTGTAAAGTATTCCCGAAATCTTCTTATAGCTTGCGCGGTCGGCGTCCATTGCCTCCTCAAACGCGGCGAGAGCTTCGGCGTCCTCCGCTATCGCGGGCGGCGTGACATACTCGAACTCCTTCTCGCTGACATAGCGCTGGCTCTTGACGCTGTACGACGCGATCCGATGGCGGGTTATCTGCGCGAGCAGCACTCGGCTCACGCCCTCTATCGCGAAGGTGAAGCTCGCGTGCTCTATCGGACTTTCGTGTCCGAGGCTCGCGAGCATCTCGACAAACTCCTTTGCCTTCTCCGGCGTCATGTCGTCGCGGAGCTGGCTTGCGGTCGAGTTGGAGTAGCAGTTCTTCGCCGCGAGCGCGACCAGTTCGACCGGGTTCGGCGTGTATCCGAGCAAGAAAACTTTCATCGTTTTGCCTCCTTATCGCGGCGTTTTTTCTCCCTCTTGACCTCCCGAAGGAACTTTGGAAGCCGCATCATCCTTCCGAGTCTCGACGGCTGCTTGAGCAGTCGGTAGAACCACTCGAGCCCGAGCTTTATGAATATCTTCGGCGCGCGCTTTGCCTCGCCCGCGAACACGTCCAGCGAGCCTCCGAGACCTATCGCGATGTGACAGCCCATCTCCTCGAGGTGTGCGGCGATGAACTGCTCCTGGCGCGGCGAGCCGAGACAGACATAGACCACATCGGGCGCGGCTGCGCGAACCGCCTCCACCGCCTCGCTGTCCTCTTTGAAATATCCGTCGCGGACGCCCGCTATCATGAGACCGGGCGCGAGCGTCTTCATCTTCTCCGCCGCGCGTTCGGCTATCCCCGGCTTCGCGCCGAGCAGATAGAGCGACGCGCCGCGGCGTGCGAGCACCCCAAGCAGATTCTCCGCAAGCTCGACTCCCGCGACCTTCTCCTTTAGCGGTGTCTCGAGTATGCGCGACGCCTTGACCACGCCCGCGCCGTCGGGTATCACCATGTCCGCGCCGTTGATAATTTCGCGCAGTCCCTCGTTTGTCAGGCAGTCGTAAACTATCTCCGAATTTGGCGTAACGATGTAGTGCGAGCCGCCCTCGAGCATGCTCTCGGCGCGCGCGACCGCCTCCGCCATGTCCACGTTGTCGAAGCCCACACCGAGTATATCTATACGTCCCACAAGCGTTCCTCCGCAAAAATCCATAGTTTGGTTTATTGTAGCACAGATGGGCGGAAAACGCAAGGCTGCCGTCGCACTTTCACCTCGGCAGCGCACGCACCACCAGCGCCGCAATAACGCCGTTTATCCCGCCGGTCGCTATCGCCGCGAGCGTCATCCACGGCGCGTAGCCAAATACCACGCCGCCCATCAGGCACGCCGCGACCGCGAGCTGTCCGAATATATGCGCAGCCGCCCCGCCGACGCTCACCCCCACCGCGCCGAATATCTTCGCACGGTGCAGCAGGAGCATCACGATAAGCGCCGCCGCCGCGCCCGCAAGCGAGTATAGCACACCGCTGAAACTCGCGAACAGCAGTCCCGCGAGCAGCACGCGTATCAGGCTCACCAGCGTGGCATATCCTCCGCCGAGCGTGTACAGCGTGACGAGCACGCCGATGTTCGCAAATCCCGGCTTTATGCCCGGTATCGCGACGCTCATCGGGATTAGATGCTCGACATAGCTGAGCACAAGCGTCACCGCCGCGAGCAGTCCGACGGTTGCCGCACGCCTCGCCGCGCTCATTCGCTTATCGCGTCCACGTCCGAACGCCCTCCGCGCACAGTGACCGTAACTCGGTTCGGCAGGCAGACTATTGTCTCGTTTCGGCGCGATATCGGCGCGTGGTGCACGCATATCAGGTCGGGGCAGTCGGCGTACTCCATCCGCGCCTCGCCGTTTTCTATCGCTATCACGTTGTTTGGCAGCTCGTACTGCGCGTCGCGGTCAAGCGGCAGCGTCGCTATCGTATCGCCGTCGACCGCGATCTCTATGTACTCGCCCGCCGGTCGGGTGAACACCAGAATAAAACCAACAGCGGCAGCAATGAGCGCTGCCGCTATTACAAATAAGTCCGCTTTTTTGAATATCCTTACTTCGCCTGCTGCTTTGCCCATGTGTCTCGCAGTCCGACGATGCAGTTGTAGGTGTCCGGAAGTTTGTCCTTGCAGTAGTAGCCGTTGCGCACAAACTGGAAGCGCTCGAGCTCGGCGGTGTTCTCAAGGCACGCCTCGAGCTTGGCGTTCGGGTAGACGGTGACGCTGTTCGGATTTACTACGTCGCGGAAGGTCGCGCCCTCCGGCAGGTCGAACACGTTCGCCTGGGTGAACAGATAGTCGTAGTCGCGGATGGTGGCGGTCTTTGCCGTGGACGCGTCCACCCAGTGTATCGTTCCCTTTATCTTGCGTCCGTCGACAGGGTTGCCGCAGCCGGTCTCGAGGTCGGCGGTGCAGCGCAGCTCGACCACATCCCCCGCGTCGTTCTTGACGACCTCGTCGCAGCGGACGATATACGCGCCCATCAGGCGCACCTCGCCGCCCGGCTTGAGTCGGAAGAACTTGGGAGGCGGAACCTCGGCAAAGTCGTTCTTCTCCACCCACAGCTCGCGCGAGAAGGACACCTTGCGGGTGGTCGGATTTTCGTTCTGCGGGTCGTTCGCGACGTCGAACGTCTCGGTCCCATCCTCCGGATAGTTGGTTATGACCAGCTTTATCGGGTCTTTTACGGCCATGCGGCGCGGCGCGGTCTGATTCAGCTCGTCGCGGATGCAGTGCTCGAGCAGTCCGATGTCGACGATGCTGTAAGCCTTGGACACGCCGCAGCGTGTGAGGAACTCCTTTATTGCCGAGGGCGTGTAGCCGCGGCGGCGCAGTCCGCGAAGGGTCGGCATGCGCGGATCGTCGTAGCCCTCGACGTCGCCGTTTTCAACCAGCGCGCGGAGATAGCGCTTGGACATGACGGTGTAGGTCACGTTCAGACGCGCGAACTCGTACTGATGCGGCGCGGGGTCGAAGCCGATATTCTCAACCACCCAGTCGTACAGCGGGCGATGATTCTCGAACTCTATCGAGCAGCAGGAGTGGGTTATCCCCTCCAGCGCGTCCTGTATCGGGTGCGCGAAGTCGTAGAGCGGATAGATGCACCACTTATCCCCCTGGCGATGGTGATGCGCGCGCAGTATGCGGTAGATAGCGGGGTCGCGCATGTTCATGTTCGGCGAGGACATGTCTATCTTCGCGCGGAGGGTGTGGCTGCCGTCCGGGAACTCGCCGTTCTTCATCCGCTCGAACAGGTCGAGGTTCTCCTCCACCGAGCGGTCGCGCCACGGGCTGTTCTTTCCCGGCTCGGTCAGCGTTCCGCGATACTCGCGCATCTCCTCGGCGGAGAGGTCGCAGACATACGCCTTGCCGTCCTTTATCAGCTTCACCGCGTACTCGTAGCACTTGTCGAAGTAGTCCGAACCGTAGAACACGCCGCCGGTAGGCTCAAACCCGAGCCAGCGTATGTCCTCCAGTATCGCGTGGACGTACTCCTCGTCCTCCTTGACAGGGTTTGTGTCGTCATAGCGGAGGTTGAAAAGTCCGCCGTACTTCTGCGCCGTCTGCGCGTTTATCCATATCGCCTTCGCCGAGCCGATGTGCAGATACGCGTTCGGTTCGGGCGGAAAACGTGTGTGAATTTTGCGTGAAAATCCGTTTTCAAGCTGTTCGTCGATTATATCGTGTATAAAATTGGCGTTACGCTCATCCATTTATAAGGTTCACCCTTTCGTCTTAATCGTTCCAGTCGGAGGTGTCCGCGCCGAGTGCCGCCGCGCAAGCTTCAAGCCTTCCCGCGACAACGCCGGTCTCGTCCTCCGCGCCCCAAATCTTCATCACTTCAAAGAGGTCGGGCGACTGCTTACGTCCGCAGATGGCTATGCGGAGTGCCATCGACACGTCGCCGACGCTTCCCTTCCACTTCTCCGGCTCGGAGCGGTAGAGCTTGGTGTCCGGGCAGTAGCCGAGCGCCTCGGCGAGCCGCTTGACGCTCTCGAACCACGCGGTGCCGTCCTCCTCGAGCATCGTCCGCTCCTCCTGCCACATAAGCATACGCTGTCGATAGTATGCCCGCAGAATGACCGCCATGTCGGTCGCGGTCATGCCTTCGGGCGGGGTGTAGTCCGGCTCGAACAGGTCGTTGTACATGAAGCTCATATACGGACGCAGCTCGCTCCACACGGCAAAATCCTTGCGCGGCTTCTTGCCCCCGCGTCCGATGGCAAGCAGCGCCTTGGCGTAGTCGGGATTCCAAGCGAGCAGGTCGTGGAACTCGGGGTCGAACTCAGCCGACCAGTCGA
>CAMNWZ010000097.1 GCA_946566645.1 uncultured Clostridia bacterium
TTCGCGCGTACTTTCCTATCTGCTCCCACACGAGCTCGGCAAACATCACCGTCGGCCAGTGCACCATCTTCTCGCAGGCTATCGCGCGGAAGAGGCACTCGCCGTTCTCGCCGACCGAGTCGCCGATGAAGTATTTGCGGCCGTGGTACTCGCGAACCTCGGTGCGCTCGAACTTCGCGCCGATATGCTCTGCGACCTCCTCTCCATGCTCACCCTCGCTGAGGAACTCGGTGGGTTTGCAGCGACCGGCGCGACGCCAGTTGTTGAACGCCTGCTGCTTGTCCTCACTCTGAAGCGGGATGACGCCGTCGCGGACCTCGGTCTCGGGATTTTTCCAGAGCGGCAGCAGACGGAGCATCTCGTTTTCACCCATAAACAGCGCCGCCGGAACTCCCAGCGTCGAAGCCTTTGCGAGCATCTCCTCGGTCAGCTCGTACTCCTCGTACCACTGACCGTCCAGGTCGTGCGCCGGAGCCTTGCCCGCGAACAGCATACCGCCCATGCCCACGCCCGCGAACAGCTCGGGATGCGCGAGCACGTTGCGCGAGGACATGAATCCGCCGAAGCTGTAACCGATAGAATACACGCGGCTCTCGTCCACCGGGAAGTGCTCCTTCGCGTAGTTAAGCAGCCGCTCGATGTTCGACCAGTTCTCGTTTTCGGGCGCGATGACGATGCACTCCTCGCGCGCCGCGACCTGGACGATGCCGTAGCTCTCGGTCAGGTGGATGGGGTTGTGCGCGCCGTGCAGGCAGAATATCAGCGGGAACCTGCGCTCGGGCTCGACCTCGGCTGCGAGCGGGATGTAGCTTGCCCACTTGTCCAGTCCCTCGCCGTGCATCTCCTTGCGAAGTCCCTTCTCGTAATTTGCCCAGTAGTCGCGGCACTCCTGCGAGTTCTCGGGACGGCTCATCACCGACATACGCTCGCCGATGAGCCGACCGTCCTCGCTGTTTGCGATGGCGACCGGGTCGGCGGCGCTGTCTCCCATCGCGCCGAACAGTCCCGCCATGCCCGGACCTTCGTCGCGGCGGCGGACGTCCTCCTCCGAAAGTCCCATCTTCGTCTCGTTGTTCTCAGCCATTTCTATACCTCCAAAAGTGTGGTTTTAGATGTGATTTATCGCTTATCCGCAAACTCGAAAAGCGGAAGCGCCGACCACGCGTGGCAGTCGGAGCGCGGGTCGAACGGCGTCTCGGGGAAGGTGGTGCAGTGCAGATCGATGAAGTCCTGCCACGCCTGCCACAGCTCCTCGGTGCGGCCGTACATCCCCGCCTTCTCGAGCGCACGGAAGAGATAGTATTTCTGCATGAACGAGCAGGGGATGAGGCTCGGGTCGTCGAGCACCTTCTCCATCATCGACCGCGCGCGCTCACCGTCCGCAAGTCCGATAAGCACGGCAAAGACCTGGCTGTGCTGCGAATACTCGTCGGTGTTCGGACCCTCCCTGTAAAGCCCGCGCGCCGAGTCGAAGCAGCGCTCGTCGACGATGCGCAGTATCGCGTCGCACTCACGCTTGTAATGCGCGGCGAGGTCGGCACGGTCAAACTTGGGGAGCAGCCGGCAGAGGCTCTGCGCCGCGTAGGCGAAGAACAGGTTTTGCAGCGCCGACTCGCCGTCGAGCACGGCTGTCGGGGTGTTTGCGATGTTCTTCTCCGCCCACGCCTGCGCCCAGTCGAAGTAGTCCCAGTAGCCCTGCGGCGCGATAAGCCCACTCTCGCAGCGCTTTGAAAGGAAGGTCTCCACTATCCGCTCGGCTGTCGGGACGAATGGACGGACAAAGTCGAGATCGCCGGTGTGTTCGACATAGTCCTCGAGCATCAGCACGAAGTACAGCGCGAACATCGGGATTATCTGATCCTCGCGCGACGGGAATCGTGCCTGTGTAAAGCCGTTGTTCTGAAGCGACGAGCCGAACAGACGGATAGCCTGGCGCGGAAGCTCGATGTCGTCGGTCGCGGCGTAGGTGAACAGCATCTCGAGCCGCGTGTCGCAGGCGTACATCAGCTGCTCGTAGTAGGGACAGTCCTCGTATGTATCGTGCGCGCAGAGCTGGAGCGTGCGGAACGCCACGTCGTACAGCTTCTCCTTCTTTTTGTCGCCGAAACGCGGCTTTTTGCTGTTCTCGAGCGGGTACGCCGTCTCGATATACTCCTTGGGAACGACGGTGAGCGGCTCGTCCGCCGTCTCGACCGTTATCTTTACAAATCGGAAGGTGCGGAAGCGGAACGGCTCGTAGACCGTGTCGCCGCCCACCGTGTATTCGTCGTAGACGCCGTCGATGTAGCCGCTCGCGTCGTCGCGGACGCCCTTGTACGCCTTGCCGTCCGCGCCCTTTTGGAAGTAGCTCTCGGCGTACATCATCTGCACCTTGCTGCCCGCGCCGCCCTCAAATCCGACGCGGAAGTAGGCGGTGGTGAGCTCGCCCGCGTCGATGACGAAGCTCTCGCTCGAGTGTGCGGGAATCGTGCGCTTCTGCCAGTCGGGGAAAGACTTTTCCTTTCGATAGAGCAGCGGTATCGGACGCGGCGTGAACACCTTGCCGTGGCGGCAGCCGAACGGGTCGTAGGTCATCGGCTGGACGTGCGCGGCGGCGAGCAGTCGGCTGTCCGACCAGTCGTCGCCGAGAAGCGGGTTTGCAAGCGACTTTACGCCGTCCACAACCTCGTTCGCGCCGAGCAGGAACACCGCGTAGCCGTTGAAGCCCATGCCCTCGTCTATCCAGACCTTCCAGTTCTCCGGCTCGCCGGGGTCGCGGTCGCCTATCCTGCCGTCGAGCGAGACCGCGGGACCGCCGTTGTCGCCGTAGCAGTAGTTCGGACCCTGGTTTGCGCGGTCGAACATCGGTGGGTTTTCGGGGTAGGAGAACACCTGCATGAGAATGCGGTTCTCGCCCTCCTTCAGCCACGGCGCGATGTCTATACTGTCGTAGTACGCGACCTCCTTGGCGCTGCGGCAGGGACCAAACAGGATACTCTCGCCGTTTATGAACAGCTTGAACTGGCTGCGTCCGCTCACCTCGATCGGACAGCTCGTCGGCACGGCGTCCACCGTCGTGCGAAAGCCGAACCACGTGGGAACTATCTGCCGCGCGGGATCGACGCCCGCCGCAGCCATAGTCTCGGGGGAGAGCCCGATGAAGTGCTTGCCGGTCACTCGAAACTGCATTGGCATGGTTTTTCCTCCTCAAAAAGCATTGTATACAGATATAGTATACCTGACGAGTACCGCCAAAACAAGGACGATATTGGTTATCCGACGGCACAAAGACCGACGCGGATAAGCCGCACTCTGTCCAAAGAAGGTACAGTATGCGGCTTGATTTTCGCGTTTCGTTGTGCTACTATATATTCGACATATGTCGGTAACTGCTGTGAACAGAGGTGATGAGATGGCGCGACCGAGCCGGTGCCGACGGGTGTGCGCCGAGCCGAACTGCCGCGGATTTGTCCCGCAGTCGAAGCGGAGCGGAGGAGAGGTCGTCCTGACGGTGGACGAATACGAAGTGATTCGGCTGATAGACTATGAAAAGCGCACCCATGAACAGTGCGCCGCACAGATGGAGGTCTCACGCACGACGGTGACCGAGATATACGAGCGTGCGCGGTTCAAAATAGCGGACAGCCTCGTGAACGGCAAGGCGCTGTCCATCTCCGGCGGACACTACCGCGTGTGCGGGGGAGAGCGAGGACGCTGCTGTTCGCGAAGCTGCATATGGAAGACAATAACTGACAAAACGGGAGGTTTTACAATGAGGATCGCGGTAACTTACGAGAACGGACAGGTATTTCAGCACTTTGGGCACACCGAACAGATGAAGATATACGACGTGGAGAACGGACAGATAACCGCGCAGCAGGTGGTGAGCACCAACGGCAGCGGCCACGGCGCCCTCGCCGGATTTTTGGCAGCGCAGAAGGTGGACACGCTGATATGCGGCGGCATCGGCGGAGGCGCGCAGCAGGCACTCGCGCAGGCGGGAATCAAGCTCTACGGCGGCGTGAGCGGCGACGCGGATGAGGCGGTGAAGGCGCTCATCTCGGGCGGTCTCAACTACGACGCGAACGTTCGCTGCGACCATCACGACCACGAGCACGGCGAGGGTCACGACTGCGGACACGACTGCGGCGGACACGAGCACGGTCATCACCACGAGCACGGCGGCTGCGGGCATTGCGGCGGGGGAAAATAAATTATGCTCAGCACAAAACAGGAAGTTTTGGAGGCACTATTGCTTCCGAAAGAGGAGTTTGACGAACAATTTGTCCGCCCCGCGCGGGAGACGCTCGCGACCGCCAAGAATAACACGCTGTCCGTACGCGCGATGCTCGGATACAGCAATATCTGCAAGAATCAGTGCCTATACTGCGGAATGCGCGCGGGGATGAAGCTGCCGAACCGCTACCGCTTCTCGCCGCAGGAGGTGGCGGAGAGCGCTCGGCGCGCGGCGGAGATGGGCATGCACCGCATATTCCTCGTCAGCGGCGAGGACCCGGGCTACACCTTCGACGACCTGCTGCTGATGGTTCGGCTGATACACGACGTTGGGCTTGCGATAAGCATGGCGGCGGGCGAATTCTCGAGCGAGCAGTATCAGGCGCTGAAGGACGCGGGCGTGGACGAATATGTCATGAAGTTTGAGATGGGCGACCCCGCCGTCTTCGACCGACTGAATCCGTCCACCGACTTCAAGCGTCGGATGGAGGCGATAGAGACGGTGGGGCGCTGCGGGATGCGCCTCGCGTCGGGCAACATCGTCGACTATCCCGGGCAGACGCCCGAGCAGCTGGCGCAGGAGATTATGCTCATGCGCGAGCTTGACATATCGTGGGCGCCGGTGATACCGTATATGCCCGTACCCGGCACTCCGCTTGCCGAGGAGGGTGGAGCGGGCGACCGCGGGAAGTGCCTGCGCGAGATAACGCTTTTGCGGCTGATGCTTCCGAACTGCGACATCACCGCTCAGCAGCCGGGCGACGACCCGAGGGAGGGGCTTGGCAGCCCGCAGGGAAATCTGGACGCGCTGCTCCACGGCGCGAACCTGCTGTTTCTCGACATGCTGCCCGCCGCTATGAGTAATGACTTCGCGGTGGTTGAGCAGCGGCTGCTCGGCGGCATGGAGCAGATACGCGAGACCGGGAAGCGGGCGGGACTGACCGTCGCTCCGGGAATATGACCGCACATAATATCGGTATAGCGGAGGTGGTGGCCGATGACATTTGAAGCGATACAGGGAGTAACGATCCCGTTTTTGGGAACAGCGCTCGGAGCGGGATGCGTCCTTTTGATGAAGAAGGGCTTGCACCCCAAGATACAGCGCGCCCTCACCGGGTTTGCGGCGGGAGTGATGGTGGCGGCGTCTATCTGGAGCCTGCTCATCCCCGCGATGGAGCAGGCTGAGGGGATGGGACAGTTCGCGTTCCTGCCGGCGTTGGTCGGCTTTTGGCTGGGCATACTCTTTTTGCTGGCGCTCGACAAGCTGATACCGCACCTGCATCAGAACAGCGACCGGCCCGAGGGTCCGCGAGCCAAGCTGAAAAGGACAACGATGCTCGTGCTCGCGGTCACGCTGCACAACATCCCCGAGGGCATGGCGGTCGGGGTGGTGCTTGCGGGATGGATGGCGGGAAGCGAGACAATAACCGCCGCCGGAGCGCTCGCACTGTCTATCGGCATCGCGATCCAGAACTTCCCGGAGGGCGCGATAATCTCGATGCCGCTTCACTCGGAGGGCATGGAGAAGGGGCGCGCGTTTTTGTACGGCATACTGTCCGGAGCGGTCGAACCGATAGCCGCGCTGCTGACTATCCTCGCGGCGGGGCTGATACTTCCGACGCTGCCGTATCTGCTCAGTTTCGCGGCGGGAGCGATGATCTATGTCGTGGTGGAGGAGCTTATCCCCGAGGCGTCCGCGGGCGAACACTCAAACCTCGGCACGCTGTTCTTCGCCGCGGGATTCTCGGTGATGCTCATGCTCGACGTCGCGCTCGGGTAAGCCGCTGTCACTTCAAATCGCGCAGCACCCGACCGATGTCGCCGTCGATGCAGATAGACTGACGCTCGATTTCGGTGGGGCAGAGCGGCTCGCCGAAGTTTATGCAGGCGTACGTCGCGCGCGGGTTTTGCGCCGTCATGCGCCAGAACGGGTATTTGATTATCGAGGGTGTGTTGTATCCGACGCCCAGCTCCAAAAACAGGACGTTTTCGTCCTGTTTTTCTTTTAGGAAGTTTTCGTATCGCGCCGCAGCCGCAAGCCAGCCCTCGTCCTCGACAAACTTGTCGTCCGAGCGCAGATTCATTGTCAGCGGCTGCCCGCACTTCGGACACTTCGGGACAAGCTCGGAGGGGATGCGCATGCGTCTCTCGCTCTTGGGGCAGCGCCGGTGGAGACCTACTTCAGAGTGTCTGTTCCGGCAGCAAAAAGCGGTATTGCCGCCGCCGTGGTGCTGGGCGTGGGCAGAGCCATCGGAGAGGCTATGGCGGTTATGATGGTCTGCGGGAATGTGGCGAATATGCCCTCTCTGT
>CAMNWZ010000098.1 GCA_946566645.1 uncultured Clostridia bacterium
GTGAATGTCAAACAGGTCTACGCCCCGCCGCCGGAGGGGGACGAATCGGTGCTCGAGCTGCTCGAAAAGCACGGCGCGGAGATAACCTTCGTCGACGCCGACGACGTCGAGCTTGAGTTTGCCGACGCGACGCTCACCGTCTGCCGACCGGTTCAGCGCTCAAGCGAGAACGAGAGCGGCGTCGCGATACTCGCAAGCAGCGGCGGATTCGATATGTTCATCACCGGCGACCTCGGCTCGTCGAGCGAGAAGATCCTCCTCGAACGCTACCCGCTCTCCGCGATAGAGGTCATCGTTGCGGGTCATCACGGCTCGAAATACTCCACCTCCGACGAATATCTCGACCGATTATATCCACAGACGGCGCTCATCTCGGTCGGATACAACACCTACGGGCATCCGGCGCGGGACACGCTCGAGCGGTTGGAATCCCACGGTCTTGACATATATCGCACCGACCTCGACGGCATGCTCACCGTGCGGGTCGGAAAGGAGGCGGACTGATGGCACAGGCAAAACGCGCGCCGTCGCAGAACAATCTCCGAAAGTTCCGCGACGAGCTGGAAAGCGGCAATTTCCACAACTTATATGTCTTCTACGGCGAGGAGCGCTACCTTCTCGAATACTACCTCGGCGAGCTTCGCAAAAAGACGGTCGCCGAGGGGATGGAGGACTTCAACTACTTCGCGTTCGACGGCGGCTCGGTGGACATGGACGAGCTGGGCGACGCGGTGGAGGCGCTGCCCGCGTTCAGCGAGCGCAAGCTGGTGGTGGTGACCGACCTCGACCTCTACAAGCCGGGCGCCGACCGCAAGGAAAAGCTGGAGGCGCTCGTCGCCGACATCCCCGAGTACACCGTGCTCGTGTTCGTCTACGACACGGTCGAGTACAAGACCGACGCGCGCGCGAAGATACACAAGCTGCTCGGCGAGAGCGCGCTCGTCGTCGAGTTTCTGCTTCAGGGGGACAGCGAGCTTGTGGGCTGGCTGAGACGCCGATTCCGCGCGCTGGGCAAGGACATCGACATGCAGACCGCCGAGCACATGCTGTTCGTCTGCGGGCGCTCTATGACGCTGCTCGTAAACGAGGTGGAAAAGGTCGCGGCGTACGCGTCGCTCGACAGGATAACCGAGAGCGACATAGACGCTTCCTGCGCGCCGATAGCCGACGCGGTGGTGTTCAGCCTCGCCGACGCGGTCGCCGCCGGAAAGTACGCGCAGGCGCTCGAGCTTGAACGCGACCTCGTGTCCATGCGAAACGACCCGGTCTACCTCGTCGGCGTGCTCTCCCGCCAGATGCGCCAGCTGCTCTACGGTCGGATAGCGCTCAACAGCCGGCGCGGTCAGGACTGGTTCATGCGCGTCGCCGACACCCCGAATCCCTACGCCGCGCGCCGGCAGCTCGACCTCGCCCGTAGGGTAAGCACCAAGTGGTCGCGCGCCGCGATGAAGCTCTGCGTCGAGTGCGACTACGAGCTGAAGACCTCCGCCGCCGACCGAAGCGCGCTGCTCGAGACGCTGCTTCTCAGGATAGCGGCGCTCGACAAGTGAGCCGCCCGAGGATAGCCGAGGCGATCGTCGTCGAGGGTCGCTATGACCGCAACACGCTGCTTCAGGCGGTGGACGCGGTAGTGGTCGAGACCGACGGCTTCGGCATTTTTTCGGACGACGAGAAGCTGGAATTCATACGCGACCTGGCGCGTCGGTGCGGGATAATCCTGCTCACCGACAGCGACAGCGCGGGCTTTTTGATACGAAACCACCTGCTCGGCAAACTCGGCGACGGTCGCGTGCTGCACGCCTACATCCCCGATGTTGCGGGCAAGGAGCGGCGCAAACGGATCGGCGGTAAAGACGGGCTTCTCGGCGAGGAGGGCATGTCCCCCGCCGTGATAATCGACGCCCTCCGCCGCGCCGGGGCGACATTTGTCGACGAGCAGCCGTCCGACACGCGGGTGGTCACTCAGGAGGACAGGCTCACCCGCTCCGACTTCGTCACCGCGGGGCTGTCCGGCTCCCCCGACTCGTCCGAGCGGCGCGCGGAGCTCGTCAAGATGTTGGGGCTTCCCGCCCGAATCACCCCCTCCGCACTCTATCGGTTGTTGTCCGCCAGGTTTACAAAAACCGAGTTTTTGGGGCTTATTTCGCGCCTCTGAAAAAATTTTTTCGACCCTCTACGCCTTGTCCCGCATAGGTTTTGCCCATTCCGCCACCGGTTGACGTAAAATTTATCCTTGACAACCATCCTTCGCCGTAGTACTATATCTATGCAGCCGCTTCGGGAGCTAATACAATATCTTGTGTCTCATCCTTCCAAATCCGGAAAAGAGCGGAACTAAATGCGGCTGAAAATCCTGTTTAATTAAGCCCTTTACCGCGTGGCGAGAACGAACAGAGGTAAAATCACAGAGGAGTTGGGAAAAATGGTGTGTGAAAGCCAAATCGTAAAAACCATCAAGAAGCGTGACGGACGTACCACTGCGTTCGATGTGTCGAAGATCGCCGCCGCGATAAACAAGGCGTTCGAGGCGACCTCCCGCTTTGGTCAGGAGGAGACCTCCGACCGTCTCGCAAACCAGGTCGTCGCTCTGCTCGACGCCGAGGGCTGCGACTGCCCGGACGTTGAGCACATCCAGGACCTCGTCGAAAAGGTGCTTATGGACGGCGGCCACGTCCAGACCGCCAAGGCGTACATAATCTACCGCAACGAGCGCAGCCGCGTCCGCGACATGAACACCCGCCTGATGAAGACCTTCGAGGACATCACCTTCAAGGATGCCGACGAGTCGGACGTCAAGCGCGAGAACGCGAACGTCAACGGCGACAGCGCGATGGGCACGATGCTCAAGTACGGCTCGGAGGGCGCGAAGCACTTCTACGAGATGTTCGTGCTCAAGCCGGAGCACTCGGAGGCTCACCGCAACGGCGACATACACATCCACGACCTCGACTTCCTCACCCTCACCACCACCTGCTGCCAGATAGACATAAAGAAGCTGTTTGAAGGCGGATTCTGGACCGGTCACGGCACCCTCCGCGAGCCGCAGGACATCTCGTCCTACGCCGCGCTCGGCTGCATCGCCATCCAGTCGAACCAGAACGATCAGCACGGCGGTCAGTCGATAGTCAACTTCGACTACGGCATGGCTGTCGGCGTCGCGAAGACCTACGTCCGCCTGTACCGCCAGAACCTCGCCCGCGCGTTCGTACTCCTCTGCGACATGGACGATGGCGAGGCGGAAAAGCTCGCGCGTTCAATAGTCGAGAAGGCGACCGAGAAGAGCGGCGTAAAGCCGAGCCTCAACTGCAGCGAGGACTATCTCGCGGCGGAGAAGGAGCTGCTCGGCGATGTCATCTCCGACGAGAAGCTGCTCGAAAAAGCGCAGCACTTCGCCCGCGAGCGCGCCGAGAAGGAGACCGACCGCGCCACCTTCCAGGCGATGGAGGCGCTGATACACAACCTCAACACCATGCACTCGCGCGCCGGCGCACAGACCCCGTTCAGCTCGATAAACTACGGCATGGACACCTCGCCGGAAGGCCGCATGGTCATGAAGAACGTCATGCTCGCCACCGAGCAGGGACTCGGCGCGGGTGAGACCCCGATATTCCCGATACAGATATTCCGCGTTATGCACGGTGTGAACAGCGACCCGGGCGACCCGAACTACGACCTGTTCCGCCTCGCCATCCGCGTCAGCGCGAAGCGTCTGTTCCCGAATTTCTCGTTCATGGACGCTCCGTTCAACAAGCAGTACTACAACGGCAAGCCGGAGACCGAGATAGCGTACATGGGCTGCCGCACCCGCGTCATCGGCAACGTCTACGACCCGAGCCGCGAGATATGCAACGGCCGCGGCAACCTGTCCTTCACCAGCATCAACCTGCCGCGCATCGCGATAAAGGCGAACGGCAACATACAGTTCTTCTTTGAGGAGCTCGACCGCAAGATAGACCTCGTTATCGACCAGCTGCTCGAGCGCTTCAACATCCAGGCTCACAAGAAGGTCAAGAACTACCCGTTCCTCATGGGCAACGGCGTCTGGATAGACTCGGACAAGCTGGACATGGAGGACGAGGTCGGCGAGGTGCTCAAGCACGGCACGCTGTCGGTCGGCTTCATCGGACTTGCCGAGACGCTCAAGTGCCTCATCGGCGCTCATCACGGCGAGAGCGAGACCGCGCAGAACCTCGGTCTCGAGATAATCGGTCATATGCGCGCCCGCATGGACGAGGAGTCGCAGAAGACCGGACTCAACTTCTCGCTGCTCGCCACCCCGGCTGAGGGTCTCAGCGGACGCTTCGTCAAGATAGACCGTGAGAAGTACGGCGTCATCCCGGGCGTCACCGACCGCGAGTACTACACCAACAGCTTCCACGTTCCGGTCTACTTCCCGATAAAGGCGGTGGACAAGATACACCTCGAAGCCCCCTATCACGCGCTCACCAACGCCGGACACATCACCTACATCGAGATGGACGGCGACCCGACCCAGAACCTCGAGGCGTTTGAGAAGATAATCCGCACCATGCAGGAGGAGGGCATCGGCTACGGCGCGATAAACCATCCTGTCGACCGCGACCCGGTCTGCGGCTTCAGCGGCATCATCAAGGATCAGTGCCCCGGCTGCGGACGCACCGAGGAGGACGGCGTCAAGTTTGAGCGCATCCGCCGCGTCACCGGCTATCTGAGCGGCGATGTCCGTTATTTCAACAACGCCAAGCGTGCCGAGGAGCGCGACCGTGTCAAGCATGAGATCTGACATCCTGCGAGTCGCCGGACGCGTCCAGGACAGCATCGTCGACGGGCCGGGACTTCGCTACGCGCTGTTCGTGCAGGGCTGCCCCTACCACTGCGAGGGCTGCCACAATCAGAAGACCTGGGACTTCGACGGCGGCGAGGAGTTCACCCCCGAGCAGATAATCGAGGAGATACGCTCCAACCCCCTGCTCACCGGACTTACGCTAAGCGGCGGAGAGCCGGCGTGCCAGGCGAAGGCGCTCATTCCGGTAGTCGAGTTTGCCAGAAGCATCGGGCTGAATGTCTGGATATGGTCGGGCAACACCTTCGAGGGACTGCTCAAGCAGAACGACCCAGATGTGCTCGCGCTGCTTCGACTGTGCGACGTGCTGGTCGACGGCCCGTTCATCCTGGCACAGCGGACGCTCGCGCTCGAGTGGCGGGGCAGCAAGAACCAGCGGCTGGTCGACCTTCCGAAGTCGCTTGAGGCGGGAAAGTACGTCGAGTACCGCGAGAAGAGCTACGGCGACGAGTTCGAGGTTCCGCGCTGGGGATAAGATGTCCGCACGAACCGAATAGAGCGATAAAAAACGTGGGCATCTGCCCACGTTTTTTCGTTGCGGTTTCGACGCTCAATCTACATTCGCGTAGTACCACTCGTAGTAGTCGTACGCCGACTCCGCGCCGACGACCGTGCCTCCGCGGTCGATGAACTGCTGAAGCGCGACCTTTACTCTCCCATGCTTCGCCGCACGGATGTGGTCGAGCGCGTCCTTTTGCTTCGCGGTGCTGACCCACGCCTTGTCGGTGTCCTCAAGCCCAATAAACGCTGCCGTTTCGAGGTTCGGCAGGCTGTTTATCAGTTCTATATCCCGCCATGCGTCGGTACTGCTGAGCTGCAGATGCCGAATATTCTCCGCGCCGTCGAGCGATTCAAGCAGCTTGGTCGACAGGTACCGACCGAGCAGCAGCGTGTCCACATTCGATCCCTTCAGCGGCGCCAGATCCCACTCGGGGAAGTATGTCTCCTTATAGCCGTCACTCCTAAACGGGCTGGAGTGCAGGTCGAGATGTAGCAGGTGCAGCGATTCGCTCGACCCGAGCGGCGTCAGGTCGAACGGCTCATCGGAGTATATCTGAAGCTCCCCCAGATTTTGCATGGTCGCGAGCTTCTCCATGTCAGGCACGGTCTGCTGAAAGACTATCGTCTCCACGCCGTCGCCCAGCTCTATGTTCGTGTCCTCCAATCCCTCCAGCTTCAGGTAGGTTATCCCGCTGCCCGAAACCGAGGACAAATCAAGCTCCTGCACCCTCGCACGCGTCCCCTTCGTGCTCCGAAAATACGATGAATAGACTGTCAGTGCCTTCAGCTTCCCACAGGGGCTTAAATCCGGCAGCGCGAGCTTTTCGGCTGTCCCCCTTTTGATATGGATGCAGAGCGATTCGGTCGTCGTCAGGTGGCGCACCCACTCAAACGACTCCATCCAGTCCAGATCGACAGTGAAAGTCGGCATTGCATCGGTTCCGCTCTCAAGCTCAACCCCGCGGTATGTCTCCGAAATCTTCTCCACATCCATGAACAGATCCGGTTCGCGCTCGGTACATCCGAACATCGGCAGAAGCAGCGCGGCGCACAACAAAACGGCGATGGCACGGATAGCTTTTCTCATATTCCCAGTTTCCTCCGCGCGCGCTCGATGGCAACCACCGTCGTCTGATGAGTTATCC
>CAMNWZ010000099.1 GCA_946566645.1 uncultured Clostridia bacterium
CGCGGTCGGACTGGTGTTTATGATACTTTTCAAGCCGACTGCCTACTCGGACGGGCTTGTGAACCTGCTGATAAACTGGTTCGGCGGACAGTCGGTGGACTTCATCGACGGACCGTACTGGGCGAAGATGTTCGTCATGTGCGTGTATATTATCTGGGTGGTCATGCCGTTCAAGATACTGCTGCTCACCAGCGCGATCGCGTCGGTTCCGGAGAGCTACTACAACGCGGCGCGGGTGGACGGCACGTCGGGACGGCGCATCTTCCGCAAGATAACCCTGCCGATGATATCCTCGTCGATATTCTACCTGGTGATAACCGGATTCATCGGCGCGTTCAAGGCGTACAGCGACGCGGTTGCGCTGTTCGGCACCGACCTCAACGCCGCGGGAATGAACACCATCGTCGGCTATGTCTACGACATGCTCTACGGCGACAGCGGCGGCTATCCGTCCTACGCGTCGGCGGCGGCGATAATCCTGTTCGCGATAGTGCTGACGATAACCGTCATAAATCTGCTGATAAGCAAGAAGCACACGACCTACTACAACTGAGGGAGGTGACGAGATGAACAGACCGGAGACAAAGACCGATTACGCAAAGACGGCGCGTTCGGCTGCGAGCCGCAAGCGGGTAGTGAACATCGTCACCTACATTTTGCTCACGGTGTGGGCGCTTGTGGTGCTGTTCCCGTTCTACTGGATGGTGCTGACCTCGATAAAGAGCTACGGTGAGTACAACGCCGAGTATGTCCCGCAGTTCTTCGCGTCCGACCCGACGATACAGAACTACGTCGACGCGTTCAGTACCGTGCCGCTCGGCAGATACCTGCTGAACACGCTGATATTCACCGTCGCGACCACCGCGATTATGATGGTGGTGATAACGCTCGCGGCGTTCGCGTTCGCGCGGCTCAACTTCAGGGGAAAGAACCTCGTATTCACGATCTTCCTGTCGCTCATGATGATACCGAACGAGCTTGTGATAATCACAAACTTCGCGACGATAACCACATGGGATATGCGCAACACCTTCCTCGGACTGATACTGCCGTCGGTCACGTCGGTGTTCTACATCTACCTGCTGCGGGAGAACTTCGCCCAGGTGCCCGATTCGCTCTACTACGCGGCGAAGGTGGACGGCACATCCGACATGAAGTATCTGTGGAAGGTGATGGTGCCGATATGCAAGCCGACGATAATCACGGTGGGCATACTCAAGGTCATCGAGTGCTGGAACAGCTACGTCTGGCCGCGGCTGATAACCGACGACCAGGCTTACTACCTCGTCTCAAACGGCATACAGGAGATACGAGAAAACGGCTTCGGTCGGGAGAACATACCCGCGATGATGGCGGCGGTGGTGGTCATATCCGTCCCGCTCATCGTGCTGTTCCTCATCTTCCGCCAGAAGATAATGACCGGCGTGTCCAGAGGGGGTACCAAGGGATGAGAAGATTTTTCGCGATGCTGCTCGCCCTTCTGTGCATAGCGGGGATGCTCTCCGGATGCCACGGTTCGCGCGGGCTTGAGCCGTTCGAGATACCCGAGAGCTTCGACATGGCGCAGAAGCACGAGATAACCTTCTGGGCAAAGAACGACACCAACAAGACGCAGACAGCCATATACCAGAAGGCGATAGCCGACTTCCAGGCGCTCTACCCGAACGTGACGGTGAACATGCGGCTGTACACCAACTACGGCGACATCTACAACGACGTCATAACCAACATATCCACGCAGACTACGCCGAACGTCTGCATCACCTACCCCGATCACATCGCGACCTATCTGACCGGCACGAACGTGGTCGTGCCGCTGGAGGGGCTATTTGACGACGAGCGTTACGGTCTGGGCGGAAGCGAGCTGAAGTTCGACTCGGTGTCCCGCGGCGAGGTGATACCCGAGTTTCTTAGCGAGTGCGCGTTCGACGAACACTACTACGCGCTGCCGTTCATGCGCTCGACCGAGGCGTGCTATGTGAACAAGACCTACGTCGAGAAACTCGGATACGAGCTGCCCGAGACGCTCACCTGGGACTTCGTGTGGGAGGTCAGCGAGGCGGCGATGGAAAAGGACGCGGAGGAAAACTTCGTCGTCAACGGTCAGAAGGTGCTTATACCCTTCATCGACAAGTCCACCGACAACATGATGATACAGATGCTTCGTCAGCTCGGCGCGGGCTACTCGGACGCGGAGGGGAACATCGAGATATTCAACGACACCACCACCGAGCTGCTGCTCGAGATAGCCGTCCACGCGAAGAACCGCTCGTTTTCCACCTTCAAGATTTCGAGCTATCCCGCAAACTTCCTCAATGCAGGGCAGTGCATCTTCGCCATCGACTCGACCGCCGGCGCGACCTGGATGGGCAGCGACGCGCCGCTCATCGACATAAGCGAGGACAAGCTGGTCGACTTCGAGACCGAGGTCATGACCATCCCGCAGTTCGACCCCGAGAACCCGACTATGATCTCGCAGGGGCCGTCCATCTGCGTATTCAACAAGAGCGATTCGCAGGAGGTCATGGCGAGTTGGCTGTTCGCGCAGTACCTGCTCACAAACGACGTGCAGACAGCCTACGCCGAGACCGAGGGGTACATTCCGGTCACGTCGGCGGCGCAGCAGTCCGAGCAGTACACCGACTATCTTGCGCGCGAGGGAGAGGACAACGCCGAGCACTACGATGTGAAGATAAAGGCGTCCAAGCTGTTGCTCGAAAACACACAGAACACCTTCGTCACGCCGGTGTTCAACGGGTCCGCGTCCCTGCGTGACGCCGCGGGACAGCTTATCGAGAACACGACGCGAGCATGCCGCCGCGGGGACACGGTGGACGCCGCGTACCTCGAGGCGATGTACGACGATGTCGCGTCGCTCTATCGGCTCGGACAGGGCGGAGCGTCGGCGGCACAGCGAACCGAGCTCGGCGCGCTTCCGACCGAGTCGGCGGTGCTGCTCTGCACGCTCGCGGCGGTGTGGGTGCTTATACTCATATATGTCATTTTCCAGCGGGTGAAAACGCGAAAGAATGGCTAATTTGGACATTGATTTCTTGCGCGTCGGGTAGTATACTGATTTTGCATACCGCAGGGAATACCTGCATAAACCAACTCATGGAAAGGTGAGGAGAAAATGAAGAAGTACATCGCACTGGTTCTCGCACTGGTCCTCGCTTTCGCGGTCGTCGGCTGCGAGACGAGCGAGAAGACCCCCAGCCCCACGCCGGACGTGAAGTCGGAGGGCGTCATGACCTACGCCGAGTATGACGCGGCGGAGGAAGGCAGCCAGGTCGTCATCGAGACCTACGTTCAGGGCAAGCAGTCGTGGTGGGACAACAAGGCTACCGTCTACACCCAGGATCACGACGGCGCTTACTTCTGCTATGAGATGGCGTGCACCGAGGAGGACTACGCCAAGCTCGTTCCGGGCACCAAGATAAAGGTCACCGGCGAGAAGGGCTCGTGGGCTGGCGAGATCGAGGTCATGAACGCGACCTTCGAGATACTCGAGGGCAGCTACGTTGCCGAGCCGACCGACGTCACCTCGCTCGTCGGCACCGACGACCTCGCAAAGAAGCAGAACCAGAAGGTCAGCTTCAAGGGTCTGACCGTCGAGGCGTACAACGGTCAGGAGGGCAAGGGCTTTGCCTACAAGAACGACCAGCCGGGCGACGACCTCTACTTCCAGGCGTCGATAAACGGCACCACCGTTGAGTTCTGCGTCGAGTACTATCTGACCAACGACACCACCGACGTCTACAAGGCTGTCGAGGGTCTCCAGGTCGGTCAGACCATCGACGTCGAGGGCTTCCTCTACTGGTACGAGGGCGCGAACCCGCACGTCACCGGCATCACCGTTAAGTAAGTTTCAGCAAGCGAACAAAAACCTGCCTCGGAAACGGGGCAGGTTTTTTGCTGCGTCTGGGGATGAAAAACGGAGGGAAAGCCCCCTCCGTTTTTGATATGTATTCGAGTCGGGCGCTCAGTTGTCGGCGCGGCTGTATCCGCAGCGCATCGCCTTGCTGGCTTCCTTGAGGATGTTGCCGAGCGCGGAGGTGGCAGCCTTTTTCGCCATCTCGCACAGCTTGGTGTTCGCCTCGTCGATGAGGTCGAACTTCTTTGCGTCGAGTATCTTCCGGTCGTAGCGGTCGACTATCTCGTGACCGCCGTTCGCGACCGCTCCCTGATAGCGCTCGACAAGCTGGATGCAGCTGCCGTAATGCGCGTCCGCCATCGCGCCGATGAGGCGGTTTGCCCAGTAGAAGTTGTTTGAATCGACGTCCATCGTGACCTTCGAGACATAGTCGGGCATCTTGTTCGTGTTGGTGTAGATAGGCAGCGCGGCGTTGTACGGATTCGCGCCGAAGCATATCCACTCGAGTGGGGCAATCTCCTTCGGCAGGTATCCGCGTATCTGGAGTATCGCCATCACGCCGGTGCGGCTTATGCCTATCGGGCGGTACTTGCCCTTCTGCGCGTCCTTGCCGAACGGATTGTACGGCGTGCCCTGGTAGTAGGAGGACAGGATGTACTTCACGTCCTCGACGGTTATCTTGCGCTCGGGAACGAACGACCACGGAATGTCGTCGCTCTCGGGGGTGTAGTCGGCGTTTTCGCCGTCCCAGCGCGCGGTCTTGGGATTGAAGTAGCGTCCCATAAACCACGCGCGCGGAGTGTTGTAGACGTGGTCGGAGTCGCTGTGCGAGCCGAACGCGAGGCGCGGGTTGAACCCTCCGTCCATATCCAGCGCGAGGTGGTTTTTCTCCACAAACTCGCGCATATCCGCCGAGCAGAGGTGGTTTTCCTTCTTTCCGAACGCGTCGTCAAAGTCGAAGTGGTCGATGCCGAACTGGTTCGGCATTATCACATAGCGGTCGTCGGGCACGCGGACGGCTATCCAGTGGTGACCGCCTATCGTCTCCATCCACCAAATCTCGTTTGCGTCCGAGAAGGCGATGCCGTTCGACTCGTAGGTGCCGTACTTCTCGAGCAGCGAGCCGAGCCGCTCCACGCCCTCGCGCGCGGTGTGTATGTACGGAAGCACGACGTAGACGAGATCCTCCTCGCCGAGTCCCCCGGGGATGTCCTTGCCGCGCGCGGTGGTCTTCGGCTGATAGCGAACCATCGGGTCGGCGCCGAGCACACGGGGATTGGTGGTTATCGTCTCGGTGGCGGTCATGGCGACGTTTGCCGAGTTTATGCCGTTTGCCGCCCATACGCCGTGCGCGCCGCTGACGCTCGGGGTGGAGGTGTAGCGAAGCGGGTTATCGGGCAGCTCTATCTCCAGGTGACCTATCTTGCTCTTGTACTTGCGGGGCTGATCCTTAGGCTGGACTACGATGAGTTTCTTCTCGTCGTAGAAGCCGTCGTCGTTGCGGGCTATCATGGTCGAGCCGTCATAGCTCGCCTTCCTGCCTACCAGAATTGTCGTACACGCCATTTCTATCCTCTCCTTTGCGGTAAAAGCTAGGTCTATTGTATCACAGATTTTGGTCGATTGATAGAGCTTATTTCCTTCGGATCGACATCCCGAAGCTCTATGCTCTTCTTTACCGCTATGCTCGCGGCGATACCGCAGGCTTCTCCTATTCCCATGCATATCGGCATCGCGCGGAAGTTGGAGTGCGCCATGTGTGTTCCGGAAATGTTCCTGCCGGACAGGAGCAGTCCGTCGATTTCCTCGGGTACCATGCAGCCATATGGGATGGTGTAGCCGTTCTTCTGCGAAAACTTTTCCTGAGCGCCGGTCTCGTCCAGTCCCGAGCCGGAGAGGTTGTGGACATCGAAGTTGAACCATGCGCCGTATACGACAGCGTCGTCAAACTGCCGCGCCTGCGCTATATCCTCCTCGGTAAGCGCCTTAATTCCCTTGAAATGCCGTGTCTCTCTGATACCGATGAGCGAGGCGGCGCTGATGACATAGCAGTGCTCATATCCGGGAGCGTACTCGCGCAGGAAGCGGACGATGGGGTCTATCTGCTTTCTGCACACAAGCTCCGCTTTCGTCATATCCTCGGCGTTTGTGCCGTCTATGCCGGTGGCGTTTGTCATGTTGCAGGTGACGATCCCGGGGATTGTCGAGCGATAGAGAAGGACATGTCCGGCGGGGCTGGGCAGCTTTAACTTTGCGAGGCTCTGCAGCTCGCCTTTCGGAGTGTCCACCGTCGTCTCGAACGAGGGAGGAAGGACGGCTCTATCCATATCCACGCCGCCGATTTTGAACATAAGCGTGGCGGGCTGCATCTTGCCGTCCGACTCTCTGCCAAGGACAAAGGGTACACCCGCTTTCGCCGCGACATCGCCGTCTCCCGTGGCGTCGATAACCACCTTGGCGTTGTACCGCGAGAAGCCGCCCTTGTTATGGCAGATAACGCCGAGTATCCTGCCGTTCTCCGCAACGGCGTCGCAGACCGAGGTGTAGAGTATGAGGTCGACATTTGCCTCCTCCAGC
>CAMNWZ010000100.1 GCA_946566645.1 uncultured Clostridia bacterium
AAACTCGCCGCCGACGCAAGGGGACAGCGAGTAAGAGGTCTGATATTGAGGGTAAGTGGTCGTTTATCGGCGGTCTATCTTCTTGTTTATGTCGTCGGTCTGCCGCTTCATCTCGCAAAGTCCGGCTATGGCGTTTATTGTGTAGGTCACGATGAACACCGGAAGGACGGTCACGAGGCAGTCGAGAAAGGTGCGCCACGCCCACGGCCAGAAGCCGACTATCATGCCGTAGACCGACGCTATGACCGCGGTGCATATGCCTCTTATCATGCCGTCGATTATGAAGAAGGGAAGCCCGCTTATCGTCATCCGCTTGTCTACCTCTATCCACGCGACCTGGAAAGCGGAGATTATCGCGCAGAGAAGGAAGCAGTGCAGGACGAGGTACCGCGTGATTTCCTGCTCGAGAAGCGCGAATATCACAATGAGGACCGAAAAGGACGTGGTGTGGATCGCCCAGAATGTTTTAAGTGATTCCTTCATCTTTTCGCCCCCTTAGTTAAACTTCGCGCGGAAATCGGCTGAATAGTGCTTGGAAATGACGACGCGCTCGCCGTTTTCGAGCATCGCTATAAGTCGTCCGTTTATGTCTGCGCTGACCGACCGCACCGCCGACGTGTTGAGTATGCAGCTCTTGCCTATGCGAACGAAGCTAGAGCCTTCGAGCAGAGTCTCAAGCTCATAGAGCTTCAGGTCGCTCTCGAGCACCTCGCCCGCGAGATAGAAAAACGTGCGGTTCTGCACCGCTTCGATATAGAGTATCTGCTCGAGCGGCACCTTCCGCGCGACGCCGTCCTTCTTTGCGTCGAGCGCGAAGGAGTAGAGCCGTATCTGCTCGATTATCCGCCGCAGCTTCGCGTCTATCGACGAGCAGCGCACGATTATCTCCGGCTCGTCGCGGCGGGTGGGATCCTCCTCTACGATGAGCTTCATTTCCCGAGTATCTCGCCGACGAGCATGTCCATGTTGTACATCCCCGGAGCCTTGCCCGCAAGGAACGCCGCCGCACGAAGCGCACCCTCGGCGAACACCATGCGGCTCGCGGCGGAGTGGCGAAGCTCGATGACCTCGTCGTTTCCCGCAAAGATTATCTCGTGGTCGCCGACTATCGTGCCGCCGCGCACCGCGCTAATGCCTATCTCGTCGCGGGGACGCTCGCGGCGTCGCTCGTGGCGGTCGTAGACATACTCGGCGGGGTGGTCAAGCGAGCGGCGTATAGCGTCGGCAAGCGCGAGAGCCGTGCCCGACGGAGCGTCCAGCTTCTTGCGGTGGTGGCGCTCGATTATCTCAACGTCGAAGTTCGGGCCGAGTATCGCCGCAGCCTCCGACGCGAGCTTGGAGAGTATCGCGATGCCGAGCGACATATTTGCCGAGCGGAATATCGCCACCGACTCGGACGCCTCACGCACCTTATGCATCTGCTCGTCGGTGTAGCCGGTGGTGAGCAGCACGGCGGGAGTGTGGTGAGAGATGGCATACTCAAGCACGCCGTCCAGCGCGGAGACATGCGAGCAGTCGATGACCACATCCGCCTCGCCGTCAAAGTTGGACGGCTTTGCCACGACGGGGAAGCCGAGCGAGTCGGGGACGGTCGGGTCGATGCCCGCGACTATCTTGAGTTCGGGCTGCTCCTTCACTCCGGCAATGATGCAGCCGCCGAGCCTTCCGCCCGCACCGCTGAGAAGTATTTTGACCATAAAATTTCACCTTCCTGTGTTGATTTAGCTTAGCAGATTTTCCTCTATCCAACGCGCAACGCCGTCATCGTCGTTCGACGCGCACCGCTCGGTCGCCGCTGCCTTTGCCTCGTCGCCGGCATTCGCGACCGCGACCGACATGCCAGCCGCGCGCATAAGCTCCACGTCGTTCAGGTCGTCGCCGAACATCACCGTCTGTTCGAGCGGCACGTCCCACAGTTCGCACAGCCGTTTGAATGCGTTCAGCTTGCTTGCCGACTCGGAGAGTATCATCGCAAACGTGTCCTCGCAGATGACGCTGTGCGTGCCCTGCGGCAGAAGCGATTCGAGATCTTCGACCTTCGAAAAGCGGTCGAGCGGGAGCAGTATCTTGTACACCGGCGCGGGCAGCGGAGCGGCAAAGTCGTGCGGCTCGTATATCATGTTCGGCCAAAAGCGCTTCGGGTCAAAGTTCGCGCGAGAGATGTCCACCGTCTCGGCGACTATCTCGGCGCTCGGCTCCAGCTTCAGTATTGTGCGGATTATCCCGTCGGCGGTCGCCGCGTCGATGGTGAACCGCTCAGGCTCGCGGCCGTCGAGCAGGAGCAGCGCGCCGTTGAAAACTATCGCGGCGTCGCAGGAGAGGTCGAGTATACGGAACCCCATTTCAGCGCGAGCGGTCGCGGCGACGAACTTCAGTCCCTTTTCCCGAGCGCGGCGCAGCACATCGAGGGTGTACGCGCTTACCGACTTGTCGGTGCGAAGCAGGGTGCGGTCGAGATCGCTTGCGATGACTTTGACGTTCCTCATGCTTGCTCCTTTCGGATAGTGATACGCCGCCGCCCATGCCGAGCGACGGCGTGTCGTTTCTCACTTCAAAAGCCCGTAGTCCTTGAGCGTTTCGCGGAGCATTGCCTCGTTCTTGCTGTCCATCTCGCAGAGCGGCATGCGCGTAGGTCCGACGTCGACGCCCATCATGTTCATCGCGGTCTTTATCGGGATGGGGTTGGTCTCGACGAACAGCGCCTTCATCAGCTTGTAATACTTGTAGTGCAGCTCGCGAGCCTTTGCCATGTCGCCTGAGAGACAGGCGTTTGCAAGCTCGGCGGTCTCGGCGGGGCAGATGTTCGAGAGCACCGAAATTATGCCCTTCGCGCCGAGCGCCATCATCGGCAGGCAGAGCGAGTCGTCGCCGCTCCACACGTTCATGTCGTCGCCGCACTCGTTGATTATCTGGCTGAGCAGCTCGAGATTGCCGCTGGCTTCCTTGGTGCCGTTTATCATCGGATGCTTCGCAAGCTCCTTGTAGGCGTCGAGCGAGATCGCCATGCCGGTGCGTCCGGGTATGTTGTAGAGGATTATCGGAATTCCCACGCGGTCGGCGACATACTCGAAGTGCTTGACAAGACCCTTCTGCGTGGTGTTGTTGTAGTATGGAGTGACCATAAGCAGTCCGTCGGCGCCGCTCTTCTCGGCGTTCTGGCTCATCATCACGGCGTGAGCGGTGTCGTTCGAGCCGGTGCCCGCGATTATCTTGATGCGTCCGTCCGCCTTCTTGATGGCGTATTCAACGGTCGCGAGGTGCTCGGGTATCGTCTGAGTGGATGCCTCGCCGGTGGTGCCGCAGACAACGAGCGCCTGCGTTCCGGCGGCTATCTGCTGTTCGATAAGCTCGCCGAAGCGCTCGAAGTTGACGAAATCGGCGGTAAACGGCGTGACTATCGCGGTGCAGGAGCCGGTAAAAATAGGAGTCTTCATGTGAAATTATCCTTTCAATCAGTCGATGTAGCCCTCGGCGCACAGAAGCTCCGCAAGCTGTACAGCGCCGCCGGCAGCGCCGAGCAGCGTGTTGTGCGACAGGGAGACGAACTTGTAGTCGTAGTGTTTGTCCTCACGAAGTCTGCCCACCGACACCGCCATTCCGCCTTCCAGCTCGCGGTCGAGACGTGTCTGGGGACGGTCGGGCTCTTCAAAGTAGTGGATGAACTTCTGCGGCGCGGAGGGGAGACCGAGCGCCTGCGGACGCGCGCGATAGCTCTCCCATTTTGCCTTTATCTCCTCGATGGACGGCTTCTGCTCGAAGGACACGAACACCGCCGCGAGGTGGCCGTCGCTCACCGGAACGCGGATGCACTGGGTGGTTATCGACGGAGCTTCGGCGTTTATTATGCCGTTTTCGCCGACCTTGCCCCAGACCTTCAGCGGTTCAAGCTCGCTCTTTTCCTCCTCGCCGCCTATGTAGGGGATGACGTTGTCTATCATCTCCGGCCAGGTCTCGAAGGTCTTGCCCGCGCCGCTTATAGCCTGATAGGTGCAGGCGAGCACCTTTGTCGGGCGATAGCAGAGAAGGGGATGAAGCGCGGGGACGTAGCTCTGTATCGAGCAGTTGGACTTGACCGCGATAAGCCCGCGCTTCAGCCCCAGTCGCTTTCGGAACTGCTCCACGACCGAGATGTGCTCGGGATTTACCATCGCGACGACCATCGGCACGTCCGGGTCGTGGCGGTGCGCCGAGTTGTTCGACACCACCGGGCACTCGCGCTTTGCGTACTCAAGCTCGAGGTCGTATATGTCCTGCTTCGGCATATTGACCGCCGAGAAGACGAAGTCCACGCTCGAGACTATCTTATCTATATCCGCCGTCGCGTCGAGCACGACCATGTCGGCAGCCTGCTCGGGCATCGGCTCCTTCAGCTGCCAGTGAGCTGCGTCGCGATACGCCTTGCCCGCCGAGCGCGGAGAGGCGGCGAGCACGCCCAGCTCGAACCACGGATGCTTTGCGACGAGCGTGACGAAACGCTGACCGACCATGCCGGTCGCACCGATTATTCCTACCTTGTACTTCTTCATTATGTGCTCACTCCCAATCAAGCGGTTGAAATATGCTTTTGAATCTAGTATAATATATGCTGGCTATCGGTTTATGCTTACTGCTTTTCATTTTAACACACACGCATATACGATGTCAATTATAACCGCATCTATTGCCGGAGGAATTTCAGATGAAAAAGTTCGCAGCGCTGCTGCTTGTTCTTGTCATATCGCTCGGAATCTTCGCCGCCGCGGAGGGAGACGAGTTCACCCCCGCTTCGCCGGAGGAGTCCGCCATGCCAGAGACGACCGAACAACCGTCGGGCGAGCCGGCCGAGAACCCGTCGGAAGCGCCGAGTGCCGAGCCGTCTGTCGAACCGACTGTCGAGCCTTCGCCCGAGCCTACCGAGACGGTGATAGCGCCGGACGAGTATGTCGTGCGCGTGGGACTGTTCTACGGCTCGACCGCGCTCGAGTCGGCGAACCTGCAAAACGCGGTCGGCGCGGGCTATCTGTTCGGATGGTTCGACTCGGACGACGCGTTCCATGCCATAGCCGAGACGAGCGAGACACAGATAACCATGTCGGCGAGCGGAAAGTCGTCGACCGGATATGTCGTGACGAACACCAACACCGGCGCGGTCATATACGAGTTTGACAACGGCGGCGCGAGCTTCGGCGTGCTGCCGATCGGCGCGGATGAGCCGGTGACCTGGCACAAGGGATACAAGTGGTCGGGCGGATTTGAGTATCGACGCGGCTCGAACGGTCGGCTGACGGTGATAAACGTCGTAGAGATAGGCGACTACACCAAGGGGGTAATACCCTACGAGATAGGCACCAACTGGACGGAGGAAGGCACGAAGGTGGGCGCCATCTGCGCGTCGAGCTTCGCCGTCTACAACAGCTCACGCCATCGCGCAAACGGCTTCGATGTCTGCAACACCGACCACTGCCAGGTGTATCAGGGACAGAACCGCGCCACTGCCTTCACAAACGCGTGCTGCGAGGCGGTCGCGGACGAGGCACTGTTTTACAACGGCAAGATCTGCAACGCGGTCTATCACTCGACAAACGGCGGCTGGACCGAGGACGCGAAGAACGTGTGGGGAAGCGAAGTGCCCTATCTCCGCGCGGTGGAGGACACGTTTGAGGATCTCGACCGCGCGCTGCACGGACGCTGGAGCTTTACCTACACCGGCGAGGAGATAGCGTGGATACTGACCGAGAAGGGCTACCCGATAGGCACGGTCACGAAGGCGTGGGTCGACCTCACCGACGCGGGCAATGTCTACCGCGTGAACTTCGAGGACGCGGCGGGCAATAAGCAGAACTTTGAGCAGGAGCGCGCGCGGTCGATACTCGGAAGCAACACGCTTGGCAAATATACATACAGCCAGCGCTACACGATAACCAAGGGTGGCGAGCTTAACATCGCCGTCGGCGCAAACGGCGACGAGGTTTCCACGGTCGGAGTGCAGGTCGTAGGCGGAGACGGAAAGGTCACGACGCTCAAAAACTCGAACGAGGTATATGTCCTCACCGCGAGCGGGACCGACGTCCTCACTGCCGACAAGGGTGACAACGGCACGTTCGTCGTGTCCGGCACAGGGTGGGGTCACAACGTGGGTCTCAGCCAGTGGGGAAGCCGCGGCCGCGCCGAAGCGGGGTGGGACTACCGCTCGATACTGGAATACTACTACACCGGCGCGAAGGTGCAGAAGATAAGCGAGGTCATGGGATGAAGAAGAACGACTTTTTTTACGAGCTTCCGGAGGAGTTGATAGCGCAGACACCGTCTGCCGAGCGGGACGGCTCGTCGCTTATGGTGTTGGACAAGCAGACCGGCGAGTACCGATTCGGCGTGTTTCGGGACATTATCGATGAGCTGCGCGAGGGCGACCTGCTGGTTATTAACGACTCGCGCGTGCAACCGGCGCGGCTTATCGGCACGCGTTCGGG
>CAMNWZ010000101.1 GCA_946566645.1 uncultured Clostridia bacterium
CAACGCGTCCGCCGGTATCGACCAGCTTCTGCTTGCCGGTGAAGAAGGGGTGGCAGTTGGAGCAAACTTCAACGCGTATATCCTTCTTAGTCGATCCCGTCTCGATAACATTGCCGCATGCGCAGGTTATCGTAGTCTTATGATACTCGGGATGAATTCCTTCCTTCATCTAGCTCACCTCTTTCATCACAAAATCGCAAGAATGATTATAGCACGAAATATTTCAATATGCAACCCCGAATCGCGAAATTTTTCGCTTTGCCATTTTCGGGGATATATGGTATAATTAATTTATAAAGATAACATCCGCGGCTGATAGGAGGTATAATATGAAACGACCGCTCGCAATCGCGCTCACGATCGCCATCTTCGCCGCAATCGCGGTGTGCTTCCTGCGACCCGCGCCAAGCGTTGTGGGCGGAGGTCGGGTGTATACGCCGTTTTCACCGTCCGACGGCGAAGCACTGGAACTTTCGGGCAGCGGCAAGGGACTGATTGAGGTGAAGTATGTCGGACAGGCGCCTGCTGACCCACGCAACGCGGTCTTCAATATGCGAAGCACGACCGAAGGCTGCACCTACTACATTCACGGCGAGAAGATGGTGAAGAAAGGCAGAATAGTCGCGCGCCTTCCCGAAAGCATTGCGACGCTTGAGTATTTTACAGACGGAGAGTGGGTCACTATAGATGATACGCCGTGGCATTACACAGGAATGATTATTGAAACAAGTGATGTACGGTTTTCGGATCTCTTTGATTTTCAGGGCAACATCGTTGATCTGGCTTTACCAAGCGAGCTGTACGGACGCTTTCGCGTGACGTTGGCATTCCGCGAATACTTCTACACGAAGGAATCGAGGATAAAAGTCGGAACAACCGGCGAGCTGTATTTCGCAACTTTCGAGTTCGACGTGCCGCGTCCGCAGGGGCAGGGCGCTGTCAAGTTCATCGATGCGATAGTATATCCGAATGCCGACAAAAGCGAGCTCGCGTGGACGATCGGACTTGTGACCGATTTCGACGCGCGCGAGCTGAGCTTGGACGAGCAGTCGGCGTGCATGACCGACCACGCCGGCAAGGAGATAGCCGCAAACTATGTACACTGTCAGAGCGAAAGAGGAAGATACTATGCTGATTTCGCGCCGCGAAAGGACACAGACGGCGATCCCTACGCGGTGCTCTCCCTACGATTTCCGTACGACGAGTTCGACTTGTCCGAGACCTACACGCTGCACGCCGAGCTGTACGACAGCAGCGGCGAGCGGTACACACTCAACTTGCGCTTCAGCTTCGACAAATAAATCATCACACCTCGATCTCGTGCCCGGTCGCGAAGAAGTATATCACGCGGCGCTTTACCGGCTTTGCGAATATCCGCTCGAGCGCGCGGGCGTAGGCGTCGAGCTGCGGAGCATATTCGGCGGCGCGCTGCCGCTCGGTCGAAACGCTTACGCGGTCGCTCTTGAAGTCGACCACCGTCACGCCGCCGTTTTCGACGAAGAACATATCGCAAACGCCCTGGAGCAGCACCTTCTCGCCGTCCGGCGCGGCGGGGAAGTACCTGTCCGCGTCGTCGAGTATCGAGAACTTGAACTCGCGGCGGAGGTCGTCGCTTGCAAGCGCGCGGCGGCAGAGGTCGCTTGTAGCGAATCCGCACACCTTGTCTATCTCCTTGCGAACCGCGTCCGCCTGGACTGCGGTCAGATACTTCTCGCGCTCGAGGCGGTCTATCTCGTCAAGCGCGCTGTCCTCGGTCGCGCACGCCGCGTAGTCGGCAAACTGCATCGCGGTGTGTATCGCCGTGCCGCGCTCGGTCGGGGTGAGCGTGCTGTTCTCGGACACGAACCGCGGTCGGCGCTTCTGGAACACAAACCTGCGGCGCGGCTCATCCCCGTCCGACAGCTCGATGATGTCCTCCTGCTCCTCGTCGCGCAGTCCCTTCAGCTGCGTCGCGGTCAGCTTGGACGGCAGCTCGGCAAGCTCGGGCGCAGGATAGGCATACTCGAGGTTTCGGCGCAGCGTGTCATACACGTCGGCATCCGCGCCCGCCTCGACAGTACGCTCAAACTGCTCGGTGCGCGCGGTGCCGTCCTCACGGCGAAGCCCTATCACGCGCACGTTCAGCGCGCCGTCGGTCGGCTCGAGCGCGCACACCTCATCGGACGACGCTATCGCGCGGAGCACCGCGCCGTTCGGATGCTCCGCCGCGAGCGGTATGAGTATCTCCGCGGGCGCAAGTGCCGTTGCGAGCGAGCTTTCACCAAGCCACGGCTTTGCCAGCATGTTTACCAGCTTCTTTTCCGCGTCGGGCAGGACACAGGTGAGTATCAGCTTTTCCTTAGCTCGGGTCATGGCGACATACATGATGCGCAGCTCCTCGGCTATCGTCTCCCGACGCAGGCGCTCGACCGCCGCGCTCCACGCTCCCGAAGGATAGATATACCGCCGTTCGCGGTCAAATATCTTCATTGCGATGCCGAGCTCGGGGTGGAGCAGCAGGTCGCTCTGCGTGTCCTGAAGATTGAATCGCGAACCGAGCGACGAGTAGAACACCACCGCGAACTCGAGTCCCTTCGATCCGTGTACGCTCATCACGCGCACGCCCTCGCCGCCGCCGACGTTCGAGGCAAACTCGCCGCGCGTTATCGCGCTTTCAAAGTATTCGATGAAGCCGTGCAGTCCGTATCTGCTCTGTTTTGCGTACTGCCTCGCCTTGGAGTATACCAGGTTCAGGCGCTCACGCCGCACCGCGCCGCCCTCCATCGCCGAGTAGACGCCGACAATGCCGCTCTCGGCATACAGCTTCAGCAGGAACTTGTCCACCGACAGCATGCCTACGCTTCGGCGGTACTCTTTGAGTTTTTCTACAAACTCGGCAGCCTTCGCGTCGCCCGCTCGAGCCGCGCTAAGCACCGAGCCGTATACGGTCGGCTCATACCGCGCCGATGCCCGCAAGCGCGCCAGCTCGTCCGCCGTAAAACCGAACACCGGACTGAGCATCGCGCCTATCAGCGTCACGTCGAGGTACGGGTTGTCGATGGCGGTAAGCACCGACAGCAGGGTCATCAGCTCCGCTCCGATGCCGTCGTCCGCAGCCGCGTCGCAGGGGATTCCGAGGTTATCAAGCGCCTGACGATAGAGCCATGCCCTATCCTTGGGCGAGCGCAGCAGTATTGCTATGTCCTCCGGTCGTATCGAACGCTCGATGTCGCCGTCCTTTACGGGAAAGCCTTCGCGCAGCAGCTCGGCAACACGCCCCGCGACATACTCCGCCTCGAGAGCGGTCCGATCGGCGGTATTCGTGTTTGTGTCATCGCCCGCCGACGCGTCGAGGATACAGAACTCGGTCGTACACTCGGGACGCGGTTCGTCGGTGCGTCCTGCGTAGAGATACTGATTCACGTCGTAGTTTATCTCGGACGCGCCGCCGGTCATTATCCGTCGGAAGAAGTAGTTTACCGAGCCGAGCACCTCCGCGCGTGAGCGGAAGTTTTGGGACAGATCCTGGACGGCGGTGTCCTTGCCCTCGGACAGCGGGGGATAGGACTCGTAGCGTCTGAGGAAGATGTCCGGACGTGCCAGCCTAAAGCGGTATATCGACTGCTTGACATCTCCGACCATAAAGAGCGAGTGTCCCGGCTCGGCGCAGAGCAGGTCACAGATAAAGGTCTGTATCTCGTTCGTGTCCTGAAACTCGTCGACAAGCACCTCGCGGAATTTTGCGGACACCGCCCGCGCCACCGCGCTCGGCTTGTATCCGCCGTCCGGAAGCGGGGAGGCGAGCAGATCGACCGCCGCGTGGGTATAGTCGGAGAAGTCGGCTGCGCGGCGGGACGCCTTGACGCGGTCGAGCTCCTCGCCGAATATCTCCGCCGCCTTCAAAAGCCCGCGTATCGCCGTAAACTGAGTCCTAAGCTCCGCCGAGCAGCCGTCCGAGCCGTCGACCAGCTTCGCGGCGCGCGCCTTTATTTTATCCTTCCACGCGTCGCGGAGGGACTTGATGCGCTCCTTTAGCGGGTCGTCGGCGTGTCCCTTCGGGGTGGGGAAGGTCGCGTTTTTCACGCCTAAAAACCCGCTCGCGGCGGCAAGATGTCCGTCCGCAAGCGCCTGCCTCGCGCTCTTTGCGCACTCAATGTCGCTCTCGAGCACGGTGATGACCTTCGCAAAGGTCTCGCCGTCGCTCCTTGCGAGCTCGCGCGCCTTCTCGAGAAGCATCACACCGCCGTCGACCAAGCTGATTGCAGACTTTGCGAGTGTCTCCCCGAACTCGGTTTGTGAGAAGTCGGCGGCAGAGTATTCGCGAATTACCGTGTCCCGCCAGGTCTGCGGAAACGGATGCTCGCGCGTGTGGTCGTATATCTTTTCGACAGCTTCGGCGAATCTATTGTCCGCGCGGTCGTATCCGAGCGCCGATATTGCCGCCTCGATGTCGTCGTCCGCCGACGAATAGACTCGCTCGAGCGCCGACGCACGCGCCTGCTCACGCAGCTTGGAAAGCTCGCCGTCGGTCAGCACGCGCCGTCCCGCGACGTCGGTGAGATGCGCGTACTCGCGAACTATCGCCGCGCAGAACGCGTCTATGGTGGTTATGTTCTCCTTGGATGCGGTGAGCTGACGACGCATATGCCTGTCGCCTTTCGCCGCGCGTTCGCCTATCTCCTTTGAAAATCGGTCGCGAAGCTCCGCCGCCGCCGCTCGGGTGAAGGTAATGACGAGGAAGTCCTCGAGATCCAGCCGCTCGCGTTCGACGCGGTCGAGCACCCGCCCGACAAGCACCCGCGTCTTGCCCGAGCCCGCCGCCGCGCTGACCAGCAGTTTTTCGCCGCGAAAATCTATTGCCGCGCGCTGGCTCTCCGAATAATCAGGCATCGTTTTCACCCTCCTCTCCGGCTAGTTTATCCCAGAACATCTTGCCGTCGACCTTGTAGCGTAGGTTTTCTCTGTCTCTGCCGCCGCTCGGGTCAAATCGGCAAGCCGCCCTGAAGTCGCAGTAGTCGCAGGCGCTGCGGTCGTTTGAGTGCGTGCTCGGATGGGCTTCGATCTCCCCACCGGATATCCGCTTTACCGCCTCGGCGGTCTCGCGCTCGACGTGTCGCTCAAGCATCGCAAACTGCGCCCTGTCCAGCTTGTACCGCGCCTCGGACGGAAGGAATCGAGCCGCGCCGCCGTGCTCCATCGCGTCTATTACCGCGTCGTCGCCGAGGTAGACTCCGCTGCGACGCTCCTTTTTCTCGAGCGCCGCCTTTATCTCGGCATCGCTGTCGCCTCTATCGCCTCGCGCGACCGTGTCGGCTGCGGGGGAGTAAAACGCGCCCGCTTCGCTCGCGGCAATGCCGTTTTCCTCCGCGAATCTGCGCAGGACGTGCAGATATATCGGCAGCTGCAACGACACTCCGTGGTAAATATCGGTATAATTGAACTGTTTATTGCCACTTTTATAGTCGATAACGCGGAAATATTGCCTATTTTCCGCTTCATCGTGCCAACTGTCCACGCGGTCGATGACGCCGCTCATCTCGCCGTTTTCTCCGATAGGCACCGGATCGAGAGGCGCGTCCTGAATGCCGAATCCGACCTCGAATCCGATCGGACGGAACGAGCTTGCCGCAAACTCGTCCATGATGCTCGCGACTATGCGGTCGATGGCGCGCTCGGCTCGGTCGAAAAGTCTGCGCGTGCGCGGGTCGTCGACCGCCGCCGGTCCCAACCGCGACGTGATGTAGCTCGCAAGCTCGCCGTGCGCTATCTCTGTCGCGGCGGACTTCTCGCGCTCGGTTATCTCTCCCGAGAGCAGACCGTCCTCGCTCGCGCGGCGCACCGTGTTTTCGAGCACGGCGTGTATGAGCGTGCCGTTTTCCATGTTGTCAAGCTCGGCGCGTTTGCGGACATGGGCGCGCAATCCGTACTGGCAGAAGTAGCCGAACGCGCAGTCCATGAATTTGTCGCTCCGCGACGCCGTGAGGTGTATAGTGTCTCCGTAAAGTGCCTCGGCGCTCTCACGCGCCAGCTCTCCGCGACCGCCCTCCGCGACCTTCTTCGCACGGTCAAGAAGCTCGCCTTTTTCCTCCGACTCGGAGAAGTACTCGAGCGCCGCGTTTGCCGCGCGATCCGCGCTTCCTCCGACCGCTCGCATCGCAAATTCGAGAGCGGGGGACTCGGCGGCAAGCAGGCGGTGAAAATCGCTCGGCGGCTGAATGACCGCGCCCAGTTCGTCACGCAGTCGAAGCACGAGCGGACTCGGCGTCGGCGTGCCTCCCTCGGTCGACGGAGACCAGGAGATGTACAGCGACTCGGTCGGCAGTCCAAGCGCCGAATACGCTGTGTCCAGGCTCCGCCAGCGCAGATGACGTGTGGACGGCTCAAGCCCGATGTCCAGCTCGGCAAGTTCTTCGCGGTCGCGGTCATCGAGCAGCCCGACCGATGCAGAGACAGGGGGGAACACGC
>CAMNWZ010000102.1 GCA_946566645.1 uncultured Clostridia bacterium
TGGTGACTGCTGTGATGCGTGGTCGAGCTTGCGGTCGAAGCCGCCGCGTGATGGAGCGGGCAGTCGTCCGGATGCTCGCAGGCAGCGGCGCTCGTCGCGTGGCAGGCGTGCACCGGGCAGTCGCTGTGGTGCAGGCAGTCGTCGTACGAACCGGCAACGCAGGTCGAATGGGTCGCGCAGTTTTCACGGTCGGGGCAGTCGGCATACGACGCGGTGTGGCAGGCGCTGTGCGTCGCGCAGGTTATCGGATCGGGGCAGTGCTCGGCGTCGGCTGCGGGACAGACGGCGGTGAGCGCCGCTCCGTCCGCGAGCTGGACGTCGGCGGGGATGTTGTATATGCCGTAGTTCTTCATTATCGTGCGCGCTATCTCGAATATATTCGGGATGCAGTCGTGGACACGCTGGCAGTTTCCGTGGTGTGCCGACGCGGGTGCCGCCGCGCCGAGCATAAGGCAGAGCGCGAGCACGCAGGCGATGATTGCGCGATGCTTCTTCATTGTAGTAGCCTCCTTGAGATATTAGCGAACTGTTATATCGGAAGTATAATATCGCAGGAAACGATTGTCAAGCGCACTATGCCATTGTTTACAGAATGTTCACCATGCGTTCATATTTCTCGTTCATGCACGAAGCGCACGCTCGAGCGCGGAAACCTGCTCCTCGGTGGTGGCCCAGCTTGTGCAGAAGCGCACCGCCTCCAGCCCGTCCTTCCATCCCCAGTGCTCGAAGGCGAAATCCTTCGCGAGCCGCGCCTTCAGCTCTGGAGTGACGAGTGGGAACTGCTGGTTTGTCGACGAATCCTGGAAGAACGCGCAGCCGGCGGACTTGAACGCGTCGCGCACCCGCATCGCCATCGCGACCGCGTGCTTCGATATTTCAAAGTAGAGTCCGTCCTCGAACAGAGTCTCGAACTGGATGCCGAGCAGCCGTCCCTTGGCGAGCATCCCGCCGCGCTGCTTTATCATGTAGCGGAAGTCGCGGTTCAGCGTCTCGTCGACGATGACCAGCGCCTCGCCGAACAGCGCGCCCACCTTCGTTCCGCCGATGTAGAACGCGTCGCACACGCCCGCGAGCTGTTTCAAGTCAAAGTCGCAGTCGCTCGACGCCATCGCGTAGCCGAGGCGCGCGCCGTCGATATACAGCCGTGCTCCGTGGCGGTGAGCCGCGTCGTATATAGCCTTTATCTCGCTAAGCGAGTAGACGGTGCCCGCCTCGGTAGACTCGGATATATAGACGAGCGCGGGCTTGACGATGTGCTCGTGCGTCTCGTCGTTCTCGTGGTCGACAAACGCGGCTTCGACGGCGGCGGCGTTCAGCTTGCCGTCGATTCCGGGAAGCGCGATGACCTTGTGACCCGTAGCCTCCACCGCGCCGGTCTCGTGGACGTTGATGTGTCCGGTCTCGGCGGCGATGACGCCCTCATACGGACGGAGCGCCGCCGCGATGAGGGTGAAGTTCGTCTGCGTGCCGCCGACGAGGAAGTGTATCCGCTCGGTCGGAACGCCGCAGAGCTTGGAGATGTAGCCGCGAGCCGCGTCGCAGTGCTCGTCGGTGCCGTAGCCGGGCGTCTGCTCGAAGTTGGTGGCGGCGAGGCGGTCGATTATGCGAGGGTGCGCGCCCTCCGAGTAGTCGCAGGAAAAACGTATCATCAGAAATGCCTCCAAATGCGGTTTTTCTTATTGTATCACAAGTAAAGAGGACACGCAAGGAGCTTTACAAAGCCCGCGTTCGGTGGTACAATATTTCCGCGAAAAAGGTTTTTGAAAGGCGGGCAGAGACGATGAAGGTGCTTGAGAGCAAGTTTGCAAACGAATTTCTGAACATGGCGGAGCGCTGCTTTTCGATGGGATGGCACGAGCGCAACGGCGGAAACATGAGCTATCGCATCCGTCCGGAGGAGGTCGCGGAGGTGCGCGGCGACTTCACCGATAAAAATCCGTGGGTGGAGATAGGCGCGGCGATACCGTCGATGGCGGGTGAGTTCTTCATGGTCACCGGCTCGGGCAAGTTCTTCCAGAACACAAAGAGCCAGCCGGAGGACGCCACCGCGATAGTGGAGGTGGACGGCGCGGGCGAGAACTACCGCATCGTCTGGGGACTGGTAAACGGCGGCCGCCCGACGAGCGAGCTTCCGAGTCATCTGCTCAACCACGCGGTCAAGGCGGCGGCGACCGGCGGAAAGAACCGCGTGATCTACCACTGCCATCCGGTGAACGTGATAGCGCTCAGCTACGTCCTGCCGCTGGAGGACGCGGTGTGGTCGCGCGAGCTGTGGGACACGATGACCGAGTGCCCGATAATCTTCCCCGCGGGTGTGGGCGTTATCGAGTGGATGGTGCCCGGCGGACGCGAGATAGGCGTTGCGTCCAGCGAGAAGATGAAGACCTACGACGTGATAATATGGGCACACCACGGAATGTTCGTGTCCGGCGAGGACTTCGACATGGCGTTCGGTCTTGCGCACACGGTGGACAAGGCTGCCGACATCCTCGTCAAGATAATCTCGATGGGCGGACGTAAGCGCTCGATAAGCTCGGACGACTTCCGCCGTCTCGCGAAGGACTTTGGCGTGACGCTGAACGAGGACTTCCTGAAGTGACGACGGCTTTCGACGGTGTTCGACCGGTGTGATTTGGCAAAACCGCGCACAACTGACGGAAAATCGCGTCTTAACTTGGGAAAAGTGACAAAAATAAAGAGCTTGGTTGACAAACCAGGCTCTTTATAGTATACTTTTATATTGCCCTACTGGGGGAAGGGTGCTTTGTACCCTTTTTCATCTGTGGCTAGTATATCACAGAAGTGGCGGCATGAAAAGAGATTAGTTTGAAAATGCGGCAACCGACCCGGGCGTTCAACATGGAAGAAGATGCCCGAACCGTTGGGACGCATCGAAAAAATCAGAATGGAGTGTGATCGAATGCCGGACGTTCTCAACCGAGTGAAAGACGTACAGTACGGACGCACGACTCGAAAGAGCTATGCGCGACTCGGCGACGTCATCGAAATGCCCAACCTGCTCGAGGTGCAGAAGAACTCTTACAAGTGGTTCCTCGAGACCGGTCTTCAGGAGGTGTTCCGCGACGTCGGCACCATAACCGATTACAGCGGCAATCTGGAGCTGAGCTTTGCCGGATATACGCTCGAGGACACTCCGAAGTACAGCGTCGCGGAGTGCAAGGAGCGGGACACCAACTATGCCGCTCCGCTGCGTGTCAAGGTTCGCCTTCGCAACAAGGAGACCGAGGACATAAAGGAGAGCGAGATATTCATGGGCGACTTCCCGCTCATGACCGACTCGGGCACCTTTATTATAAACGGCGCCGAGCGAGTGATAATCTCGCAGATAATCCGCTCGCCGGGCATCTACTTCAACGTGATAGACGAAAAGAGCGACCCACTGCTCTACGCCTCCACCGTCATCCCTTACCGCGGAGCGTGGCTCGAGTATGAGACCGACCCCGCCGGCATCTTCTCGGTGCGAATCGACAAGAACCGCAAGCTGCCGATAACCGCGTTCATCCGCGCCATCGGCGTTTCGACCAACGCCGAGATAAAGGAGATGTTCGGCGAGGACCGCATACTGCTGAGCACCCTCGAGAAGGACTCGTCCACCACTCCGGAGGAGTCGCTCATCGAGATATACTGCCGTCTGCGCCCGGGCGAGCCGCCCACGACCGAGTCGGCGCGCACGCTGCTGAACGGTCTGTTCTTCGACTCGCGCCGCTACGACCTGTCCAACGTCGGACGCTATAAGTACAACAAGAAGCTGGCGATATCCGGTCGTATCTCCGGACGCAAGCTCACCCGTCCGCTTGCCGATCCGTCGACCGGCGAGATAGTCTACGACGCGGGTCACACACTCACCCGCGCGGAGGCTCTCGACGTCGAGCGCCGCGGCATTAACGAGGCGTGGATAGAGGTCGAGGACGCCGCGCACGAGACCCTCGAGGTCAAGGTGTTCTCGAACAACATGGTGAACCTCGGCGACTTTGTCGACTTCGACCCCGCGTCGGTCGGCATCAAGGAGCGCGTCTTCCTGCCGGTGCTGCGCGAGCTTATGGAGCAGTACTCGGGCGACGAGCTTATCGAGGCTGTCCAGGCTAACCGCGACCGCCTCGTGCCCAAGCACATCATCCGCGAGGACATGCTCTCGTCGATAAACTACATGCTCAACCTGCCCTACGGCGTCGGCGGCGTGGACGACATCGACCACCTCGGCAACCGCCGCATACGCTCGGTCGGAGAGCTGCTCCAGAACCAGATGCGCATCGGCTTCAGCCGCATGGAGCGCACCATCCGCGAGCGCATGACCATACAGGACGCGAACGAAGTGACCGCGCAGTCGCTTGTCAACATCCGTCCGGTCACCGCCGCGATAAAGGAGTTCTTCGGATCCTCGCCGCTCAGCCAGTTCATGGATCAGAACAACCCGCTCGCCGAACTGACGCACAAGCGCCGCGTCTCCGCTCTCGGACCGGGAGGACTTACCCGCGACCGCACCACCTTCGAGGTGCGCGACGTCCACTACAGCCACTACGGCCGCATGTGCCCGATAGAGACGCCGGAAGGCCCGAACATAGGACTTATAAACTATCTCGCGAGCTTCGCGCGGATAAACGAGTACGGCTTTGTCGAGGCGCCCTATCGCCGCGTCGACCACGAGACCGGACTTGCCACAAACGAAGTGACCTATATGACGGCGGACATGGAGGACGAGTTCATCGTCGCCCAGGCAAACGAGCTGGACACCGAAGGGCATTTCAAGAACGCCCGCGTAAGCTGCCGCCATCGCAACGAGATAATAGAGGTCGAGCCGAGCCGTGTCGACTATGTCGACGTGTCGCCTAAGATGATGGTTTCGGTCGCGACCGCGATGATACCCTTCCTCGAGAACGACGACGCTACCCGCGCGCTGATGGGCTCGAACATGCAGAAGCAGGCGGTGCCGCTGCTCAAGACCGAGGCTCCGATAGTGGGCACCGGCATCGAGCACAAGGCGGCGGTCGACTCGGGAGTGTGCGTGCTCGCCGAGGGCGACGGCGTTGTGAGGAGCGTGTCCGCCGACGAGATAACCGTCGAGTACACCGGACGCGGATCGGTCACTTACAAGCTCACCAAGTTCATGCGCTCCAACCAGGGTACCTGCGTCAATCAGCGCCCGATAGTGGACGCGGGACAGACGGTCGCGAAGGGCGACGTGCTCGCCGACGGTCCGTCCACCGCCGAGGGCGAGATAGCGCTCGGACGCAACGTGCTCGTCGGCTTCATGACCTGGGAGGGCTACAACTACGAGGACGCGATACTGCTCAGCGAGCGCCTCGTCACCGACGATGTCTTCACCTCGATACACATCGAGGAGCACGAGATAGAGGCTCGCGACACCAAGCTCGGACCGGAGGAGATAACCCGCGACATCCCGAATGTCGGCGACGACACCCTCAAGGATCTCGATGACCGCGGAATAATCCGTGTCGGCGCGGAGGTGCACCCGGGCGACATACTCGTCGGCAAGGTCACCCCGAAGGGCGAGACCGAGCTTACCGCCGAGGAGCGCCTGCTGCGCGCGATATTCGGCGAGAAGGCGCGCGAGGTGCGCGACACAAGCCTTCGCGTTCCGCACGGCGAGAGCGGCATAATCGTCGACGTCAAGGTGTTCAGCCGCGACGCGGGCGACGAGATGAGCCCCGGCGTGAACATGGTCGTGCGCTGCTACATCGCGCAGAAGCGCAAGATATCGGTTGGCGACAAGATGGCAGGCCGCCACGGAAACAAGGGCGTCATATCCCGCATACTTCCGCGCGAGGATATGCCCTTCCTGCCCGACGGCACGCCGCTGGATATAGTGCTTAACCCGCTCGGCGTTCCTAGCCGAATGAACATCGGTCAGGTGCTCGAGATACACCTCGGACGCGCGGCACAGGCGCTCGGCTGGAAGGTCGCGACGCCGGTGTTCGACGGCGCGGACGAAAGGGACATCGAGGAGACGCTCGAGCTTGCCGGCATCAACAAGGACGGCAAGAGCGTGCTCTACGACGGACGCACCGGCGAGAAGTTCGACAGCCCGGTCACCGTCGGATACGCCTACTACCTCAAGCTCCACCACCTGGTGGACGACAAGATACACGCCCGCTCCACCGGTCCGTACTCGCTTGTCACCCAGCAGCCGCTCGGCGGCAAGGCGCAGTTCGGCGGACAGCGCTTCGGCGAGATGGAGATGTGGGCGCTCGAGGCTTACGGCGCGGCGTACACCCTCCGCGAAGTCCTGACCGTCAAGTCGGACGACGTTGTGGGACGCGTCAAGACCTACGAGGCGATAGTCAAGGGTCACAACATCCCCGAACCGGGAGTGCCCGAGGCGTTCAAGGTTCTTATCCGCGAACTTCAGTCGCTCTGCCTCGACGTCCGCGTGCTCGACAAGGACGGCAACGAG
>CAMNWZ010000103.1 GCA_946566645.1 uncultured Clostridia bacterium
GGTAAGTACGCGGTCGAGTTTTCTGTCGGTGCGTGAGTAGCCGTCCCCATCCTTGCCTACCACGTCGACGCACACGCTCGCGGCGGCGGTCACCAGCGACGCGACGATCAGATCCTTCAGCCGCTCTCGGTCGATGTTCGCCGCGTCGAGTATCTCCCACGCGCGCTCGACCGCGTCGGACGTCTCACCTTCGGACAGCCTGTCGCCGAGGAAGCCCTCCGCCTCACGGATGAGTGCGTCGTCACCCTCTATCAGCTTGAGCGCGAGCCATCGCGACGGCACGCGGTCGGCGTATTTCGCAAGGTGCGGCTCTATCTCCGCCACCGCGCGCTCTATCTCGTCCGGATAGCGCACGCGCATATGCTCGGCGGAGTATTCGGGAGCGACGACGCGGTCGACCGCGCGGAGAAGAGCGTTTAGGCTCTTCTTTTTCCGCGCGACGGTTCCCACCACCGGCACTCCGAGACGCTCGCCAAGCCGCGCCAGATCTATCGTTATGTTCTTGCGCTCCGCCTCGTCGAGCAGATTGACGCAGACCACGACGCGGCTCGATATCTCCATCGTCTGGAGCACGAGATTCATGTTGCGCTCGAGACAGGTCGCGTCGCAGACCACCACCGTCGCGTCCGGCTCTCCGAAGCAGATGTAGCCCCGCGCGACCTCCTCCTCCGCCGAGTGCGCCATAAGCGAGTATGTGCCCGGTATGTCCACAAAGATGTATCCGCGTCCACCCGATTCACAGCGCCCCGACGCGCTCGCCACAGTCTTTCCCGGCCAGTTTCCTGTGTGCTGATTCATTCCGGTCAGCGCGTTGAAGACGGTGGACTTTCCCACGTTCGGATTGCCCGCAAGCGCTATCACGCGGTCGTCGGGCGACTTGCGTTCTATGACAAGTCCTCCGTCGACGGCTGCTCGAGCGCTCGACTTTGCAGTGAGTCCCATCATCCGCCTCCCTACTCGGCGCAGACGAGCACGCCGCGGCAGTCCTCCGAGCGTATGGCAATGACCGCGCCGCGAATGAGAAACGCGGACGGATCGCCGCCGGGGCTGCGTCCGAGGCACTCCACGTCGGTGTTTTCGATGAGACCTATGTCCAAAAGCCTGCGACGCATGCCGCCGGTCGAACGAAGCTCGCGAACGACCGCGTGCTCGCCCGGGCGTATGTCGCTAAGCGCAACGGTTTTCTTCATAGCAGTAGTCCTCTCTTTATCGAATTTTGGAGTAAGAGCACTACATACTATTCGCCCCGCCGCGCCACGGTGACAGGCAGTGCGACAGGCAACAAAAAACATCGGAGCAAAACCTTTGCTCCGATGTTTGGCACCCACGAGGGGATTCGAACCTCCGACCTACCGCTTAGGAGGCGGTCGCTCTATCCTGCTGAGCTACGTGGGCGCGTACTGGTATATTGTACACTCGCGCACCGCGTTTGTCAAGCTACCAGCTCTCCACTCCGCGATAGAGGTCGTTCGCTGCGGGATCGGGCGCACCGACCTCTCCCCTTCGCGCTATGAGCGAGCCGCGGGTGAACGCTATCGGCGCTATCGGGGCGTGCTCGTCGATATACCGGTACAGCGCGCGTGCCGCCTGTTCTATGCTCTCCGCGTCGGCGGCATTGAAGTTTGCGAGCAGCGTTTCAAGCTCCTCCGAGTAGTGCCCTCCGAAGTTCAGTGAGCCTCCCGCACCGAGCAGCGCGTCGAGCGAGAAGTCGGCGCGGAGCTTGGTCTCGCACAGTGCCGCGTCGAAGTTGCCCGCTGCGAGCGCGGTCTTGAACTCGGCAAAGCTCAGCGCGTCGAGCGTCACGTCGATGCCAAGCTGCCGCCAGTCCTCGGCTATGCGCTCCGCCGCCGCGAGCTTGCAGTCGTTCTCCTCGGGAACGATAAGCCGCAGCGTGAGCCGCTTTCGTCCAAGTTCGAGCACGCCGTCCTCCCCGACTTCCGCTCCGAGCGACTCCAACGCCTCCGCGCTGCGCTCGAGCGAAAACTCGTCGGTCTCTCCGCCGATGGCGCTCTGCGGATTCGCGGCGGTATCGGCGGCGTCGGCGTACCCAAGCAGGTCGAATTCGGCGACAGTCTCCCTGTCGACCGCGGCGGCGAGTATGGCGTTCAGCTCGGACGCGTACCGCGAACCGAAACAGAGATATATCATGTTCGTCGTCGGAAAGTTCCACTCCTCGTAGTCTCCGCCGTAGTCTATGCGGTCGGTCGCGGTCGCGTAACGGCTGCTGACGCTCACCAGTCCCTGCTCGAAGTTGGAGATCATCAGCTCCGCCGCGGGCGTGTCGATGAGCTGTATCCGCGCGATGCTGCACTCGCCCCTGTGCGCCGACGCGACGCGCAGATAGCTCTCGTCCCCCGCGTCGACATACTCGTACAGTCCCGAGCCGGCAGGCGCATAGTCCTCGCCGCTGCCTGCGCGGATTATCGGAACGTCGAGCAACAGCTCAAGCCGACCGTACACGCCGTTGGTAGTTATCAAAACGGTGCTGTCGTCCGGCGTCTCAACGAGCCGTATCATGCCAAGCCGCGCGGAGTATCGGTCGTTCGACCGCGCCAGGTCTATCGAATATTTCACGTCGGCGGAGGTGAGCGGCTCGCCGTCGCTCATCTTCACGCCGCGCTTCAGCTTGAACGTCCACACCTCGCCGCTGTGCGTTACGTTGGTGCAGAGCACCGCCTCCGCCTCAAACTCGGGCGAAATGCGGAACAGTCCCTGATACATCAGCGGCGCGAGCTCGAGGTTCAGACGGCTCTGTCCGTTTATCGGATTGAGCGTCGCGGTCGAGCTGTACGCCACGCCAAAAGCCTCCACCGACGCCGGTCCCACAGGTATGACTATGTTCGGCGTGGTCGACGGCTCGGCACTCGGTCCTACCGTAACCGGCAGCTCCGCCAGATCGTCGTCGGTCTCGCAGGACGCGAGCGGGAGCATCATTAAAACAGCGAGCAGTGCCGCGAGGATCCGCCTCATTTCGCGTCCCTCCCCGGCAGAATCACCGCGCCCTGCACGCCGCGCCGGTCTCCGGTCAGCCGATGCGACCAGAACAGCTTCGGTGTGCAGCGGGTACACTCGTCGCACAGGTCGATGTTCCGCTCGGAAACTCCCGCCCGCGCGAGCGCGTACATGTTGATAAGTCCGAGGTCGGGGTGCACCTTCCCGCCCTTTTTAACCAGGAATCGCGCGACATCCGCGCCGTATTGTTCCGCCATCGCGTCCCCGACCTCGCCGCCGCACTCAAAGCATCCGCAGCAGATGTGCGGACCTATCGCTGCGACGATGTCCCGCGCGCGCGTGCCGTACTCCTCCGCCATCCGCTCGACCGCGGCGCCGACGATGTCCAGCGCCGTGCCGCGCCATCCCGCGTGGACAGCCGCAGCCGCGCCGGTCGCCCTGTCGTAGAGCAGTATCGGCACGCAGTCGGCGACGAACACGAAAAGCGCGAGCGGGCGGTCGCTTATCACCGCGTCGGCGTCGGGCCGGTCGGGTCGAAACAGTCCCTCGCCCGCGTCCGCTCGACGCACCAGCTTGCCATGCACCTGCCTGCTCATCACCACATCGTCGATTGAAAAACCGAGGGTTCTCGCGAGAATTTCGTAGTTTTTCCCCACGTTTTCGTGGCTGTCCTCGCAGTTTATGCGCAGATTCAGCGAGGCGTAGTCGCCCCCGCTCACCCCTCCCACTCGGGTGGTGAACGCGTGGACCGCGCCCGCTTTTTCCAGCTTTTCGCTGACGAAAATCTCTATTCCGTCGGTTTCAACAAGCCTGAAGCTCATTTTTCGGAGTTATTCTGAGTGCCGGGCGCGCCGTCGGGATAGCGTCCGTGGCACTTCTTGTACTTGAGCCCGCTGCCGCAGGGGCACGGCTCGTTCGGACCGACCTTCTTGACGCGAACCGGCTGCTTTACCGTCTTCGCAGCGGCGCGGTTGGTCGCCGAGAAGTTTCCGCCTCCGCCGTGGCTCGCGGTAATCGGACGCGCCACCTGCTGACGCTTCGGCTGCTCGCTGTTCACGCGCACCGCGAGCACGAGCCGCGGCGTGTCCGAGCGTATCGCGTCTATCATCTCGTCGAACATCTCCATGCCCTCGCGCTTGTACTCCACCTTCGGGTCGCTCTGACCGTAGGCGCGGAGTCCGATGCCCTGCCGTAGCTCCTGCATCGCGTCGATGTGGTCGGTCCACTTGCTGTCCACCACGCGAAGCAGCATCACCCGCTCCACCTCGCGCATTATCGGCGGGGTTATCGCCTGCTCCTTGCGCTCGTATGCCTCGTGCGCGCGGGTCTGAAGGAATTCGGTTATCTCCCGCGCCGAGCTGAGACCCTTCGCCGTGAGCTCGCCCTTTTCGATGATAAGCCCCGCGTACTTCGCCTCCAGCTCCTCTATCTGATACGGCTCCGGCTCCTTCTCGCTTCCTATCGCCATGTCCACCGCCTGCTCTATCGACGAGTCGAGCATAGACATAATAGACGTGTGCAGGTCGGCTCCGTCCAGCACCTCGCGGCGCTGCTTGTAAATCATCTCGCGCTGCTGGTTCATCACGTCGTCATACTCGAGCACCGTCTTGCGGGTCTGGTAGTGACGGCTCTCGATCCGCTTCTGCGCCGACTCTATCGCGCCGGACAGCATCTTCTGGTCTATCGGCGTGTCCTCGTCCACCCCGAGCATGTTCATCATGTTCGCTATCCGCTCCGAGCCGAACAGGCGCATCAGGTCGTCCTCAAGCGAGATGAAGAACCGGCTCTGACCGGGGTCGCCCTGGCGTCCCGCACGACCGCGCAGCTGGTTGTCGATGCGGCGGCTCTCGTGGCGCTCGGTGCCGATGATGAACAGTCCGCCCGCATCCCGCACCTTGTCCGCCTCGTCCTTTATCTCCTCCTCGAACTTCGCGACAAGCTCGACAAACTTCTCGCGCGCCTTCAGTATCTCCTCGTTGTCGGTCGCGCCGTGACCGTCCGCCTCCGCCACCGCCTCGTCGGAAAATCCCTGCTTGCGAAGCTCGTGGCGCGCCATATACTCGGCGTTGCCGCCGAGCAGAATGTCGGTGCCTCGACCTGCCATGTTGGTGGCTATCGTCACCGCGCCGAACTGTCCCGCCTGCGCGACGATGTCCGCTTCCTTCTCGTGGTTCTTGGCGTTCAGCACGTTGTGCTTGATTCCGACGCGCTTTATCATAGCCGAGAGCTGTTCGCTCCGCTCGATGGACACCGTGCCCACCAGCACCGGCTGTCCCTTTGCGTGGCACTCCTTTATCTGCTCGACTATCGCGCGGAACTTGCCCGCCTCGGTCTTGTACACCACGTCGGGCAGATCCTCGCGTATCATCGGCTTGTTCGTCGGTATCTCGACGATGTCCAGCTTGTATATCTCGCCGAACTCCTCCTGCTCGGTCATAGCCGTGCCGGTCATGCCGGACAGCTTGTCGTACATGCGGAAGAAGTTCTGGAAGGTTATCGTCGCGAGCGTCTTGCTCTCCCGCTCGACCTTGACCCCCTCCTTCGCCTCTATCGCCTGGTGCAGACCGTCCGAGTAGCGGCGTCCGAACATCATGCGTCCGGTGAACTCGTCGACGATTATCACCTGATCGTCCTTGACGACATAGTCGACGTCGCGCTTCATAAGTCCGCGCGCGCGTATCGCCTGATTTATGTGGTGCGCGAGCGTCGAGTTCTCCGGGTCGGACAGGTTCTCGATGCCGAAAGCCTTCTCCGCCTTTGCGCTGCCGCGTTCGGTCAGCGTCACCGTGCGCGCCTTCTCGTCGACGATGTAGTCGCCGGTCTGCTCGTCGTCGCTGAACGTCTTTGTGTCCTGCTCCTTTATGCGTATCGCCGTAAGTCCCGCGGCGAACCTGTCCGCCTGCTCGTACAGGTCGGTGGACTTGTCGCCCTGACCGGAGATGATAAGCGGAGTGCGCGCCTCGTCTATCAGTATCGAGTCCACCTCGTCGACGATGGCGAAGTGATGTCCGCGCTGAACGCAGCTCTCCTTGTATATCGCCATGTTGTCGCGCAGATAGTCGAAGCCGAACTCGTTGTTCGTGCCGTAGGTTATGTCCGCGTCGTAGCTCGCCTTGCGCTTGTCCGGCTCTATCTCGTGTATCACAAGACCGAGCGACATGCCGAGGAAGCGGTAGAGCTTCTCGAGCATCTCGCCCTGATACTTCGCCAGATAGTCGTTGACTGTGACGACATGGACGCCCTTGCCCTCCAAGGCGTTGAGGTATGCCGCGAGCGGCGCGATGTAGGTCTTGCCTTCACCGGTCTTCATCTCGGCGATGCGTCCCTGATGGAGCACGATGCCGCCGAGCAGCTGCACCCTGAACTGCCGCTTTCCGAGCACGCGCCGGCTCGCCTCGCGCACGGTCGCGAACGCCTCGACCAGCAGGTCGTCGAGCGTCTCCCCATTTGCAAGGCGCTGCTTGAACTCGGGCG
>CAMNWZ010000104.1 GCA_946566645.1 uncultured Clostridia bacterium
GGTCCGCTCCGAGCAGTTCGTCGACCGACACGCCAAGCTCTCGCGCGAGCTTCGGAAGGGTGGTCACATCGGGGCAGCTTATGTCGTTTTCCCACTTGCTGACCGCCTGAGCCGACACGTTCATTGCCTCCGCGAGCTGCTCCTGCGTGATGCCCTTCGACCGTCTGAGGTCGTATATCTTGCGTCCTATGCTGAATTCCATTTTTTCGTACCGCCTTTCGTTTGGTTTGTGCCCTCATTATCGCACCTGTTCGGCGGAAAGTGAAGCAACTCGCGGTTGAAACCGTCGAAAATCACCCAACCGTCGGTTGAAAAGCAGCTAAACCGGCAGTTGAGATATGCCTATTTCTTAGTTTTAAGCCAGTGTGTCGACTTTCGCACGCCGTCCGCAGTCTTGGTCTCGAGCACTACGCGGCAGCCGTGCTCGCGCGCTGTCGCCAGTCGTTCTTCGATGTCTATCCCGCCCTCGCCGAGCGGCAGATGGTCGCCGCGCGACTCGCACCAGTCATGCAGGTGCATATGGCAGAGGCGGTCGATATTCCGCTCTATCGTAACGAACTGTGAGCCTCCGTTCGCCGCGTCGTGTCCCGTGTCGAAGGTCAGTCCGAACACGCGGCTTTTCAGCAGGCAGTCAAGCCCCGCCGCGACAAATCCAAGCGCGAATGACCGCGTGTTCTCGACGCATATCCGCACATCCGAGCCGCCGACCGCGTCCTCACACTCGTCGCGGAACCGTTCGAGCATACGCATATACTCGTCGAAATAGTCCTCATATATGTACACTTTTCGGTCGGGCAGCGTAAAGTAGTCGCCCTGGTTGAAGTGCATGTTTATCACCGGAATGTGCAGCTTTTTCGCGATTTCAACGGTTTTCCGCATCGTCTCGATCAACGCGCGGGCGATGCGCTCGTTTATGTGGCAGGGATACGGCGCGTCGTCGAGGTGAATCGTGTAGTAGACGCCGTACTCCTCCGCGACGCGAGCGAAACGCTCGATGTCGATGCGCTCGGGCTGGTACTCGGGCATTCCCGCGTTCAGCTCGACGAATTGCAGCCCAAGCTCGCGGCAGAGCGCGGCACACCGCTCGACCGTGCGAAACTCGAGCAGCGTCGGCATCCCGAAATCAAGTCTGCTCATCCGTCCCCCTATTTCAGCACGTCGACCGGCAGGACGTCCCGCTTCATCAGCACGTCCTGACCCTCGTCAAACACCTCGTAGCAGCCGTTTTTCGTATAGAAGTCGTACGCCTTTCGGTTCTTTTTCGCCACGCGCAGCCGAAGGGTAGATTTCCCCGCGAGCCGCGCCATCGTCATGCACTCGCCGAAAAGCTGCAGTGCAAGCCCATGTCCGCGAAACTTCTCGCGAAGCATGAACAGCACGATGTGCAGCACGCCCGCCTCGTTCGGCTCGTGGTCGAACACCACTATCCCCGCCGGCTCGTTGCCGCAGAACGCGAGCCTTATCGCGTCCGGTCGGCGGGACAGATAGGTCGCGAGCGTCTCCCGCGCGGCAGCCTCGTCAAATCCGAAACCGCTGCGGTGCACCGCTTTCCACGCGTCCTTCCACAGCGACGCGGCGAAGTCGACCTCGCTCGGCTCTGCGTTTCGGAACCAGAGGTTCGGACGCTCGTCGCTGCCCGGCATCGGCTTGGAGAGAAACAGCGGATTTCCGGCGTTATGCTCGTTGGAACTTATAAAAATCGGCGTAAAGACTCCGTTTTCGTACTCAAAAAGGCTAAGCGACGCGTTGCCGACCATCTTCACGTCGGCGAACTTCTCGATGTCGTTATACAGCATCCGCGTCATCAGCGCGCGTATCGCAACGCTATGCGACACAAGGCACACGGTCTGTCCCTCGTGGCGCTCGAGTATGCGAAAAAGCGCCTCGCCGGTGCGCTCGTACATCTCGCGTACGCTCTCGGTATTCGGCGCGCGCCAGTCGGGATTGTCGGCAAAGTGCGCTGTCAGCTCATAGTCGATGTGGTAGCAGTCGCCCCAGGACAGGTTCTCCCAGTCGCCCATCGCAAGCTCGCGCAGCCCCTTTTCCGGGATTATTTCAAGCCCGCACGCGCGGCTCGGAGCGGCGGCAGTCTGCATCGTACGGCGCAGGTCGCTCGAATATATCACGTCGATATGTTCGCCGATAAGCCGATTTTTCAGGTTTTCGACCTGTTTAAGCCCATTTTCGGTGAGCGGCGCGTTGTACCAGCCGTGCGCGCGGCGAAAGATGTTGCCCTCCGCCTCGGCGTGGCGAATGATGAAGATGCGGGTCACCACGGCTTCACCCCGCCGGTAAGCTCGGAAACCCGCGCCACGCCTGCGTTTTCGCAGTATTCGGCAAGCTCGTCGCGCACGCGTATCGGCGCGTACGGATCGTTGAACAGCGCCGTTCCGACCGCCACCGCGCTCGCGCCCGCGAACATCAGCTCCGCCGCGTCCGCACCGCTTGCCACGCCGCCCATTCCGAGCAGCGGCAGTTTCACGGCGTTCGCGACCTGCCAGACCATCCGAACGGCGACCGGCAGCACCGCCGGACCGCTCAAGCCTCCGGTGTTGTTTTTCAGTATCGGGCGGCGCGTCTTCAGGTCAATGCGCATCCCAAGCAGCGTGTTGATAAGCGACAGCGCGTCCGCTCCCGCAGCCTCGACCGCGCGCGCGATCTCGGTTATGTCGGTCACGTTCGGCGACAGCTTTACCATCACCGGAACGCTTCCGGCGTGGTTCTTCACCGCCTCGGTCGCCGCAGCAGCGGACGTGCAGCTCGTGCCGAATGCCAGCCCTCCCGCCTTCACGTTCGGGCAGGAGATGTTCACCTCGATCATGTCCACGCCGGCGGCTGCCACCTTCTCCGCAAGCTCGCTGTACTCCTCGAGCGTATTTCCCGAGATATTCGCAACGATTTTGGTGTCAAACCGTTTCAAAAACGGCATTTCTTCAGCACAGAAGGCATCTACGCCGGGGTTTTGCAGTCCGACGCTGTTGAGTATTCCCGACGGAGTTTCGGCGATTCGCGGCGCGGGATTGCCGTCCCGTTTGTGTAAAGTCGTACCCTTTACGCAAATCCCGCCAAGCTCCGAAAGGTCATAAAATTTGCCGTATTCATGCCCGAAACCGAATGTTCCGGACGCGACAAGTATCGGATTTTTAAATTTGACTCCGGCAATGCTCACCCGCATGTCAGTCATCGAAGCACACCTCCTCCGCCTTGAAAACCGGACCGTCCTTGCAGACGTGACCGACGTACTCTCCGTCCGCGCCGCGCAGCTTCACCGCGCAGACCAGGCACGCGCCGACGCCGCAGCCCATCCGCTCCTCGAGCGACACCTCGAGCGGCACGCCCAACTCCTCGCAGACGCGTTTGCAGGCGCGGAGCATCGGGGTCGGGCCGCAGGAGAGCACGCGGTCATATTTTTCCTCCGAAAGCCTGCGCCGCAGAAGCTCGTCCACCCTTCCACGGAAGCCCGCGCTGCCGTCGTCGGTCGCGAGCTGCACCGTGTCGCACGCGTCGCGGAAGTCGCCGAGCAGCATCATCGCCGCCGAATTGCGAAAGCCGAGTATCGCGTCGGCGCTATCCGATGCCTTGGCGGCGTAGAGAAGCGGCGGGCAGCCGATGCCACCGCCGACCACCAACACCCTGCCGTGCGTGCCAAATCCCCGACCAAGCGGTCCGAGGATGTCGAGCGTCGCACCGACACGCTGTTCGGTCAGCCATTCGGTGCCCTTTCCGCGCCTGTCCACGACAAGGCGAAGGACTTCACCATCCACATCACAGATGCTTATCGGTCGTCGAAGTGTAAAGCCTTCACACTTTACATGCACAAATTGTCCCGGCTTTGCATCCGCCATCTCCGGCGCCAAAACCCGCATGTCGCAAGATGTCTCGGTAATCTTATCATTTGAAAGGAGTGTGCACTTATATACGTCCATTTCCTGCTCCTCTGTCCAGTAATTTACTTTACAGCCTAAATTTTGCCAAAGCTCGACAGCTTTACATCGGAAGAATGTACGCGTTCAGCTCGCGCTTCATCTTGAGCGCCGCCTCGTACGCGCACTCGGCGAAGTGCGTGCCGTCGTCCTCCTTCTTCTGCCACGCGCACATGATGCCGCGCGACGAATTGATTATCGCGCCGCGCCCCTCCTTGTCGAACGCACCCTCGATGTCCGCCGCCGTGCCTCCCTGCGCGCCGTATCCGGGCACGAGGAAGAAGGTGCGCGGGCAGGTCTTGCGCAGCTCGGTGAGCTCCTCGGGGTATGTCGCGCCGACGACCGCGCCGACGTTCGAGTAGCCGTACTCGCCGACGTAGTCCGCGCCCCAGCGCTCGATGCGGGAGGCGACGACCTTGTACAGCGGACGGTCACCCGCAAGCATGTCCTGAAGTTCGATAGACGACTTGTTTGAGGTCTTTGCAAGCACGAATATCGCCTTTTCGTCACAATATTTGGTAAACGGCTTTATGCCGTCGCTGCCTAGATACGGGTTTACCGTCAGCGCGTCCGCGTCGAACGCGCTGAGCGTGACGCCGTCGAACTCGACCATGCCGAGATACGCCTCGGCGTAGGCGGTCGCGGTCGCGCCGATGTCGTTGCGCTTGGCGTCGACGATGACGTACAGCCCCTTCGACTTGGCGTAGTCGATGGTGCGCTTCAGCACCGCGACGCCGTCCGGTCCGAGCAGCTCGTAGTAAGCCGATTGCGGCTTGACGGCGGGCACCAGCTCGGCGAGCGCGTCGATAAGCCCGACATTGAACATATAGACCGATTCGGCGGCTGCTTTCAGCGTTCTGCCGTATTTTTCGACATTTTCCGCGATTATATGCTGCGGGACGTATTCGGGACGCGCATCCAGTCCGGCGACCGTCGGGTTGCGCTTTTCGATGATGAGCTTCTGCAGGCGAGTGATAGACATAATTCTTCCCCTTTCGTTGTAAAAACTAGTTTTTCCAGTGTGAAAACACGATCTTTCCGTCCACTATCGTTACGTTTGCGCGTCCGATGAACTCGCAACCGATAAACGGCGAATTGTGCGACTTGGAGCGGATGTCCTCCTCGCGGAGCGTCCACTTCTCGTCGGGGTCGATGAGCGTCAGGTCAGCCGGGTCGCCGACCGAAAGTCCTTGCGGCGCAAGCCCCAGAAGCCTACGCGGCGACGCGCTCATCTTCTCGAATATCGCTTCGGGTGAGAGCTTGCCGCGAAGGGCGGTCAGCACGCCGCCGACCAGCGTCTCAAGCCCGATTATCCCGTTCGGCGCGCGGTCGAGCGGCTGTGCCTTCTCCTCGGCGGCGTGCGGCGCGTGGTCGGTCACCAGCGCGTCGACCGTGCCGTCGCAGACCGCGCGGATGATGGCTTCGCGGTCGGCGGGAGTGCGCAGCGGCGGGTTCATCTTGGCGTTCGTCCCCTTCTCGGCGACGGCTGCCTCGGTGAGCAGCAGATAGTGCGGGCAGGTCTCGCATGAAACCCTTGCGCCGAGCTGCTTTGCGCGTCGGACAAGCTCTGCCGAGACCGCGGTCGAGATGTGCGCAATGTGCACCGCGCATCCGGTCTCGAGCGCAAGCGCTATGTCGCGCGCCGCCATGCTCTCCTCGGTGTTGGTCAGATAGAGGTCGGCTCCGAGCCTCGGGTCGTGCTCGGACGCGGGATACGGCGCTGTAAAGTTAAAGTCTTCACAGTGTGAAATTACGAGCTTGCCAAGCCTGTCGGCGCGGATCATCGCCTCCCGCATCTGCTCGCGGCTCATCACCGGCATGCCGTCGTCGCTGAACGCCACCGCTCCGGCTTGTGCGAGCGTCTCGAAGTCGACGAGCGTCTCGCCCTTCTCTCCCAAGGTTATCGCGGCTATCGGATGCACCTTCGCGGGCGACTGCGCGGCTGCCTTTTCGATGATGTAGCGCAGCGTATCCGGCGAGTCGGTCGCGGGCTTGGTGTTCGGCATGCAGGCGACCGCAGTCACCCCTCCGGCGACCGCCGCCGCGCCGCCTGTCCCGATGTCCTCCTTGTGCGTAAAACCGGGGTCGCGCAGATGGACGTGCATGTCCAGAATGCCCGCCACAACTATGTTTTGGCGCGCGTCGAGCCTGTCGCATCCCTCCGGCGCGTCCACCCGCTCACCCGCCGCGGCGATCGTAGAGCCGTCGACGAGCAGCTCTATCGGCTCAAACCGCGCGTTGCGGGCGTTTGTTATGTGAAGCATCGCTATCGCTCCTATGACGCAGATTTTGGTTCGTTTTGCCGTGCGAAGGCAAATTTTTACTTCTATATTCTACCACACAACACGCGCCCATGTCCAGTATTCGCCTGAAATAGTTGCGGCGCTTCAAAAAAGTTCCTGCAATTTGCGGCGCGCTAAAGCAAACACTAACATCAAACAAGCAAAGGAGACTCAAAACATGATGAAGTTTCTCAAGGGC
>CAMNWZ010000105.1 GCA_946566645.1 uncultured Clostridia bacterium
ACGAGATCACTTGGTGCTCTCGAAGAACGCCTTGATACCTTTGTAGGTCATGTAGAGGTCGAGCTTGGAGATTATCTCCCATGGCGAGTGCATTCCGAGCACCGGAACGCCCGAGTCGATGGTATCGATGTTGCGGTTTGCCATTATGCCGGCTATCGTTCCGCCGCCGCCCGCGTCCACCGCGCCGAGAGGCGCCATCTGCCACACGACATCCGCGTCGTCGAGGATGGCACGCACGCGTGCGACAAGCTCGGCAGCCGCGTCGGACGCACCGCTCTTGCCGCGCGAGCCGGTGTACTTGGTTATGCCCATACCGTAGTTCAGGAATGCCGAGTTATGGCGCTCGAACGGACCGGACCAGGTCGGGTCGTACGCAGCCGCGACGTCGTTGGAGAGGCAGACGCTGTTCTCGTAGCAGACACGGAGCGGCACGCCAAAGCTGTCGCAGATGTCCTCCATGAAGGTGTCGAAGCAGGCGGAGTGCATTCCGCTGACGCCGGTCGAGCCGACCTCCTCCTTGTCGCAGAGCAGCACCACCGAGGTCTGCTCGGGCGCGCCGGAGAGGTCGAGCAGGGCGCGGAGGGCGTCGTAGCCGCAGACGCGGTCGTCGTGACCGTAGGCGCCGATGAGGCTGCGGTCGAATCCGACGTCGCGCGAGTTCATCGCGGGCACGAGCGACAGCTCAGCCGAGTGCAGGTCAGCCTCGACGATGCCGTACTTCTCGTGAAGAATATTCATCACCGCGAGCTTGACGCGGTCGGAACCGTCGTCGTCCTGCGCGGGCTCGGTGCCAAGTATCACGTTGAGGTTCTCGCCGGGGATCGCCTCGGCAAGAGGCTTCTTCATCTGCTCGCCCGAGAGATGGATGAGTATGTCGCTTATCACGAGCACCGGCTCGCTCGGGTCCGCGCCGAAGGCAACCTTGACGACGGTGCCGTCCTTCTTCGCGACGACGCCGTGCAGCTCGAGCGGCATGTTTAGCCAGTAGAACTTCTTGATGCCGCCGTAGTAGTGGGTCTTGAAGTAGGCTATCTCGGTGTCCTCGTAGAGCGGGCTGGTTTTGAGGTCGAGACGCGGGCAGTCGACGTGCGCGCCGGCGATGCGAACGCCCTCGGCGGGGGAGCGCTTGCCGATGGTCGCGAGCATCAGCGCCTTGCCGCGGTTGTTGACATACACCTTGTCGCCGGCGGCGAGCTTCATGCCGCGCTTGTACTCGACAAAGCCGTGCGCCTTCGCAAGCTCGATGGAGGTGTCCACCGTCTCGCGCTCGGTCTTGGAGCGGTCGATATAGACGCGATAGGCATCCGCGAACTTGTACATCTCGCCGCGATCCTTGTCGGATATGCGGTCAAAGCCGTTCTTTTTTGCCTCAAGGAACTCGCGTGCGGGGGATTTCTTGTCTGCCATTTTGAAAAAACTTCCTTTCTCAGTTTTCTTCAGTTTTCTGCCGTTTTTCGGGATCTTTCGGCAGTATCTTACCGTTTACCAGATTGTCGTAGAAGCCTATGGTCTTGTCCTGTATCGAGCCGTCGTCGACCGGATTGGATATCAGATAATCACAGTTTTCGCGATAGAAGTCCTCGTCCGGCTGCGCGTCTATGCGCTCGATCGCCTTCTCGCGAGTGATGCCGTCGCGCTTCATGATTCGGCGCATACGAACTTCGCGGGGCGCGGTGACACCGACCACCAGGTCGCATATGCGGTCGAGTCCGCTCTCGAACAGCAGTATCGCGTCGATGACCGCCATAGGAGCGCCGTTGCGCTTGCCGCGTTCGAGCAGCCGCTCGATGTCCTTGATAATGTGATAGTGCGTTATGTCGGTGAGCGTCTTCATCCGCTCCTCGTCGTAGTAGACGATATGTCCGAGCGCGCGGCGGTCAAGCTCTCCGTCCGCAAAAGCGGTGGGGAACTCGGCTGTCAGCTTGTCGAGCATCTCTTTGTCGTAGCGCAGCAGCCGATGGTAGACCTCGTCCGCGTCGATGGCAAAGCAGCCCAGCCGCTCCATCATGCGAAGCACCGAAGTTTTGCCGCATCCGGTGCCGCCGGTTATACCTATGACCCTCATGACTCTCCCTCCAAACCTTTATTTGGTCAATCTACCGATATTATACTAAATCCCGCAGCTTTTTTCAAGCGGTTTGCCACAGCCAGACCTATGCCTTTTTCCTCCGGGCACTGGGAGTATATCTGCTCGACCGGAAGGCAGTCGAATGAGCGCAGTATGCGGAACAGCCGCTTCGCCTGCTCCTCCGGATGGCTTGAGTGCCCGAATCCGCGCACATACGGCGTCTCGGTTATGCGGAAGAAGTACTCGTCGAAGCATATCACGCCGTCGTTCGGTCCGGCAAGCTCCATGATTCGCTTTATCGTCTTTTCGGGATCGCCTACGACCAGTGTCATCGGAGCTTTCGGCGCGTAGTGGCGGTATTTCATGCCGGGCGCGAGCGGCTTTTCGTTGTCGCCCAGCTTCTCGCGCACCGCCTTGTCAACTTCGACCTTTCCGAGAAGACTCTCGAGCTGCTCAAGCGATATTCCACCCGGTCGCAGCAGCTTTGGCGTGCCGCCCGCAAGCGAAACTATCGTGCTCTCCACGCCCACGCCGCTGCGACCGCCGTCGAGCACCGCCTCAATCCTGCCGCACATGTCGTCGTAGACGTGCATCGCGGTGGTGGGGGACGGCTTGCCCGAACTGTTCGCGCTCGGCGCGGCTATCGGAACACCGCTCGCCTTTATCAGCGCGAGGGCGATGTCGTTTGCGGGAAGGCGCACTCCGACGGTCGGAAGCCCCGCCGTGACCTCCTTGGGAACGCTGGGCGCTGCGGGGAGGATGATGGTGAGCGGTCCCGGCCAGAAGGCTTTCGCCAGCGCCTCCGCCTCGGGGGGAAGCGCGGACACGAGCCGCCGTATCTCCTCGAACTCGGAGATGTGCGCGATGAGCGGGTTGTCCGCCGGACGCCCCTTGGCGGCGAATATGCGTTTCACCGCGTCCGGGTCGAGGGCGTTCGCGCCCAGTCCGTACACCGTCTCGGTGGGGAAGGCGACAAGCCCGCCCGAGCGTATTATCTCGGCGGCTTCCGATATTCGCGGGTCGCTTTCGCCGTTGATATGCGCAAAAAACTGTGTCTGCATACTTTAACCCTCTGCGTTCTTGAGCTTTTCGGCGCGGTCTGCTGTGACGAGTGCGTCGATAAGCTCATCCATGTCGCCGCCGAGTATCGCCTCGAGTTTGTACAGCGAAAGCCCGATGCGGTGGTCGGTCACGCGTCCCTGCGGGAAGTTGTAGGTGCGTATGCGCTCCGAGCGGTCGCCCGTTCCGACCTGACTCTTGCGCTCCGCCGCGATAGCCGCTGACTGCTCACTCTGGAGCTTGTCGTAAAGCCGCGAGCGGAGTATCCGCATGGCGCGCTCCTTGTTCTTGTGCTGACTGCGCTCATCCTGGCACTCGACGACAAGTCCGGTGGGCAGGTGGGTTATGCGTATCGCGCTCTCGGTCTTGTTGACGTGCTGACCGCCCGCGCCGCTCGAACGGTAGGTGTCTATCTGAAGGTCGGCGGGGTTTATCTCAAGCTCGACCTCCTCGGCTTCGGGAAGCACCGCGACGGTGACGGTGGAGGTGTGGATGCGTCCCGACGACTCGGTGTCCGGCACTCGCTGAACGCGATGCACGCCGCTCTCGAACTTGAGCCGCGAGTACGCGCCCGCACCGTCGATGACGAAACTTATCTCCTTGCAGCCGCCAAGCTCGGTCTCGTTGAGGTTCACGACCTCGACCTTCCAGCGGCGCGACTCGGCGTACATCGAGTACATGCGGTAGAGGTCGGCGGCAAACAGCGCAGCCTCCTCGCCGCCCGCGCCGCCGCGTATCTCGACGATGACGTTCTTGTCGTCGTTCGGGTCCTGGGGAAGAAGCAGTATCTTCAGGTCGCTTTCCAACCGCTCGATATCTGCCTTCGACTCGGACAACTGCTCACGGGCGAGGTCGTAGAGGTCGGTCTCGCCGGACGACAGCAGCTCCTCTGCCTCGTCGCGCGCCGACACAGCCCGCTTATACTCGCGGAAGGCGGCGACTATCGGCTCGAGCCGCTTCTGCTCGCGCGCTATCTCGGCGGAGCGGGATGGGTCGGAGTAGACCGAGGGGGAGAGAATCTCCTCGGCAAGCTCCTCAAACCGCTTTTCGATTTCACTTAGGCGTTCAAACATTTGCAGCCTCCGAATTTATGCGAATAGATAGGTGAAAAATACCTTTGCGAGCGAGAAATACTCGCGCACGGTGTAGCAGAGCGACAGGTCGGCGCGCGGAGTGGGTGCGCACACGGCGACCGCGTCGAAGCCCTCATTTTTTGCGATGATCCGCGCGCGGTAGAGGTGGAAGTCGTTGGATAGCACCGCGACCTTCGAGCCGTCGGGTATGAGAGCGAGCGAGAAGCGGATGTTTTCGATGGTGTCCGCCGACCTCTCCTCAAGTATCATACGCTCGGACGCTATGCCGTGAGCCGCCAGCGCGCGACGCATAGCCTCCGCCTCGCTTATGTCCTCGCCGGGACCCTGTTTGCCGCTGAGCAAGGCTGTCGTGTTCGGATTGCGGTCGAGGTAGTCGATGGCTGCGTCGATGCGCGACTGGAGCATGAGCGACGGAGTCTCGCCGTCCACGCCGCATCCGAGCACAATGATGTAGTCGGCGCCGTCGGCATCCGGATCGGTGCGGTCACCGGTGAGTACCAGACATTCGATGACTATGAAGCTGATGAGACCGACGAAAAACGCGATGCGAATGAGCCATATCAGCACCGTCGCGAGCTCTATCATAACTCCGGCGGCAAGCGCGCGGCGAAGTCCGTAGTAGACAAAACAGGCGGCGGAAAGGCAGAGCAGCACCTCTGCCAGGAACACCAACAGCGGCGCGAACAGGAAGATCGCCGCCGCGAGCAGGACGAACACAAGTCCCAGTCCGAAGAAGAAGGAAGGCTTTATTATTCCCTCGCGAGTGCCGCGATAACTTGAGCGGTACATTTTAGACCTCCGAAACCAAATAATTGATATATAATTATAGCACTTTCGTTTACAAGGTGCAAGCGTCAGCAGGTCGCGAAACGCCTTATTTTGCCGCTTTTGGCAAGTTTTTCTGGACGGCACGCGAAAAGTGTGGTATCCTTGACGGAGAACGTGAAAGGAAATGAGACGATGATAGAGAAGATAAAGGCATTTATAAAGAGCGAAAAGTTTTGGAAGCTGGTGCGCTACGGCGTGGTCGGCGTGTGCACGACCGCGGTCAACTACGTACTGTTCTGGCTGCTCTGCTATAAGATGGACATCGAGCTGAATGTCGCAAACGCAGTTGCCATCGTTGCGTCGATAATTTTTGCATATGTGACTAACAAACTGTTCGTGTTCCGCAGCCATGTCAGCGGGGCGGGAGCACTCGCGCGCGAGGCGGTGAGCTTCTTTGCCAGCCGAGCGTTCACAGCGGTGCTCGAGTGGGCGGTGATGTTCGCCGTCGACAAGTTTGTCGGGCTTGAGGACTCGCTTTGGGGCATGGTCACCAAAGTCGCGATAAACGTGGTGGTGCTCATCCTCAACTTCGTGTTTTCGCAGTTCTTCGTGTTCAAGGGGGAAAAGAAGTAGCAACAGCGCGTTGCTTTACTGTTGTCTATGTGTGTGATATACTCGCTTCAGAGGTGAGAAACATGGATACAAAAGAAGTAATACTTTCGCAGCGCACTCGGCTCGGACTTTCGCAGGAGCAGCTCGCAGAGAAGGTTATGACCACACGCCAGGCGGTTTCGCGGTGGGAAAACGGCGATACCCTGCCGAACACCGAGTCGCTCAAGCTGCTGTCCTCGCTGTTCGACGTGTCGATAAACACGCTGCTCGGCTCGCCGCGAAAGCTGTTCTGCCAGTGCTGCGGAATGCCGCTCGACGAAGAGTGCATGAGCCGCGAACCGGCCGGCGAGTTCAACGAGGACTACTGCAAGTGGTGCTACGACGACGGAAAGTTCATCTACACGTCGATAGACGAGCTTATCGATTATCTTGTCGCGCACGTTCCGCACGGATACCCCGACGAGCAGACGGCGCGCGACGGTTTCCGCGGTGAGCTGATGAAGCTCGACCACTGGAAGGAGTAAGCATGGCAAAGAACGACAACGCCCACTCGCTGCGGCTTACGCAGAGCCTTGCAAAGCACGCTCGGCGCGGAAGCGGCTGCCGAGTTTGAGGCAAAGCTCCCGCTGTCCAAGAGCGCGGACTTTGAAAAGAAGTTCGAGTGGGCAAAGAATGTATGCGACTACCTCGAAGAACGGTTCGACCCCGACACGATAGCCGCAGTCCGGCACGA
>CAMNWZ010000106.1 GCA_946566645.1 uncultured Clostridia bacterium
CCGAATCCCGCCTCGGTGATGGTGTACTCGCCGACCTTCATCGCGAGCTTGGTGGCGGACACGCTGTTGCAGCCGTGGGCAATGTTCGCGAACGGTCCGCCGTGGACGATGGCGGGCGTGTGCTCGAGCGTCTGGACGAGGTTCGGCGACAGCGCGTCGCGGAGCAGTGCCGCCATCGCGCCCTGCGCCTTGAGGTCTCCCGCGGTGACCGGCTTGCCGTCGTAGGTCTCGCCTATCACGATACGCGCGCAGCGAGCCTTCAGGTCGTCGAGCGACGACGCGAGGCAGAAGAGCGCCATGACCTCGGTCGCGACGGTTATCTGGAAGCCGTCCTCGCGCACAAAGCCGTTAGCCTTGCCGCCCATGCCGTCGACTACGAAGCGGAGCTGGCGGTCGTTCATGTCCACGCAGCGCTTCCAGGTGATGCGGCGCGGGTCGATGCCGAGCGCGTTGCCCTGATAGATGTGGTTGTCTATCATCGCGGCGAGCAGGTTGTTCGCGGCGGTGATGGCGTGGAGGTCGCCGGTGAAGTGGAGGTTTATGTCCTCCATCGGCACGACCTGCGAGTATCCGCCGCCGGCAGCGCCGCCCTTGATGCCGAAGACAGGACCGAGCGACGGCTCGCGCAGCGCCAGCACCGACTTCCTGCCTATGTGCCTAAGCGCGTCCGCGAGACCGACCGACACGGTGGTTTTGCCCTCGCCGGCGGGGGTGGGGGTGAGCGCTGTTACCAGCACCAGCTTGCCGTTCGGACGGCGCTCTACCTCGCGGAGGAAGGCGCGGTCCACCTTAGCCTTGTACTTGCCGTACAGCTCGAGCGAGTCCTCGGGGATGCCGATGTCGGCTGCTATCTTGGTTATAGGTTCGAGCTTTGCCGCCTGGGCGATTTGAATGTCGGTGGGCATTTTGCTACCTCCTAAAATATATTTACCCCGGATCTGCAAGCAAATTCGGGGTTTTTGCCTTGTTATTCCCCGCCTGCGCCGCAGAGAAGACGCGCCGCGGTGAGCGTGTTTCTAAGCAGCATGACGCGGGTCATCGGACCTACGCCGCCGGGCACGGGGGTGATAAATCCCGCGACCTCGCTGACGCCGTCCGCGCAGTCGCCGACAAGCGATCCGTCGGGCGCGGTGTTTATCGCTACGTCTATCACGCACGCGCCGGGCTTTACCATGTCCGGCGTTATCACGCCTATCTTGCCGACCGCCGAGACGAGTATGTCCGCGCGTCGGCAGACCTCGGCGAGATTTTTGGTGCGGCTGTGGCAGGTGGTGACCGTGCCGTTTCGGTGGAGCAGAAGCAGGCTCATCGGCTTGCCGACGATGTTCGACCGTCCGACCACCACGCACTCGCGTCCCTCGACCTCTATGCCGTACTCGTCGATAAGCGCCATCACGCCCGCGGGAGTGCAGGGGAGAAACGCGTAGTCGCCGCGCACTATCCGTCCCACGTTCAGCGGGTGAAACGCGTCGACGTCCTTTCGCGGGTCGATGAGGTCGAGTATCCGACGCTCGTCGTATCCCTTTGGAAGCGGAAGCTGTACGAGCACGCCGTGGACGTCGTCGCGGGCGTTCAGCTCGCCGACCAGCGTCTCCAGCTTCGACTGACCGGCATCGGCGTCGAGCGCGAACTCGAGGCTTGCTATCCCGCACTTTTCGCAGTCCTTCTCCTTGTTCGTAACATAGACGCGGCTCGCGGGGTCGTCGCCGACGATCACCACCGCGAGAGTGGGCGTTATGCCGCCTGCCCTAAGCTCCGCGACCTCCGATTTTATCTCCTTGCGAAGCCGCTTTGCGGTCGCCTTTCCGTCGATTATGACAGCGCTCAAAGTTTGTCCTCCTCGCTACCGGCGGTAGATTCGTCACCCTCGTCGCTCTCCTGCTGCGGCGGGTCGAAGGTTATCTCCGCCGACGGCTCTATCGGCGCGGAAGCGGAGCTGTCCACCATAGACTCGGTGCGCTGCACGCCCTCCGCCGCCTTCTCGAGCGTCTTCCGCGCCTGCTCGCGCTCGAAGACTTCGACCTGCATCCTGTTCGGGTCGGGCTTTCTGAGAAGTATCACCACGAGCAGAACTATCGCCACCAGCGCGCTCACCGCCGCGAGCATCTGGCTTACGCGTATGCCGGTCGAGCCGACGTAGAGGCTGTCGGTGCGAAGCCCCTCGATGAACATTCTGCCTATGCCGTACCACGCGATGTAGCAGAGCAGCACCTGACCGTCGAACTTGCGCTTCTTCGATATGAAGTGGAGTATCACAAAGCCGACGAGGTTCCACACGCTCTCGTAGAGGAAGCAGGGGTGCGCGGTCGTCCAGCGTCCGTCGACGAACAGCTCCATGCGGAAGAGCGAGTCGGTCGCAGCGCCGAACGCCTCGCGGTTCATAAAGTTGCCCCAGCGTCCTATCGACTGCGCGAGCGGGAAGCCTATCGCCGCCAGGTCGAGCACAGCGAGCGGCTTTATGCCCTTTATCTTCGAGACGAGCGCGCCGCAGAGCAGTCCGCCGATGATGCCGCCGTATATCGCAAGCCCGCCCTTCCAGATGTAGAGTATCTCAATGGGGTGCTCCAAATAATATGCGGCGTTGTAGAACAGACAGAAGTAGAGGCGTGCGCAGATTATGCCCACCGGCGCGGCGATTATCAGCACGTCTATGAGGTCGTCGCGCGTGTAGCCGAACTTGTGGCAGCGCTTCAGCGCGTAGACCACCGCGAGTAGGAAGCCCACTGCGATTATCACGCCGTACCATTTGATGCTGTGTCCGAAGACGGTGAAGGGCAGATCGGTGGGCGGGTCGAACTCCAACCCGAGCCCGGGAAATTTTATCTCGGTATTCAAAAAGGGATCACTCCTTAAAATTCGCATTTGCAAAAGTGCGGGATTTTATGGCATAATTGTACCACGCGGGGCGGGGCTTGTCCAGTAGCACGGGATAATTTGTGTGTTCGGCGGTGCTGAAAAATTTCTCTTGACAAGCGCGCGTTTTGCGGATATAATACATAGCGTACAAGGAAGCAGACCGTCTGCCGGTCTCACCTTGCCGCTCTCAGGAGGCGGCGGGTCAATAGCGGCGTGAGTGGGCGTCAGGCTCATTTTGCGCGCTCGAGTGGCAGACGGCAACCGTCTGCTTTTTTGCGTCGAAAAGACGCGCGTACTGCTTTCGGGCAGATAATTTTGGAGGTGTTTGACATCAGCAAGCAGGCTCATCAAATCAACGAGGAGATACGCGACAAGGAAGTCCGTCTCATCGGGGCAAACGGCGAACAGCTCGGCGTTGTGCCGCTGCAAAAGGCGTTCGACGCGGCGGAGCAGGCGAACCTTGACCTGGTCAAGATCGCGCCGAAAGCCGTGCCGCCGGTCTGCCGCGTCATGGACTACGGCAAGTTCCGCTTTGAGCAGGCGAAGAAGGAGAAGGAGGCGCGCCGCAACCAGCGCGTTGTCGAGATAAAGGAGATACGTCTGTCGCTCAACATCGACACTCACGACATCGAGTTCAAGACTAAGAGCGCGCGCAAGTTCCTTGCCGAAGGCAACAAGCTCAAGGTGTCGCTTCGCTTCCGCGGACGCGCTATCGCCCATTCGCAGCTCGGTGAGGAGCAGCTCATGCGCTTTGCCGAGGGACTGAGCGACATAGCGTCGGTCGAAAAAGCGCCCAAGCTCGAGGGCCGCAGCATGATGATGTTCCTCGCGCCCAAGGTACAGAAGCCCGAACCCAAAAAGGCAAAATCCGACTCGAAGCCTAAGGCTCAGCCGGAAGACGCAACAACCGAGGCGGTCGAGACCGTCGAGGAAGAAATCATTAAGGAAGAAGGTAAGGACAATGCCGAAGATTAAGTCGCACAGCGGCGCAAAGAAGCGCTTTAAGCTGACCGCCACCGGTAAAGTCAAGCGCAACCCCGCAAAGCACAACCACATTCTGAACAAGAAGACCACCAAGCTCAAGCGCTCGTTCCGCAAGCAGAAGTACGCGGATGTCACCAACGAGGCGCAGATCAAACGCCTCATCCCCTACGCATAAGGCGAAACAAAAACCGCATACGAACCCCGACAGGGGCAGCTTGTAATGAAAGGACGAGATTAAAATGGCACGAGTTAAAGGCGCGATGATGACGCGCAAGCGCAGAAATAAGGTTCTCAAGCTCGCAAAGGGCTACTTCGGCGCGAAGTCGAAGCATTTCAAGATGGCTAAAGAGGCGGTCATCAAGTCCGGTCAGTACGCGTACATCGGACGCCGTCTCAAGAAGCGCGACTTCCGTCGCCTGTGGATCACCCGCATCAGCGCTGCCGCGAAGAGCTGCGGCATGAACTACTCGACGTTCATGCACGGACTCAAGGTCGCCGGCATCGACATGAACCGCAAGATGCTCAGCGAGCTCGCTATCAGCGACATGACCGCTTTCAAGGCGCTCGCCGAGACCGCGAAGAACGCGAAATAATCACGGCATCAGAGAAGGGGATTCGTTCCCCTTCTTTTGCTATATTTTCGGGAGGTGCAACATGCCAAATTTCGACTACCTGCTTTTCGACGCGGACGGCACGCTGCTCGACTTTGAAGCCGCCGAGCGACAGGCGTTCTTCGCGACGGCTGTCGTGTTGGGGGTCGACCCGACCGAGGAGAACCTCAAACTGTACAGCTCGATAAACGGCGCGCTCTGGAAGCAGATAGAGCTCGGCGAGGTGACAAACGCCGAGATGCAGCGGCTTCGCTTCACACGGTTCCTCGCGGCGGTCGGGTCGGACGCGGACGGCATAGCGATGAACGCGGCGTACATGGTAAACCTCGGCAAAGGCAGTCAGCTCCTGCCCGGCGCGATGGACACCGTCCGCGCGGTGGCGGCGGGGCGCACGATGGCGATAATCACCAACGGACTGCCGGTCACGCAGCGTCCGCGCTACGAGGGAAGCGGACTTCGCGAGGTGTTCGGGGACAACCTGTTCATCTCCGGCGAGCTCGGCGTGCAGAAGCCGGAAAAGCGCTACTTCGACCTCGTCTGCGAGAAGCTGGGCATAGCCGACCGCCGCCGCGTGCTTGTCATCGGCGACTCGCTTTCGAGCGACATCCTCGGCGGGAACAACGCGGAAATCCCGACCTGCTGGGTGAACACCAAGTGGTGGACAGAGCGCGGCGACGCGCAGGCTAAGGCGCGACCCGACTACACGATAAGGAGCATAACCGAGCTGCCGGCGCTGCTCGAGAGCTAAACGAAACGGAGGAGCAAACGCTCCTCCGTTTTTTCACAGCACCTCGCTGACGCCCTTTATCTTCGCGCCCCACTCGCGCCGTATCCGCTCATACTCGCCCTGCGGCACGAGGAACGGCTTTGTCGGCTGCTCGACGTCGCGCGCGTCCAGCTTCCGCTCGACCACCGTCCAGGTCTCGCTTGGGCGGAAGCCATCGTCCCGCCGTATCTCGCGAAATCCGCAGCTTTTGAAAAAAGCAAGCGTCGCGTCGCTGTGCGGGAACCGTGCGCGGAGTGCCTTTCTGTCGCCCATCGTCGCGATGTCGATGAGCAGCCCGAGCACCGCCGAGCCTATCCCCCTGCGACGGAGCGCCGCGTCGACGTAGACCTCCACGTCCATCATAAACAGGTCGTCGGGGCAGTCGAAGCACTCGTGCGCGACCGCGAAACCAGCCGTCCAGCCGTCCGCGTCGCAGACCGTCCAGCCCTTGCCGTAGGTATAGCGGTCGATGCGGCGCACGACCTCGAACAGCGCGGGCATCTCCCGCTCGAAGGACGACAGCCCCGCGTCTATCGCCGTACCGTATATTTTCAGCATACCCGGCGCGTCCCACTCGTTGACCCGCCGAACACAGACCTTCATCGCGCGTCCTTTCCCGTGAGCTTCAGCTCGAATATGTAGTCGTCCATAACAAAGCCGCCGCCTATGTCGGTAACGACGCTGTCTATCACCTCAAAACCCGCCTTCTTGTACACCGCGATAGAGCCGTCGTTGTACTTGTTGCAGGTGAGATATATCGCCGAAAGCCCCGCCGCCTGCTTCTTGCAGTCGTCGAGCAGTATGTGCGAAAGCCCGCGTCCGCGGAACCGTTTGTCGATGTAGAGCTTGGACAGGAACAGCCGCTCCTCCTCGCGGTGGGTGCCCATATATCCCGCGTCCCGTCCGTCCACAATGAGTATCTTGTAGACATAGCCGTCGGCTATCTGCTTCTCCATCGCGTCGGCGGACTGGAACTTTTCGAGCATATACTTCACCTGGCTCATGCCTATAAGCGGGGTGAAATGCTCGCG
>CAMNWZ010000107.1 GCA_946566645.1 uncultured Clostridia bacterium
ACGACGGCGTTCTGCTTCGCCTGAACGAGTATGTCGATCAGTACATGCCGCACTACCGTCAGATGGTCTACGGCACCGAGGAGACCTTCATCCAGGCGGTTTCCGACGCCGGTAACCTCTGGGCTGTCCATCACATCGTCGACGTGCCGCAGGGCTCGTGGATCGGCCTCGGCGTCCGTGAGGACTGGCTGAACAAGGCGGGTCTGACCACTGCTGACTGCGAGACCATCGACGGCATGGAGACCGTGCTGACCGCGATGAAGGAGTACACCTACGAGAATTGCGGCCCGCTCTACCTCCAGACCGGCAACACCATGGCTTCGGACGCTGTTTCGTCGGCGTACGACATCGGCTCGTTCACTTCGGGACATCAGTTCGCCAACGAGAACGGCAAGGTCGTCTACTCTGCCACCAAGCCGGAGTTCGCGGAGTACGCCGCCAAGATGGCTGACTGGTATGCCAAGGGACTCATCAACAAGAACTACATCGGCGACAACTCGTGGAACACCCCGCAGGATCGCTGGGCGAACAGCGAGGTCGGTATCGGCGACTTCATCTACACCAACGACGAGATGTTCAAGGCTTCGGCGGCTACCAGCGAGCTTATGCCGAATCCGGACTTCATGATCCAGGCTCTCACCGCTCCGAAGCTCAACGCGTCGGACGACTGGAGCGATGTCCACTTCCGCAACACTCAGGACAAGATCCGTGCCGGCAACTCGATGGGCATCACCACCGCCGCGCTTGATAACATCGAGCTTGCGTGCAAGTTCTGGGATTACGCCTGGACCGACGAGGGCAAGACCGCTTCCAACTGGGGTCCGACCGTCGGCGAGAAGGGTGACACCAACGCCACCTACTATGTCGACGAGGCTGACTCGAACGGCGACGGACACAAGGAGTGCTATCAGCCGTGGCTGATGGAGACCCTTGGCAACAACGTCACGCAGATCCAGTACAAGGTTGCCGTCCACAACGGCCCGACCTACTCGATCTGGAGCCGTGAATGGTGCGCTCTGACCGAGCGTCAGATGGAGTACCAGAACATCTGGAACCGTGCCGGCAACGACTACGTCCTGCCGGAGGGTCTGACCCTCACCAAGGAAGAGGGCGACGCCGCTTCGACCATCGTCGCGAACGCGGACACCACCGCCAAGGAGTGGCTGGTCGCGGTCATCACCGGCGAGAAGTCGGCTGATACCTGGGAGACCGAGGTCCTTCAGGTCATCGAGGGCTACGGCATCCATGACGCCGAGGCCTATCGCCAGGCGGCTCTCGACCGCTACAACGCTCGTATTTCGTACATCAACGAGTAATTCGCTGACTTACGGAGTAAAACTTTTGGGAGGGGCTTTGCCCCTCCCGTTTTGTATCCTTTTGCGGACGAGCAAAAACTGACTATTGAAAAAACGTGCGAAACGGTGTATAATAACCTTGTCCGAAGAATAACCCAGAAAGGATGCAAGAAGATGGCTGCTATCACCAAGGATATGATAATCGGCGACGTGCTGAAGGTGGACATAAACCTCGCGCGTTTTCTTATGGAGATGGGGATGCACTGCATCGGCTGCCCGGCGTCGCGCGGCGAGACCGTCGAGGACGCGGCTAAGGTGCACGGCGTTGACCCGGACGAGCTGGTCGAGAAGATGAACAACTACCTCGAGGCTGCGCAGTACGAGGCATAAGCCGAAAAATCATCAGAGGAGCGACCGCTGTGGGGACACGGCGGTCGTTTTTTCGGAACGGAGGGGAGACATGCGGCTGTTCACGCTTGATGCACGGTTGGGTGCCATCGCGGAGCGAATACCGCTCGGCGCGCGGCTGTGGGACGTGGGAAGCGACCACGCGCGGCTGCCGGTGTGGCTCGCGGCAAACGACCGCATAGCACACGCCGTCGCGTCGGACATAGGCGAGCTGCCGCTCCGCTCGGCGACGCGCAATATCGAGCGGTTCGGCGTCGGCGGCATCGTCGAGACCGAGCTGTGCGACGGGCTTCCGCCGAGCGCGCGAGACCGTGCGGACGTGTTCGTCATCGCGGGCATGGGCGGCGGTACGATAGCCGACATCCTCGCGCGCGCGCCGTGGACGCAGGAGGAGGGTACAAGCCTGCTGTTGCAGCCGATGTCGTCGCCGGAGGATCTGCGCGCGTTCCTCTTCGCGAGCAGATATACGATAACAAACGAGACGCTGCTCCATGCCGACGGACGGCGGTACGTTCTCATCGAAGCGGTCGGGGGCGGTGCGCCGCAAGCGTTTGACCGTGCCGACCTCGCGGCGGGGACGTTTATCAGCGACCGCGAACACATCGAGTCGGCGATAAAGCGGCTTCGCAACGAGCTTGGCGGCGCGGACGAGCGTGCGACCGTTGAGCTGAACGATTCTATCGGAAAACTGGAGGGGATTTTGGATGACAAAAGTTGCTGAAATACTCGATTTTCTCGACGAATACGCGCCGATAGCATCCAAAATGGACTTCGACAACGTCGGACTGCTGGTCGGCCGCTCGACCGCCGATGTGACCAAAGTGGTCGTGGCGCTCGACATCCTGCCCGAGACCATCCTCGAAGCCGAAACCCTCGGGGCGCAACTGATCGTGTCCCACCATCCGGTGATATTCCGACCCGCCGTGAGCGTGACCGACCTCGACACTACCGGTCGGCGCGTGCTGATGCTCGCCGAGCGCGGCATCGCCGCGATATGCATGCATACCAACCTCGATGCGGCGGTCGGCGGGGTGAACGACGCTCTCGCCGCGCGGTTGAAGCTGAACGATGTGCAGATGCTGCCGAACAGCGACAATATATGCCGATTTGGGCGCATATCGCCAACAAAGCTGCGCGAATTTACCGAATTTGTGCGCGATTCGCTCGGCGCGAATGGCGTACGGTTCTGCGATGCGGGACGATCGGTCGAGCGCGTTGCCGTCGGCGGAGGCGCCTGCGGTGACTACATCGCGGCGGCGGTCGCGGCGGGGTGCGACACGATGGTGGTCGGCGAGGCGAAGCACCACGAGCATCTCGAGGCGAAGATGCTTGGACTTAATTTGGTGGAAACAGGTCACTTTGCGAGCGAAAATGTTGTGTGTGATGAGCTTGTGAGACGAATCAGAGAACGATTTGGCGGTGTTGAGGTCGTTCTTTCCGAGACGCAGCGCGAAGCGACCGAATACTGCTGAAATTTGGACTGGAGGTGGAATTTATGGCGGAAATCAAGGTCAGACGTGCCGAAATCGGCGACGCTTGGCTTGCGGCGGGATTTGCCGCGCAGGTGTACAGCGCGTCGGCGGAACAGATGGCGGAGGAGTTCGCCGTCGGTCTTCGACGCTGTGACCGCGCGATTTTCATTGCCGAATGTGACCGAGACGCGGCGGGATTTGCGGAATTCGCGATAAGAAATGACTATGTGAACGGTTGTGATTTTTCGCCGACTGCCTTCTTGGAAGGGATATTTGTGGACGAAAAGTACCGTAAACTCGGAGTTGCGCGAGCACTGGTAAATGAGGGCGAAAAGTGGGCAAAATCGCAAAATTGCGCCGAGCTTGCAAGCGACCGCGAGCTTGACAACGAGCTTAGCGAAAAGTTCCACCTCGGCTGCGGGTTTGAGGAGACCGAGCGAACGGTGAGCTATCGCAAACTCCTTGTGCCGCAAGGGGTTCGGCGCGCAGACGAGGGGTTCTGGGAGAAGCTTGACCGACTGGTCGCCGAGCATGAAATCGTCATCGACCGCCCGAAGGGCAGCGCGCACCCGCGATACCCGTCGCTCATCTACCCGCTCGACTACGGCTATCTCGAGGGCACGAGCTCGATGGACGGCGACGGCATTGACGTGTGGCTGGGAAGCTTGGGGGACAAGCGTTTGGACGCAATCGTCGTGACGATCGACCTATTCAAAAAGGACAGCGAGATAAAGCTGCTGCTCGGCTGTACGGCGGAGGAAAAGCAGACAATTTTGGCTATGCTGAATGAACGTATGATGTCCGCAATTTTGATTGAAAGAGCGTAAGAAACGAGGTTTTCGATGCCGATTGATGCAATTTTTCTTGAAGGAATAGTGAGCGAGATCGCCGACCGAGTCATCGGGCAGAAGATAGACAAAATTTTCCAGCCCGAGCGGGAGGAGATCATCCTCGCCCTGCGCGGGGCGGCGGGGTCGACGCGGCTGCTGCTCAGTGCCGCGCCGGGCAGCGCGCGACTGTCGATTTTGTCCGAAAATCGTGAAAATCCGGCTGTTCCGCCGATGTTTTGCATGTTTTTACGCAAGATTTTGGGCAGCGGAGTAATTCGTGAGATGCGCAAGATCCCGGGCGAGCGGATGGTCGAAATCGGCGTAGACTCGGTGGACGAGCTGGGCGAACTGCGCCGTCGACGCGTGATGCTCGAATTAGTCGGACGACAGCCGAATTTGGTACTTTTGGACGAGGAAAACCGCATAATCGACTGCATACGGCGAGTTGAAGGCGACATCGCGGCGGGAAAGAGGCAGCTCCTGCCCGGGATGTTCTACCGCGCGCCCGACCCGCAGTCGAAGCGTGACCTGCTGTCGCTAGAACGCGAAGAATTGTTGCAGATTATCGCCGAATTGCCGCAGGATATTGAGATTGAGCGCGCGTTGATGACCAATTTTGCGGGAATATCGCCGCTCGCCGCGCGCGAGTTTGCGTATCGGGTCGGAGGGGACACGGCGGCCCGGCTGACCGACGATAAGCTGCGCGAAACCCTTGCGGCGCAGCTGTTTGAGATAGTTGAACGCGCGCGGGGCGGCGGGCTTGAGCCGTGGCTGCTGAAGAAAGATAGCGAGCCGGTCGACTTCTGCTACATGCCGATAGAGCAGTATGGGGAGACCCATGAGTGCACAAAAATGCCGAATTTCTCGGCACTTCTTGAGGAATTCTACGCAAAACGCGAATATTCGGAGCGGATTCGTCTGCGCGGTCGCGAGATGACCAAGACGGTCACCAACGCGCTCGAGCGAGCGACGCGCAAGCTGGAGACCCGCCGCGCGGAGATGGCGGAGGCGAAGGATCGCGAGCGGCTGCGTGAGCTCGGCGACCTGCTGATGGCGAACCTCCATCTGGTTGAAAGAGGCGCGAAATCGGTCAAAGTGGTCGATTTTTACGACGAAAACAATGCGGAAGTTGAAATTTCGCTCGACCCGAAGATAAACGCTCAGCAGAACGCAAGTAAATTCTACCGCGACTACGCGCGACGCAAAAACGCCGAAAAGATGCTGACAACGCTCATATCCGAGGGGGAGACCGAGCAAACATATCTGAAAAGTGTCCTGAATGAGCTGAAAAGTGCGGAGAGTGACCGCGAGCTGAGCGGCATCCGCGAGGAGCTGGTCAGCACCGGATACCTCCGCCCGCAGTCGGGAGCGAAGAAGCGGAAAAGTGACGCGCTGCCGCCTCGTGAGTTTATCTCTAGCGGTGGATTTAGGATACAAGTCGGGCGGAATAACCTGCAAAATGACCAACTTACGCTGAAAGAGGCGCACAAAAATGATGTTTGGCTGCATGTTCAGCACGCGCACGGAGCGCACGTTTTGATTCGCTGCGGCGCCGACGAGCCGGACGACGCGACCTACACCGAGGCGGGCGAGATCGCGGCGTTTTACTCGGACGCGCGCGGCGGCGCGAACGTCGCGGTCGACTACACGCGCGCGCGATACGTCAAAAAGATGGGCGGCGGCAAGCCCGGAATGGTCGTCTACGACCCATATTTCACGATGTACGTCACGCCGGACGAGAGTCGGCTGCGCGCACTTAGACAGAAGGGGTGAACCATGCCGAAAAGTTACGGAAACAAGCTGAGACTGCTGTATGTGCTCGATATACTGCGCAAAAAGTCGGATGTGGAACACCCGGTGAGCGTACCGGATATACTTGTCGAGCTCGATAAGCTGGGCATATCTGTCGAGCGTAAGGCGGTGTACGACGACATCGAGGCGCTGCGCGAATTCGGCTATGAAATCGAACAAAAACGCGGCAAAAACGCGGGATATTATATCGAATCGCGCGATTTTGAGCTGTCCGAGCTGAAACTGCTCGTCGACGCGGTGCAGTCGTCCAAGTTCATAAGCGCCGACCGCTCGCGCGAGCTGATAGCCAAGCTGACGGCGCTCGCGGGCGCGGAGGACGCAAAACAGCTCGAGCGCCAGGTGTTCGTCGCAAACCGCGTCAAGAC
>CAMNWZ010000108.1 GCA_946566645.1 uncultured Clostridia bacterium
GCCTCCCGAAGCTCGGCCGGCTCTATCTCAAACGGAAGGTCGGTCGGGTAACGCGTCTCGATGTAGTATCGGTTGAACAGCGGGCTTCGCTCGACAAACTTCTCAAACCGACGGTCGGCGCGCGCAGCCTGCCGTGTCAGAAAGGTTATGTTGTGCCCGTCCAGGTGCCGCTTCTGCTTGAACAGGATGAAGCTCTTGAGCGCCTTCTCCACCGTCTGATGGCAGTGATAGACCACCGTCCGCGGGTCGGCTCCCACCGAGTCGAGTATCCGCGCCGAACGCAGGTCGGTCTCCGCGTGGTCTAGCCACTCGTAGTAGCGGCGGCTGTCGTTCGTGTTAGAGTTACGCCTCGCCATACTCGCGCCCCTTCTCGGCTATCCGGCTCGCGTAGGACTGCGGGTCACGCAGCAGCCGCTTCCACTCGTCCGGCGTGTAGATTATCACGTCAAAGGATATCTCGCTCTCGATGCCGAGATACAGCTTGCGCTCGAGCATTCGCTTGTCCTCGCAGTCGCAGACAACGCAGACGTTCACGTCGCGCACACGCTCGCCCGCGCCCTCGCGCTTCAGTCCGTATACTATCAGCCGCTCGGGCTGGGACACTCGCCCTATCTCGTCAAGCAAAGCTTTCAGCTCGTCCACGCCGGCTTCCCCCTTTTCTACTTCACATCCTCAAGGATGAACTCCTGCTCAAAGTGTATCCTGCCCTCCGGCGAGCTGCCGCGGACATAGAAGCGGTCGCCGTCGTTCGCGCTGCAAAGCACCAGGTCGTCCCCCGCCACGCACTGCGAGCTGAAGGACACGGTCATCGAGCGTATCCACTTATCGGGCATCGTCTCCAAATCTATGTGGTCGGCAGCGAAGTCGGTGTACCGCGTGTTGTTCACATGGCGGTTCATGTCCATGTCGCTGTAGCGCACGCGGTGCACTTCCGGCGCGCCGAGCGGCTCTATCGGCTGAATTTTCTCCACCGGCTTAAATCGCGGCGCGCCGAGGTCGGGGAACTCCGCAAGCTCGAACAGCGCCTTCGGCCGCAGCATACGACCGGTGTCGATGTTCGCTATCACCCAGGTCGCCGACACCTCGCCCACCGACTCGCCGCCGACGAATATCTCGCTCTCGCGCGGGAAGACCGCTCCCTTCGTCTCCGCCGCCCATGTCTTTATCGTCACCGTCTCGTCGTACATTATCGGGCGCTTCAAATCCACCCGCGTGCGAATGACCATCCACACCGAGTCGAGGTGCTCGAGCGTCCACGCGCGGTCGATGCCCAGCTCGAGCACATGACCAATCGCCGCCTCCTGTATGAACCGCATAAGCGACGACGGGCGCAGGCGGCTGAAACAGTCGCTCTCGCACGCTCCGACGCCGAATTCTATCGAAAACGTCTCGTTCATCCGAAAACCTCCGGGAAAAGTTTCTACCCGGTATTTTACACCTTCGCGCAAAAGTTTGCAAGCGCTCATCTTGTCCCGCGGCGCAATATGTGGTAGACTGATAAAAACGAACCACGGAGGTGCACCATGTTCAGTGAGATGAGGCGGAAAAATCAGGCGCTCAGGCCTGCCGAGTGCAAGGAAATACTTTCGATATGCACCCACGGCGTGCTCGCGCTCGACGGCGATGACGGCTATCCCTACGCGCTGCCGATAAGCTACGTCTACGCCGACGGTCACATCTATTTTCACTGCGCCGTCGAGGGGCACAAGCTGCGCGCGATACGCAGAAACGATCGCGCGTCCTTCTGCGTCGTTTCGCAGGACGACATAGTGCCCGAGCGCTTCACCACCCACTACCGCAGCGTGATAGCCTTCGGACGGATGCGCGAGCTTGAGGGCAGCGAGAAGCGTGCCGCCATCGACCTCATCGCCCGCCGCTACTCTCCGAACGAGTCGGACGAGTCGATAGCGGCGGAGATAGACGGCAGCCTCAATCGGGTATGCCTGCTCGAGCTTGCCGTCGAGCATATGACCGGCAAGGAGTCGCGCGAGCTTATGGAGATGCGGAAGAAGTCGGCAAACTAGCCCTTACAGCCCAAGCTCGCTCTTTCCGAGCCAGATGAACAGCTCGTACACCTTGAGGCTCGGCGCGATCTCGTATACGTCCTTTCCGAACCCGAACGTGATGCTGTCGCCGCTCAGCACATCCTCGCCGAGCAGCTCCTCCGGCATCTTTTCGGGCTTATCCGGATTGTCTCGAAAGTAGACGCTCACCTGCGCGCGGACGTAGCGCATCTCGCCGACGATTCCGCGCTTGCGTATTGCCTGAAGCTCGTCGACGCGCGTGTAGAAGTCGTCGCCCAGCTGCTCGCGGCGGCTTCCGTCCATAAGATACTCGCGCGCGTACGCCAGCGGCGCCGTCTTCTCAAGCTCCTCTATGCCGTCCTGGAACTCCTTTGCCAGGCGGTATGTGGACATCGCGAACCCGACCTTTCGCATGGTGTGCCTCCCTTTAGTCGAACAGCCGCGCCGTCTTTGCCATGCGCTCGGCTATCTTCACGCCGAACGGGCAGCGGCTCTCACAGCTCTTGCAGCCTATGCACTCGTCCGCGTGGTGCTCCAGCGCCTGATAGTGTGCGCGAACCGTGTCGGGCACCGACTGCTGCATCGTGGCGAGGTCGTAATACTTGTTCACCATCGCGATGTCAATATCGACCGGGCAGGGTCGGCAGTGTCCGCAGTAGGTGCACTCCCCCTGTCCGAATGTGTGCTTGGGCGCGCGGGCGAGCACGGTGGCATAGTCCTTCTCCTCGTCGGAGGCGGTCTCGTAGGCAGCCGCCTGCTCGACGTGCTCCGGCGTGTCGTATCCCGCCAGCACCGACGCCACGGCGGGACGCGTGAGGCAGTAGTGGATGCACTGCACCGGGGTGAGAGCAACACCGAAGGGCGAGCGCTGCTCGTCGAACAGCCGTCCTCCGGCGTAGGGCTTCATCACGGTGATACCCACGTCCAGACGCTCGCACAGCTTGTACAGCTCGGTGCGCTGCGGGTCGATGCCGCCGAGGTCGGCGCTGTACTCGTCCGCAAAGTAGCTGTCGATGTTGTCGGTCGGCGGAAGCATGTCAAACGCGGGATTGACGCTGAACAGTATCATCTCCACAATGCCGCTCTCCGCAGCCCGCTTCGCCATCTCGGGGTTGTGGGTGCTCATGCCTATGTGGCGGATGGTTCCCTTCGCCTTCAGCTCCTTCACATAGTCGATAAACGGCGTGCCGAAAGCGCCGTCCCAGTCCGCCTCGGTGTCCACAAAGTGTATCATGCCGAGGTCTATGTAGTCGGTCTGCAGGCGGGAGAGCAGGTCCTCAAACGCCGCTTTGCACCGCTCGAGGTCGCGGGTGCGGACATACTGACCGTTCTGCCAGGTGGAGCCGATGTGTCCCTGAATTATCCAGCGCTCGCGTCTGCCGGCGAGTGCCAGTCCGAGGCTGGTGCGCACGTTCGGCTCGGACATCCAACAGTCGAGGATATTTATGCCGCACTCCTCCGCCTTGTCCATAACTGCCATGCACTCCTCGGCGGTGTGGCGCTCCATCCACTCCCCGCCGAAGCCTATCTCGCTCACCATCAGGTCGGTCTTGCCAAGTCTGCGATAATTCATATTCTTTTCCTCCTTGATTTCGCCGAGCCGCTTCCGTTTGCAAAAAAACGCCGCGAACGATATGTCGTCCACGGCGGTTTTTGGTCCGAGTGACAGGACTTGAACCTGCGGCCTCTTGACCCCCAGTCAAGCGCGCTACCAGCTGCGCCACACCCGGTTATTCGTGCTTGGATATTGTAGCACAGCCGAGCACGATTGTCAAATTATTTTTGCGGCGTCCTCAACTCAAGCGGCGCTTGAGTTCGCGTTTTTTCGCCTATTCAACGACCGCTTGCTTTACTTTGCCGCGATTTTAGGCTATGATAGTGCCATGAAGCGGTGGGCCCGCCGCGAAATCAAAAGGAGGCACAACAACATGTTTGACATAATGAAGCTAGGCAAAAACATCTCGGCTCGACGCAAGGCGCTGGGCATTACGCAGATGGAGCTTGCGGACAAACTCGGCATCAGCTACCAGGCGGTTAGCAACTGGGAACGCGGACAGACCGCGCCGGACATCTCCAAGCTCGGCGAGATAGCGGAGATCCTTAATTGTTCTATCGACGAGCTGCTCGGCTCGCAGCGCACCGCAGAGGTGATAAAGCAGGTAGAGGAGCAGGTCGAAAACCCGGACATCACTCCGGCGGAGCTGGCGGACGTCGCGCCGATACTCAAGCCTGAGCAGGTGGACAAGGCGTTTGGCTCGGTGTTCTCCAAGCTCGGCGACCTGGGCAAGTCCATCTCGAATAAGATAAACGAGGCGTTCGACGGCAAGGCTCTATCCAACCAGATAAACGCCGCGATGGGCGGCATGAGTGACGCGCTCGACGGCAAGCTGGACAAGATACACGAGAAGATAAACTCCATCGACCCCGAAAAGATTCACTTCGAGGCGCGGAACACCAACGGAGGCGGCACGGCGTTCTACGTCGTCGCAAACTCGGACGAGGAGTGGGCAGAGTTCCGCGCGTATCTCGACGGCATACAGGGTCTTGGCAGCGACGAGCGCCGCGACCTCGAGTCGCTCGCAAAGCGGTTCAGCATCGAGTCGGTGCGAGACAGGCTCGACGAGAAGCGCCGCGACTACTCGGGCGAATTCGACGAGCACATCGGGGACGTCATCGAGGAGCTGGAGGAAGAGCTTGAGGAGGAGCGCGAGGACGAGCGCGCGGACAGATACGCCGAGCGCGCGGAGCGTAAGGCAGAACGCGCGGAGTGGAAGGCGGAGCGCATAGCCGAACGCGCGGAGCGCAGGGCCGAGCGTGCCGCACGCAGAGCGGAGCGCCGCAGCGGTCGATGGTTCGGAAACACGGTCGTGTTCGGCGACGGCGACCATCCGATGTCCAACCTCGAGGCGCTCGCGCGGCTTGCCCCCTTCCTTCCGACCGAGACGCTCAATCAGAAGCTGACAGAGCTTGCGGATGACGAGAGCGCCGACGCGTCGATGCTTGCGGCGTTTGCCCCTCACGCGGACGACGATGTGGTAAGCGATGTGGCGCTGAAGCTGTTCGAGCGCAGCGGTGACCTGAACGATGTGACGGCGCTCGCGCCGTTTATGGACGAGGACATTATAGACGAGCTGGCGCTCAAGGCACTCGAGCGCACCGACGACTTCGGCTCGATAGGCGGGCTTGCGCCGTTCATCAGCTCGGAGACGCTTGCACAGCTCGCGCGCTCGGGCTATGAGAAGACCGGCGACATAGGCAGTCTCACGGCGATAGCGCCGTTTATGGACGCCGATGACCTCGGCGATATTGCGAAGCAGTCGGCGCGCGACGGCAAGTCGATAGGCTCGCTCGCGGGAATAGCACCCTTCCTTGACAGCGACGACCTCGGCGAGATAGCGCGGTCGATGGTCGCGAACGGCGAAAAGATAGGCGACCTCGCGGCGATAGCGCCCTTCCTCGACGAGGATGACCTCGGTGAGATAGCTATGTCGGCGCTCGACAGCGGCGCGTCGTTCGGCGAACTCCAGTCGATAATGCCCTTCCTCGGCGGCTTCAGCGAGGAGCTGTGGACCCGCGCCGCGTCCGCTCCCAAGGCATCGACTCCGCCCACGCCGCCTGCTCCGCCCGCACCTCCCAAACCGGAGAAGTCCCAAAGGCAGGCAGACGAGGAGCTGATACAGTCGCTTGTGACGCTGCTTCGGTCGAGCGGTGAGGACGCGATAAATCCGCTGCGCAACGTGGTCGACCCGAAGATACTCGGCGAGGCGATACGCCGTTGGGAGAAGGACAGATAGAGATAATTAAAACGGCTTCGGAGCGTGAAAACTCCGAAGCCGCTTTTTATGCTGTTTTGATACTCACGCGCTGAAGAACGCGTCGTATATCTCCTGCACGTCTATCTTTGAAAACGCGTCGGTCTTTTCCACCGACAGCTCGTCGCGCACCGGGTCGAGCAGCTCGCGGAACAGTCCGAGCCCGTACTCCTCCTTTATCGCGTCGAAGTTCTCGGTCAGGTAGGACTCGTCGAGCGCCTCGCGCTTCACCAGCACATACGCGCCGTCGATGTCCACTATATCGCTCATCTCGCCGGGTTTCAGCGACTGTGCCGCGGCTATGTACGGCTCTGGCATGGTCGAAAGCTCGAAGGT
>CAMNWZ010000109.1 GCA_946566645.1 uncultured Clostridia bacterium
CTACTTTCGCGACAAAGGTAATATCTTTTTTTGGAAAGCCGGACGGCGCGGTGCCCGACGAGCTTATGCGCGAGCTGCTCGACAAGTCCTACCTGCTGGTGCTTCGCGGGTTCTCGAAGAAGAAGCAGCGGGAGATACTGTCGTCGGTCAGCTGCTGCGGCGCAAACTGCCTCACCTGCTACTGCAAGGATATGTGCAAGGGCTGCAACGCCTGCGACGGTCACGTCTTTCACATGAAGGAGGGGGAGAGCTGCCCCATCTACGTCTGCTGCAAGGAGAAGGGGTACGCCGACTGCGGCGAGTGTCCCGAAAAGCCGTGCGACATCTGGCGCAGGACGCGCGACCCGAAGTTCAGCGACGAGGAGTTTCAGAAGAACATCGACGAGCGGGTGAAACTGCTTGAGGAAGTCGGCAAAGTTCGACCGTAGATGAGCACGAAAAAAGAGAGGACGCGCGTCCTCTCTTTTTTGCTGTCCTTATATCACCTGGAAATTCTTCCATTTCCCCGAACGATAGCGCCAGATGAAGAATATCGCGCGCACCACCCAGTCGGCTGCCATCGCTATCGCTATGCCGTACACGCCCATGCCCATCGGTATCGCGAACAGCCAGCTGAGCAGCAGCCGTATTCCTACGCTCGTGAAGATGGTGACGGCGGTGGTGAACTTCACGTCGCCCGCGGCGCGCAGTCCCGTTCCGAACGGGAACGCCACCGGATGGACGAACGCCGCCGCCACGTTGTGGATGACCACCAGCCAGATTATGCAGGTTATCGTCTGCTCGCTAAGGGCGGTGAACCCGAGCGCGAGCGGCGTCGCAGCGCATATCAACAGATTCCACGCCGACGAGACCGCGAAACTTATCTTGAGCAGCCTGATGAAATAGAACTTCGCCTGATCCACCTCTCCCGCGCCCATGCATTGACCGATGACCGTTGTGAAGACCGGACCCATGCCGATAGACGCGAGCGCACCGAGCGACCATATGCTCTGCGCGATTCCGTTTGCCGCTATCTGATAGGTGCCGAACAGCGCGCACATGCTGCTGAGCGCGACCTTGACAAGCTGGAACACTCCGTTTTCCAGTCCGTTCGGAACGGCTATGCGCATGAGCTGTTTGAGCAGCCGTCCGTCCCACCTGAATATGTCCTTAACTCGGTAGCTTATGCCGTACCTGTCCTTGAAGCAGAGTATCGTTATCGCCACGGCGGAGAACACGCGCGAGATGAGCGTCGGGTACGCAACGCCCGCGACACCCATCTTCAGCACTAATACTCCGAGTATATTTCCGCCCAGATTTATCACATTGGATATGATGGATATGTACATCGTGACGCGGGTCTTGCCTATCGAGCGGTACATCGCGGCGCCGGTGTTGTATATCGCGAGCGCCGGGAAGGAGAACGCGGTTATCAGCAGATACTCGAGGCAGGCGTCCATGACGTCCTGTTCCACCTTGCCGAACATGAGCGACAGCATCGGCACGCGGAAGATGAGCACCACCGCCGTTATCACCACCGAAAACGCGGTGGATATCATGAGAAGCTGGCTTATCGCCTCCGACGCGAGGCCATTCTCGCCGCGTCCGAGATACTGGCTGACGACCACCGCTCCGCCGACCGACAGCGCGGTGAACAGCATTATGAATACGTTCGCAAACGAGTTGACAAGCGAAACTCCGCTGACCGCCGCCTCGCTCGCGTATGTGACGATGAAGGTGTCGAGCAGTCCGACGAGCATGACGAGGAGCTGTTCCAGGAACAGCGGGATTATCATGTCCTTGAGCTGCTTGTTTGAAAACATCATTTCCTCGATCTGCCTGTTTTCGGTCATTACTCTCCTCCTCTTGTCTGCCTAAAACCTGATTTACGCCACTATTATACACCACGCGTCAAGATGCGCTTGCATATGTCCCGGCGAGCGAGTATAATAATTTTTGGAAAATAACGGGATATTTGGGGGGATTTGCAGAATGAGCGACAGAACACACTTCTTAGCTCCGCCGGACAGCTCGAACGCTGTGGGAACGGTCATACGACGCGCGGTGCTCTGCTTCTTCGGCGCGTTCTGCCTTCTGATAGTCGCGCAGTTCCTGCTTCATCAGCTCGGCGGCTTCCGTCCGATGGGCTACCTGTTCATGGTGCTCTACCCGCTTGCTCTCGGCGGCGGCTGCTTCCTGCTGATGAAGTACGGCGCGGGACGGAAGTTTGCACCGATTATCGTGATACTCGTGTCGCTCGCGGCGCGGCTTCTATACATACTGCTCATTCCCACCGAGCCGATGAGCGACTTTCAGGTGCTCAACTGGGGCGCGCATCACGTCGCGCTCGGCGAGCCGGAATGGTTCGACGTGAGCGAGGGCTATATGTACAACTGGCCCTATCAGATACCGTTCATATTCTACGAGGGCGCTATATTCAAGATATTCGGCTACAACGCGTACTGGGCGGTGAAGGCTGCGAACCTGCTGCTGATGGTCGGCACGAACTATCTGCTCTACCTCATCGCGCGGCGGTACCTGTCCGAAAGCGCGGCGCTGTGTGTGGGGCTTATCTACGCGCTCTTCCCCGGCGTGATAATGTACTCGTCGGTGATGACAAACCAGCATGTATCCACCTTTTTCCTGCTGCTCGGGATATACTTTCTGCTGCGGAGCGACCGCCCGCGCGATATGATACTCGCGGGAGTGAGCCTCGCGATGTCCAACCTCATGCGGCCGGAGGCGATCGTGGTGATAACCGCCGTTGTCTGCTGCGGACTGCTTCGATACATACAGCGCCCGACGCTCAGGTCGCTCGGAAGGATGGCTCTCGCGCTCGCCATCCTGCTTGCCTGCTACTTCGCGCTGCAAAAGCTGGTGGGGCTGATACTCACCGCCAGCGGTTACGCGCCGAACGGCATCGGCAACAACATACCCGAGTGGAAGTTCATCGTCGGACTGGGCAACGTGAGCGGCTACGGCAAGTACACCGACCGGTACGCGTATCTGATAGAGCTGCCCTCCGACGAGCGACGCGCGGGAATGTTCGCCATCATACGCGAGCTGTTCGACCGTCCGGCGGGCGAGATCGCCGACTTCTTCGTCGGCAAGGTGAGAGTGTTCTGGACCGACCCGCAGGAGCTGATGTGGTCGACCTCGATGCTCGACAAAAACTCGCTCGTGCTGCCCGGAGTCAGCCTGAAATACTTCTGCTCGGGGGTGCAGTCGTTCGAGCGCGGGACGCTTCTGCTTGTCTATCTGCTCGCGCTGCCCGCTCCGGTGCTGCTTTGGCATGAGAAGCGGCGCGAGGTCGACTGCGGTTCGCTCCTCTCCATCGCGGCGCTCTGCGTGATGATGTTCGTCTATCTGCTGATAGAGGTGCAGGTGCGCTATCGGCTGCTGGCGATACCCTTCTGGGTGCTCACCGCCGGCGTGACGCTCGACCGACTGTCCGCGCTGCCGATATTCACGAGAAAGCGCAAAAGCGACCCGAAAATGAGCGAGTGATCTCGCTCATTTTTTAATTATCGGGATGCCGCCCGCCATCACGCCGACCAGCTTGTGCGGCAGGTACGGCTCCTCGAGGTACGCCAGCTCCTCGGGGGCGAGGGTGAGTTCGACCGCCGCGACCGCGCCGTCGATGTGATGCGGCTTTGTCGCGCCTACCACCGGGCTTGCCACCTTGGTGAGCAGCCACGCGAGCGACACGGTAGTCATCGTCGTCGAGTGCTTCTCCGCAAGCTCGGCTACGCGGTCGATTATCGCCGCGTCCTGCTCCGCCGTGGCATCATACTTGCCGCGCGCGTAGCTGTCCAGCTCGAGGCGCTTTGAGGTCTCGCCCGGGCGCTTGGACAGCCGTCCGCCCGCGAGCGCCGAGTAGGGGGTCATGGCGATGCCATCCGCCGCGCAGAGACCCGCCATCTCGCGCTCCTCCTCGCGGAAGATGAGGTTGTAGTGACCCTGGACGGACACGAACCTCGGCAATCCGTGCGCCTCGGCGTAGGCGTTTGCCTTGGCGAGCTGCCAGGCGTAGCAGTTGGATATGCCTATCTCGCGCAGCTTGCCCGCCTTCTTCGCGTCGCCGAGCGCGGTGAGTATCTCCTCTATCGGCGTGTTGTAGTCCCACGCGTGGCAGATGTAGAGGTCGACGTAGTCGGTGCCCAGGTGCTCGAGGCTCGCGTTCAGCAGGTTCATGACGTGCGAATATCCGTCCACGCCGCTTGCCATCTCGTCGGGAGTGCGCGGCGGGAACTTGGTCGCGACGACAACATCCTCACGGCGAGCCATGTCGCGCAGCGCGCGTCCGACATACATCTCGCTCGTGCCGTTCTGGTATCCTATCGCGGTGTCGAAGAAGTTTATGCCGCTGTCAAGCGCGTGCTTTATTATCTCGCGGGACGCGCTCTCGTCGAGCGTCCACCTGTGCTGACCGTTTTCCGCGTCGCCGAAGCCCATGCAACCGAGGCAGATGCGGCTGACGTTCAGGTCGGAGCTTCCGAGTTTAGTATACTTCATAAATTTCTCCTTTCATTGTTCGCGCAAAGCGCGTGGGAAAAATCGCATAGCGATTTTGACCGGACTCCTTTCCGGTTTATGCTCTCAGTCTGCCGCCCGCGAGCTTGAGACTCTCGATTATCGGCAGGTGCTGCGGGCACGCCGCCTCGCACTGTCCGCACTCGATGCACTCGGCGGGGTCGGTGTTCGTCTTTATATGGTTCGCGAACCTGCGCCTGCCATCCCCCTTGCCCTCGTATATCACCTCGTTGTTGTACATCGAGAAGATGTCGGGGATGCGTATGCTCATCGGGCAGCCGTCGGTGCAGTAGCGGCATCCGGTGCAGCATATCGTGTCCACGTCGGCGAGCTTGTCGACCACCTTCGCAAGCACTTCGCGCTCGCCGTCGTCAAGCGGCTTGAAGTTGTCCATGCAGCTCACGTTGTCGCACATCTGCTCCATGTTTCCCATGCCGGACAGGACGGTTATTATCCCGTCGTTCGACGCGGCGAAGCGTATCGCCCAGCTCGCGAGACTTGCGTTCGGGTTCGCCTGCTCCATTATCGCGCGGACGTCGCTTCGCACCTCGACGAGCGTGCCGCCCTTGCACGGCTCCATCACCGTCACGCCCACGCCGTGCTTCCGCGCGACCTCATAACACTTTCGCGACTGTATGACGCTGTCCTCCCAGTCGACATAGTTTATCTGCAGCTGGACGAACTCGACCTCGGGGTGCGCGGTGAGTATCGCGTCCAGGTCCTCCGCCGACGAGTGGTAGCTGAAGCCTATGTGCTTCGCGCGTCCGTCCGCCTTTATCTTCTTCAGGAAGTCCCACACGCCGAAGCGGTCAGCCTTGTCGAGATAGCTGTTCGGGAAGCGGTCGCTCACGACGGTGCTCAGTCCGTGTATCAGGTAGAAGTCGACGTAGTCCACGCCGAGGGCTTTCAGCGATGCCTCGAATTTCGGCTCGACCTCCTCCGGCGAGTTTATCGTCCACATCGGAAGCTTGGTCGCGATGTGGAATTTCTCGCGCGGATAGCGGTCGGACACGGCGGTCTTGAAGGTCGCCTCGCTCAGTCCCCCGCCGTAGACAGGCGACGTGTCGTAGTAGCTGAAGCCGTGACCCTCGAACTCGTCCACCATCCGCTTGATAAGCTCGATGTCTACCGCGCCGTCCTTCATCGGCAGGCGCATGAGACCGAAGCCCAGTTTCTTGATGTTTTCACCGACAGTCATCTGTTTTTACCTCCGTTTCCTCGTTGTGTGTCAATTATAGCGTATACTTGGAGTTATGTACAATGCCTATTTCGTATCGGGGCTTATACGGTTGGGGCATAAAAACAAAAGACATCCTTTCGGATGTCTTTTGTTTTGGTGGAGACTACTGGGCTCGAACCAGTGACCTCATGCGTGTGAAGCATGCGCTCTGACCAGCTGAGCTAAGCCTCCATGTGCCTTATTATTCAAGCCGCGGTCGCGGCGATGTGGGCGTTTGGTGACCCGTAGGAGAATCGAACTCCTGTTTCCGCCGTGAAAGGGCGGTGTCTTAGCCGCTTGACCAACGGGCCGGATAAATTGTCGGGGCGGGTAATTCCGCCCCGACATGGTAGCGGCACCTGGATTCGAACCGGGGACCTTACGGGTATGAACCGTGCGCTCTAGCCAACTGAGCTATGCCGCCAT
>CAMNWZ010000110.1 GCA_946566645.1 uncultured Clostridia bacterium
GTTTCGGGCGGAGCGACCCGCCGTTTGAGCTCGCTTGCGGGTGTCAAGGCGGCGGGCGAGTGCGACTACATAGCGATACACGACGGCGCGCGCCCTCTGGTCACTCCCGACCTGATAACGCGGGTGTTCGCGGCGGCGCAGCAGCATAAGGCGGCGATACCCGGCGTGGCGGTGAACGACACGATAAAGCGCGTCGACAAGCGGCTGGCGCACGGCGATCTTCCGCCGAGGGATTCGCTCGTCGCGGTGCAGACGCCGCAGGTATTCGACGCGACGCTGATACGCGGTGCGCTCGCCGCCGCCGACGACTCACGCGAGTTCACCGATGACGCGTCGGTCGTCGAGGCGATGGGCATGAGCGTGTTCGTCACCGACGGCGACGAGCGCAACATCAAGATAACGCGCCCGTCCGACCTCGCGGTGGCGGAGGCGCTGCTTGAATTTGAGGAGGGTGAGCTATGAGGATAGGACACGGCTACGACGCGCATCGGTTTGCGGACGGTCGGAAGCTGATACTCGGCGGGGTGGACGTTCCGCACACGCAGGGCCTGGACGGTCACTCGGACGCGGACGTGCTCGTCCACGCGGTGATGGACGCCCTGCTCGGCGCGGCGGCGCTCGGCGACATCGGCGGTCACTTTCCGCCGAGCGACCCCGCATACAAGGACGCGGACAGCCTGAAGCTCTGCGAGCGTGTCGCGGAATTGCTGCGCGAGAACGGCTACGCTGTCGGCAACGTGGACGCGACGGTGATAGCGCAGGTGCCAAAGCTCGCGCCGCACATCGAGAGTATGCGCGAAAACATCGCCGCCGCGCTTGGCGTGGACATATCAAAGGTGAGCGTCAAGGCGACCACCGAGGAGCGGATGGGCTTTACCGGACGGTGCGAGGGCATATCGGCGCACGCGGTCTGCCTGATAGAGAAGCGCTGAACAGACGAAAAAACGGCTGACCGTGCGGTCAGCCGTTTTTGTTTATTCGTCGCGACCTATCCTGTCCTCGTCGACCAGCGGATTTATGTAGCGACCCTTCTTTTTCTTCTTGTAGCGTATCGCGTTTTTCGGGCAGCGGTGGTAGCAGCCGAGGCACGCCACGCACTTGTCGCCGAACATCGGCATGCCAGCCACCACCGCAATGTTTCCGACCGGGCAGACCCGCTCGCACTTTCGGCAGCCGACGCAGTCGTTTGTGACCGAAAAACTCTCGGCGAGGGTGTGCCAGTTCAAGCGGTTCTTCGCGTATATCCCGCTCCACCTGTCCTTCTTCGGCGCGGACAGACGGCGCGTCTCGCCGCGGGCTATGCGGTCGGCTATCGCGTCGGCGGCTCGCGGCGCCTTCTTCAGAATACCGCTCTGATAGAACTTAGGCGGGGACATGACGAGAGTGAAATTCTCGGGCATCTTCATCGAGTAGACGCCGCGCAGGTCGAGCCCTCGCTCGAGGCAGAGTTTCTGCGCGAAATACTCGGCGTTTCCCGCCATGCCGCCGTAACTCAGCACGACGTAGAGCGGCACGCTGACGCGCAGCGACCGTATGAAATCGACGACCGGCAGCGGCAGTCCGAAGCTGTACACCGGACTGACGATGACCATTCGGTCGATGTCGGCAAAGCCGCCGTCAAATGTGGGTATGTAGCGTATGCAGCCGCCGAGCTTTCGCTGAAGCCGCTCGGCGATGAACAGGCTGTTTCCGGTGGACGAGAAGTAGAAGATACCGGTCATTTGCGCCCCCCTCAGGACAGTATCTCGCCGAGCGTGCCGAGCAGCGTGGGCACGTCTATAGGCTTTGCGATGTGGGCGTTCATGCCCGCCTTCAGCGCCTCGCGTCGATCCTCCTCAAAGACGTTGGCGGTCATGGCGATTATCGGTATGCGGGCGAGACGCTTGTCGGGCAGCGCGCGTATCGCCCTAGCCGCGTCGTAACCGCTCATCACCGGCATCTGAATGTCCATCAGGATGAGGTCGTAGTAGCCGGGAGCGGACGCGGCGAGCTTTTCCACCGCGACCTTGCCGTTTTCCGCTAGTTCCGCCTCGAACCCCGCGTCGGAGAGTATCATCAGCGCTATCTCCTGGTTCAGCTCGTTGTCCTCCGCCAGAAGTATCCGTCTGCCGGACGGCACCTTAGGCTCGGCATCGGCGTGAACGTCGTGTTCGGCGGGAAGCTCCGAACTGAGCGGGAAGGTGAGCGTGACGGTGACCGTTGTGCCGACGCCCGGCTCGCTCTCGACGGCTATGCTGCCGTCCATCATGTCCACGATATTTTTGGTTATCGACATGCCGAGACCGGTGCCGTGAATGCCGCTGAGCGTGGTGTTCTTCTCCCGCTCGAACGGCTCGAAGATGTGGGACACGAACTCCTTGGACATGCCTATGCCGTTGTCGCGCACGGTGAAGGCGTATGTCGCGAACCTGTCCGACGCGGCGGGCTGTTCGGTGACGGTAAAGCCTATTTCGCCGCCCTCGCCGGTGTACTTTATCGAGTTTGTGATAATGTTTATCAGCACCTGACCGAGCCGCAGACGGTCGCAGAGCACGCCCTTGTGCGTTACCGCCGACGCGTCGACGGTCAGCCGCAGCCGCTTTGCGTTCGCGTCCGACTCGACCATGCCGACGAGGTTGTCGATTATCTCGTCGAGGTCGTTTGTGTCGTTTTCAAGCTGAAGTTTGCCCGATTCGATGCGGCTCATGTCGAGCACGTCGTTTATCAGCGCGAGAAGGTGCTTGCCGGAGGACATTATCTTTTCGAGATAGTCCTCGACCTGCGCGCGGTCGTCTATGTGCGCTATCGACAGGTTGGTAAAGCCGACGATTGCGTTGAGCGGCGTGCGCATGTCGTGCGACATGTTCGACAGGAACGCGCTCTTTGCCTTGTTCGCGCGGTTCGCCTGGTCGAGCGCGTCCTCGAGAAGCTGGCGCTGTGCCATCTCCTTGCGGGTCTCGGCGTCGGTGCTGCGTATGCCCATGACGAAGATGTGGTTCTGACCGTCCCACAGTCCCGAGCGGACTATCTTCATCTCCTGATACCTTATTTCCTCGCCCCGCACCGAGCGGAAGGTGAATATGTGCATGACGCGGTCGTCCAGTTCTCTCGCGATGTTTTCGAGCGAGACTTCGCGGCGGAACATGTCACGGTCGGCAGGATAGACGCTTCGGTCGATGTATGCCGACAGTCCGGTGTCGAACACCGCCGGGTCGGATATTGCGCCCAGAGAGTCGCGAAGGCTGTCATCGGCGTGTATTATCTTGCCCAGCCCGCTGTATGTATCGAAGTAGCAGACGAGCGAATAGTCAACGGTCAGCGCGCGGACAAGCTCGTCCTGACGGCGCTCGTTCTCCTCCTGGCGCAGTTTCTGCGCGGTGACGTCGAGCAGGAAGCGCTGATAGAGCAGCTCGCCGTGCTCGCGTATGAGCTTCACGTTGCCCATGACGTGGAGGATGTCGCCGTTTTTGTGCAGCACGCGATACTCGACGCCTACGCTGTCCCCCTCCTTTTTGAGCGACTGTATGCGCTCGCGGAGCATGGGTTTGTCCTCGTCGAAGACCGAGTCGGCGATTATGTCGAAGCGGAGCGCCATCTCCTCCTGCGAATTGTAGTCGAGTATGCTGAGTGCCGCCCGGTTGACGCTGATTATCCGCTTGCCGTCGCAGGAGTGGCAGATGACGCCGCACTCGAGGGTGGTAAATATCCGCTCGAGCGTCTGCGCCTTCGCGACAAGCTCCTGCTGGTAGGCGCGCTCCTGCGTGATGTCTATGCCCAGCCCGACGGTGCCCATCAGGCTGCCGTCGATATCGTAGAGCGGCGCCTTGTAGGTGTTCAGAAGCTTCTCCTCGCCGCCGCTCATCACCAGCTCCTCACCCACGACCGTGCCGTTCGACTCCATGACCTTGCGGTCGCTTATCGCGCAGACCTCAGCCTCCTCCGGCGTCGCGTCCCAGATAAAGCAGTGGTCGCGTCCCTCCACGACCGCGCGCTCCTTGCCGACGGTGCGGCAGAAGGCGCCGTTTACCCGCTCGTGTATGCCGTCCTTGGACTTGAACCAGACCATGCTCGGCGTTATTTCGGTGAGCGCGTCGAGATACTGCTTGACCTGCCACGCGTCCTTCGCGCGCTTGCAGAGCTCCTGGCGGCGGCGCACGCGGAAGCGTATCTCGCCGTCGGTCATCGGCAGAGTCCAGAGGTCGTTCGCGTCGTCGAGCAGGTCGGCTATGCCCGCGACCTGTTCGCTGTCGGCAACAAGGACAAGCTCGGCGTCGCTCGATATTTTCGCGCGCAGAAGCGAGAGCGCCTCGGGGGCGTCGGCACCGCGGAGGTTTGCGACGATCACATCGGCGGAGGCGAGCTGTTCGTCGTCGAAGCCGACGCTTATGTAACGGTGCGTGAAATGCTCAAGAGGGGTGGCCTGCCGCAGCAGCTCGAAGACCCTACAGTCCTCGCCGACCAGGCAGAAACACAGGTTACAGTGATACAATTAGGTGTCCCTCCTCCGAAATCAGGCAGATAGTTGATAATTATATACATTATAGCACGGAAAACGGCTTTTGGCAACATACGACGAAGAAATCGACACGAAAGCCGGTGCGGCTACTGCTGCGAGCGCAGCGACTGCGCGTCCGAGCCGAGCGTGCGCTGAACGAAGTCGGCGATGTGCGCTATCTCTACCGGACGCTCGATGTGCTTGTACGCGAAAAACGCGTGGAATCCGCCGTAGACCGCAGCGGTGAGCCGGATGTTGAAGCCGAGGTCGTCGCGGCGGTGCGGCGCAAACGCGAACACCCGCTCGCGCACAAACTCGGTGACCTTGCCCGCCAGCTTGTCCGCGTCCCTGTCCCCGTCCGAGAAAAGGATATGGAACAGCTTCGACTGCGACGAGAAAGCCTTCGCAAAGTCGAACACCACCTTTTCGAGCGACGCCGCGTCCTCGTCGGAGATGGTCGCGAGACAGTCGGTTATCAGCTTGTTTTCGAGCATGTCGCTCAGCTCGTATATGTCCTTGTAGTGCAGATAGAAGGTCGCCTTGTTTATCAGCGCGGTCTCGCACAGCTCCTTGACGGTTATCCTGCTGGTCGGCTTCTGTGCGCGCAGCTTGATGAACGCGTCCTGTATGCTGCGCTCGGTCTTTATCACCCGAAGATCGGTTGCCATATGTGCCTCCAAATAATAGACGATTTTTTGAATTTGTCGTTTATCAAACGAAATGGTTTTACTGCTCATTGAGTTTCGTTCCGCCAATTATTATAATAGCGTAGAGATGAATAATCAACCCCTATCTATTTTTTGAAACGGAGAGGATCAGTTTATATGAGCTACAAGATCGTAACCGACGCGTCCGCCGATCTCACGCCCTGTCTTGTCAAGGATGGCGGAGTCTGCGCGATACCGATGAATTACGACCTGGGAGACGAGCAGTTCGTGTGCGACGGCTTAACGTCGGCGGATACGCTGAAGAAGTACTACGACGCGGTGCGCGAGGGCAAGATGACCCGCACCTCGCAGATAGCGCCGCAGCAGTATGTCGACTTCTTCCGCCCGTTCTGCGAGCGCGGGGAAAACGTGCTCTATCTGTCGCTGAGCAGCGGGCTTTCGAGTACATACAACTCGTCGCTTATCGCGGCGCGCGAGCTTGCGGAGGAGTTTCCGAACGTGACGATACGCTGCGTGGACAGCCTCGCCGCGACGGTGGGCATGACGCTGCTGCTCGAGAAGGCTGTCGAGAACCGCGAGGCGGGCATGAGCATAGAGGAGAACGCGGCGTGGCTGGAGGAAAATCGGCTGAACGTCTGCCACTGGTTCATGGTGGACGACCTGATGTACCTCAAGCGAAACGGCCGCATCTCGCCGGCGGTGGCGTTTGTCGGCGCGGCGCTCGGCATGAAGCCGCTCATCCGCATCGAGGAGGACGGCACGCTGATAAACTTTGAGAAGAAGCGCGGTCGCCAGGCGGCGCTCGACCGACTGGTGGAGCACTACAAGGAGGGCAGCGAGAAGCCGACCGGCGAGCACGTCTTCATCCCGCACACCGACGCGGAGGAGTCGGCGAACTACCTCGAAAAGGCGGTCAAGAAGCTCAATCCGTCGGCGGTGGTGACCAAGGTTCTGATGGGACCGGTGATAGGCTGCCACGTCGGACCGGGCTTCTGCGCGATAGCACACTTC
>CAMNWZ010000111.1 GCA_946566645.1 uncultured Clostridia bacterium
CCCGCCGTCACAGACGCGTATAACAGCGAGCGGCTATGAGGCAAACTACCTCTCTCCAAACCGCACCCTCCTTTCCAAAAAGATTGAATTAACTCCTCAGGTCATGCGCTCGGAGTGAATTCTGACAGATTGTTCAACTTTCTTTACTTTTATGCCGTCGGTAATTCTATAAAGCGTATATATCGGTTCGGACGCCGCGGTTGACAAAATGCACGTTATGCTTTGAAACACAACGGTTTTGAACGGGTGCATTTCTCCGAAACCTTATCTTGCGTTCCGTTCAAGATACGCCTTTTTATATCTGTCAGATATAATAACATATCTGTTCGCTCATGTCAATACTTCACACGATTGGTTATCATATATTTTGATGGAGGAATAACCGATGAAACAAATTCATGCTGAAAAGTACCGACAAATCGGGCTAAAAATTGCCTACTATCGCAAAATTCGCGGACTGACCCAGGAGGAGCTTGCGGAGCGCGTCGGACTGACTCCTGCCTTTGTGGGGCATTTGGAGGCGCCTAATATTGCCAAAGCGCTGTCGTTGGACACATTGTTCGACATTGCCGACTCGCTCGACATACCGCCAAACAAATTCTTGTCCTTCGAGGATCTCTGATTCTTCTGTACAGAATATACCGAGCGCTCTATCAGTGCTCCTGCACCGGCTCCGTCCTATCCGAAACCCACGCGCGCTCAAGCTCCACCCAATAGCGGGCAGCAAAAAACGGGGCGACCGGTTTGGTCTGCCCCGTTTTTTGTACCTCATCAGCCTATTCGTTTTAGAAAAAAGTATTCGGCGTAGCCGTCGGCGCTGTTTTCGTAACTCCCGACTACTTCGTAACCCAGCGCCTCGTAGAACTCCTTTCCCTGCCAACTGAAGGTGTCAAGCCGTATCGTATCCACCCCAAGCTCGGCGGCGCGGCGCTCCATCTCTCCGATAAGCGCTCTGCCGTAGCCCTTGCGTCTGTGGCTCTCCTTTACGAAAACAGTGGACACATAGAGTATCCGAAATGCCGTGACACAGGCGTCCAGTCCCGCGACAATCTCCCCGTCCTCCTCAATACCGAGGCGGATGCTGCCGCTCAGCCGACGCGTGATGTGCGCCTCATCGAACGCTTCGAGTTTGTCCTCGATGTCCGACACCTGCTCACGGCTCAAGTCCACGAATCTCATAGAAAATGCCCCCTGTCACGGTTCGGCTGGACACATTACGCCGTCTTAACGCTTACCGACAATCCCGCTCCCGAGCACGCGGGGCGCGCTCTCCGCGGTCGTTAGTCGGTTTGGCGTTAATCCGCCTATGTGTCTGCCTCACCGCTTCTATCGCACATTCCACCTGTCGTTATACGTCCCGCGGATGTCCTCCGGCGCGCCGTCCGAGCCGGTCTTGAGCTTGGAGGTCGCGCGGCGCTCGGCAAGCAGCTTCTCGAACAGCTCCTCGTCAAGCGGCAGCTCGATCATCTTGCCGGTCCAGTCGCTCAGGTGCATCGCGTTGGACAGCGTCAGCCCGTTGATTCCGTCGTATCCCGGCGCGAGCAGCTCCGCTCCGTTCAGTATCGCGTCCGCAAAGTTGGTGAGTATGCCGACGTGCGCGGTCTCGGTTCCCGGGCAGTCCGGCTCGAGTTCCTCCACCGGCGGGGTCGCGAAGCCCTGCGTCGAGGTGAAGCACACTTCGCGCTCCGGCTGGTCGAGCTTCCACATCTTCAGTTTGCCGCCCTCCCACACGAGCTTGGCGCGGTCGCCGCATATTTCGAGTCGATTTGTTCCCGGATATTCGCCGGTCGTGGTGATAAAGGTCGCTGAAGCGCCGTTTTCGTACTCGGCGTACGCGGTCACATCGTCCTCGATTTCGACGTTGTGCCACTGCGCGTACTTGCACTTCGCCCACACGCGCTTCGGCATCCCGAATATCCACTGCCACAGGTCGAGCTGGTGCGGAGCCTGGTTGAGCAGCACGCCGCCGCCCTCGCCCGCCCATGTCGCGCGCCAGCTTCCGCTGTCATAGTACGCCTGGGTGCGGTACCAGTTGGTGATTATCCAGACGAGGCGCTTCGGCTCGCCGAGTTCGCCCGAACGCACTATCTCGCGCATCTTCGCAAACTGCGGATTTGTGCGCTGATTGTACATAATTCCGAACACTTTGCCGCTTTTCTTCGCCGCTTCGTTCATCTTTCGGACAGCCGATGTGTACACTCCCGCCGGCTTCTCGGTCAGCACATGAAGTCCCGCCTCGAACCCCTTTATCGCGATGGTCGGGTGGAAGTAGTGCGGCGTGGCGACGATTATCGCGTCGCAGAGACCGCTCTCGATAAGCTCGTCGGCGGTCGAGAAACGCGGCACTCCGGGCAGATTCTTCTCCGCCCACTCGAGCTTCTGCGGAGCGATGTCCGCCACCGCCGCGAGCCTCATGCCGGGCACCTTGCCGTCGAGGATATTCTTCGAGTGCGCGCTGCCCATGTTTCCGACACCGATAACGCCGATTCTGACCTCATTCACAGCTATAACCTCCGTCATTAAGTAACTTTTTGAGCGAATTGACCGCTGCGTCGAACGCCTCTCCCGCGTCGGCGTAGCGCTTCTTATGTTTCAGCTTCTCATCCTGAAGCCCCGCCAACCCCACGAACTCGAACAGGTGCGGCTCGAGCGTCAGCACACGTCCCGAACCTTTGGAGCAGTAGGCTTTCAGCAGCTTCGCAATATCGCCGTCGCCCTCCCCCGCAGGCACGACCGTGCCGTCGACCGCGAGCGCGTCCTTGATGTGCATGTAGTCGGTGCGCGGCGCGAAATCGGCGAAAATCTCGCCCGGCTTCTCCCCGCACTGGATGAAGTTCGCGGGATCGAACACCCCGTGCAGATTCGGAACTTTCTCGAGCAGTTCGAGTGTGCGCGCGGCGGTCGAGCCGTAGATGCCCTTCTCGTTCTCGTGGCAAAGCCGAACACCTTGTGCCGCAGCGAATTCGGTCATTCTCGACAGCTCGGATATTATCGCGTCGCGCTGCTCCTCCGCCTCCTCGTCGTCTACAAAAAAGCTGAACATTCTGACGTTTTTCGTCTCGAATATCCCCGCGACCGCAAGCGCGCGACCGAACCTCCGCTCGTGCTCGGCGCGATCGTCCAGTTTTGTCTTGCCGACCGACGAGCCTATCGACCAGACCGATATGCCCGCCGCGTCCAGCTTTGCCTTAGCCGCGAGCAGCTCCTCGTCCGACATATCGAGCACCGAGCGTCCGTCTATGTTGCGTATCTCGATAAGTTTGATACCGTTACGGCGCAAGGCCTCTATCTGCCCATCGAGGCTCGCCGCCGCCTCGTCCGCGAACGCGCAAAGTCGAAAATCCGTCATGTCAGAACTCCAATCCCGCGCGCTTCAGATATTCGTAACTGATGCGCAGCTCGTCGAACGGATCGCGTCCGTAGGCGTCGTCCTGCTCGACCATCGCGTAGCGCACGCCGGTGTCGCGGCACGCCTCGAATATCTCGTCCCAGCAGAGGTTGCCCTCGCCGATGGCGGCGAACTTCTTGTCCCAGCCCTCGATCGCGAGGTCCTTGAAGTGGCAGACGTCGACGCGTCCCTCGAGCATACGCAGCTGTGTCGCGGGGTTGCGGCCTCCGACCTGCGTCCAGAACAGGTCGACGATGAAGCCCCACAGCTCGGGGTCGGTCTCGTCAGCCATGATGTCGATGAGCGGCGCACCGTCGAATTTCTGATACTCGAAACAGTGGTTATGATACTGCAATTTCTGCCCATGCTCATGGAAAACGCGGCTTGCGCGGTCAAAATCTTTCAAAAACTGCTCAAGTCCCTCGCGGCTGCCGACATACTTCTGCGGCATCATGCCGATGCCGACATACTTGCAGCCGTAGATCTCGTGCTCGCGCGCGACGACCTCCGGCTCGGCGAGGATGCGGTCGGGATTCGTGTGCGTGACCACGATCTTCAGCCCGTTCTCGTCGGCGAGCGCGCGCATCCGCTCGGCGGGGATAGTCGCGAACGCCGACACCTGCAGCGTGCGGTAGCCTATCGCCGCGAGCTTTTCCATCGTCTCGGAGATGCCCGCCTCGTCCTGCGCGAACGCTCGAACTGTGAACCCCTGTGCTCCGACTATCATAAATGCGCCTCCCTACTCATTTATTTTCGCCATATTAGCGGAATTTTCGTAACAAATTCGGTACATTACCTCCGAGCAGGCGTGCTCAGCGGCGGTGCCGTCCTCCACCCACTCGCCGAGCAGATCCGCGGCAATTCGGCGGAAGAAGTCGTGGCGCGGATAGCTCAGGAAGCTGCGGCTGTCGGTCAGCATGCCCGGGAAGATGGCGAGGTGTCCGGTCTCGGCAACCACCTCGAGCTGTCTGCGTATGCCGCCGAGCGTGTCGCAGAACCACCATGCCGCGCCGGGTTTGACCTTCGGGAAGGTAAAGGACGCGGTCGCGAGCGCGGCGGCGTTCGACGCGTCGAGCGTGTAGACTATCGTCTCGGGCAGTCCGCCCGCCTTCTCGCAGCTGTCGAAGAACCTTGCGAGCGCGCGCGGGGAGATCGCGTCCGCAGCGATGTCGCCGCCCGCGTCGACGCCGCAGCTGTCAAGCAGCGCGGTGCGGGTGTTTCGTCCCGCCGCGAGGTGCAGCTGGGACACCATCCCCCACTGGGCGTATTCGCCGGCAAGGAATCGGTAGATATACGCGAGAAAGTTCTCGTATCTGTCCTTTTTGACCTTCTTGCCGTGCAGAGCGCGCAGGAATGTTTCGGCAGCCTCCTCACGGTCGCCGTCCCCACCCGCGAAGCCCTCCACTCCGACATCGGCGAAGCGGCAGCCGTGGTCGCAGAAGTAGTCGAGGCGCGCGCGCAGAGCCGATTCGAGCGTGTCCAGGTCGCGTATCTTTACGCCGGCGGCATCGCCCAGCTTTGCGACATAGTCGCGGTAGTTCTCGGAGCGGATGTTCACCGCGTTATCCGCTCGGAACGCGGGCTGCACCTTGCAGGGAAAGCTCGGGTCGGCGGCTATCTTCTCATGCCACTCGAGCGGCTCGGCGGGATCGTCGGTGGTGACCACCAGCTCGACCTTCATCATCCGCAGGCACTCGCGCGGCGACAGACGGCGCTCGCGTATCACCGCGTTCGCTCGCTCGTAGATGCGCTCGGCGTTCTCGGCGCAGAGATACTCGTCTATGCCGAAGTAGGTCTTCAGCTCGAGCGCCGTCCAGTGGTAGAGCGGATTGCCCACCGCAAGCCCGATGCACTCGGCATACTTGACAAACTTCTCGTGCCAGGTCGCGCGTCCGGTGATATAGCGCTCGTCCACGCCCCATTCGCGCATAAGCCGCCATTTGTAGTGATCGCCCGAAAGCCACATCTCGCCGATGTCCTCAAACGGCTTGTCCTCGTACAGTTCGCGCGGCGACAGGTGGCAGTGGTAGTCGACTATCGGCAGGTCACGCACCTGCGCGTACAGCCGCTTTGCCGCCTCCGAGTGAAGAAACACGTCCTCTCGCATTGATTATCCTCCTCTGAATTTGTCCAAACGTGTGAAAAGGGGGAAGCATACACTCCCCCCATAGTTTATCGTTTTCCCTTGTCGTATATTTCACCGAGTGCACGCGGCGCGCGGTTGGTGTGCGAGAAGAACACCAAAAGCAGCAGCGTCACGATGTACGGAAGCATCATGAACAGGTCGGTGAAGGCTCCCGGCATTTCGAGCACCTTCGCGACCGCGTATCCGCCCGAGCGCGCAAATCCGAACAGCAGGCAGGCGCCGAGCGTCGGCACAATGCGCCAGTTGCCGAATATCAGCGCCGCGATGGACAGGTAGCCGTAGCCCATGAACACCGTCGGCGAGAAGTTAGCCGAGATGTAGTAGGCAAAGCAGATGCCGCCAACGCCGCTCAGCGCTCCGCTGATGATGACCGCGATGAATCGTGTCGCCGAGACGTTGCCGCCGGCGGCGTCCACCGCGTGGGGGTTCTCGCCGCAGGCGCGCAACCTCATGCCGAACTTC
>CAMNWZ010000112.1 GCA_946566645.1 uncultured Clostridia bacterium
CGCCATTCGAGAAAACCCCCGATAAAAGATTTCGGGGGCGAAACCGCGCGGCTCCGCCCCGACAAATCAATTCAGAAAATCACTCGAAGTCCACGGTATTGCCGGTGGCGTCAGACTCGAGCGCGGCTTCCATCAGCTTGAGGATGCGCAGCGCCTGCTCGTTGGTAACTATCTGTTCCGCCTTGCCGTTTATAACGTCGCAGAGGTTGGAGTACAGCTCGTTGTGGTCATAGGTGAAGTCGGGCAGCGGCAGATCGTCGGTCGAACCGGCGTCGCGCGGAGCCATCGTCTTGGACAGACCCTCGCCCATGAGTATCGGGGTGGCGTCCTTGTCCTCCCAGCTCTTGAGAATGACCATGTGTCCGGCGTCGCGGAAGTCCTTTATCGTCGCGGTGCCCTGGTCGCCGGTCATGTACCAGTTCGGCAGGGTGATGAAGTTGCAGGTGCCGACCTCGACGGTGGCGGTTATGCCGCTCTCCCAGGTCATGTTCATGATGAAGCCGTCGTCGACCTCGTCGTTGGTGACGTGGGTCATGTGGGCATAGACCTTCTTTATCTTGCCCGGGATCATCAGCACCAGACGGTCGAGCAGGTGCACGCCCCAGTCGAACATCATTCCGCCGCCCTTCGCCTTGATGCCGCGCCAGTCGCCCGGGATGCCGCGCGAACCCTGATAGCGGCTCTCGACGTGGTAGACGTCGCCGATGAGCTTCTCGTCGAATATCTTCTTCATGGTCAGATAGTCCTTGTCCCAGCGACGGTTCTGACGCGGATAGAAGACCTTGCCGGTCTCCTTCGCGACAGCCATAACGTCCTCAAGATCCTTGCTGTTCATCATAACAGGCTTCTCGCACAGGACATGCTTGCCGGCGCGCATCGAGCGGATGGCGATGTCCTTGTGATCGTCGTTCGGGGTGGCGATGAGCACGACGTCGACCTTGTCGTCCGCCAGTATCTCCTCGAGGCTCGAGTAGGTGTGGTAGCCGAGAGAGCGCGACCACTCCTGACGCTCCTCCTTGATGTCGAAGGTGCCCGCGAGCACCATCTTCTTCGATATGTCGGTGTCGCCCGGAAGACGCTCGCGACCCTTGGTGCCGTCGTTCTTCCAGAAGGTCTGACCGCTGCCGCTGCCGATGGCGACCGCGTGACCGCCGCCCATTCCGCCGCAGCCGACAATCGCTACTGCTATCTTGCCGTCTATCATAACTGAATACCTCCGTCTCTTTGGTGTAGATTACAAAAGTAATCGTTTACTTTTCACCTTCCATTATACATTTTTACAAATGAATGTCAAGAAAAATTTTGCTTGCTTTTCCGTGGGAAACGCGATATAATCAGATAAACAGAGCAAGGCTCTGAGTTCTCGTAAGGAGGTACGGCGGGTATGTCGAGAGATGTGCTGAAGGTCGTGTGCCGCTTCACATACAAGACGGCGTCCATGGGTATAGCTATGCCCAAAAACGCATACCGACCGACCTGTATCTGACGAAAAGCGGAGCGGGTCGAGCCCGCGCCGTGCTTTAGAAGCCGATTTTCGGAGCTGCGGGAAAAGCCGCGGCTCTTTATTTTTGCGGGCAATATAAAATCTATTGCCGGAGGAAAGAAAAATGCCTATTTTAAGTGTAAACGGAGTCGGAAAGGACTTCGGAGACGTGATGGTTCTTGACGATGTGACCTTTGAGCTTCAGCCCGGCGAGCGCGTCGGACTGATAGGGGACAACGGCACCGGAAAGACCACGCTGTTCAAGATAATTTCGGGCGAGTACCGAGCCGACCGCGGAAGCGTTCACATCACGCCGTCCGCGCGGGTGGGAGTGCTCGACCAGATACCGAACTACCCTGCGGGCACGACCGTCGAGATGGTGCTGCGCGAGGCGTTCAAGCGGCTGGACGACATGGCTGCCCGCATGCGCGAGCTGGAGAAGGCGATGGCGGACGGCGACGAGCGTGCGATGCGTGAGTACAGCGCGCTCGAGACCGAGTATGCGTCGAGCGGCGGCTACGACACCGAGGTGAATCTCAGCAAGGTCGCGAACGGTCTGGACATCACGCCGATGCTCGGCGAGCAGTGGGAGAAGCTGAGCGGCGGCGAGCGCACGCGGATAAACCTCGCGAGAATGGTGCTGACCGACGTCGACCTCATGCTGCTCGACGAGCCGACCAACCACCTCGACATCCAGTCGACCGAGTGGCTGGAGGACTATCTCTCCACCTTCAAGGGCGCGGTGCTGATAATCTCGCACGACCGCTACTTCCTCGACCGCAGCGTCACGCGGATAATCGAGGTGGAGGCGCACACGACCAAGTCGTGGCAGGGCAACTACTCGGCGTTCCTGCGCCAGAAGGAGGAGTACATCAAGGCTGCCGAGGCGCAGCTCGCGAAGATAGAGAAGAAGACCAAGCAGCTTGAGGAGGCGGCGAAGCGCATACGGCTGTGGGCGTTCATGGGCAGCGACTGGATGGTTCGCCAGGCACAGTCGATAGAGAAGCGCATCGAGCGGATAAAGGCGACCGCGCCGGTCATCGTCAAGCAGGGCAAGAACCTGCGCGCGACCTTCGGCTCGACGCGGCGCTCGGGCGAGGACGTGCTCAGCGTCACCGGACTGCGAAAGAGTTTCGGCGACCGCACGCTTTTCTCGGAGGTCGAGCTTGAGATAAAGAAGGATGACCGCGTGGGACTCATCGGCGCGAACGGCGCGGGCAAGACCACGCTGCTGAACATCCTGCTAGGCAAGCTGCCGCAGGACGAAGGCGTCGTCCGATGGGGCGCGGGGGTGAAGATAGCCTACCTGCCGCAGCACGTCAGCTTCGAGTATGAGCACACGACGGTCGTGGACAGCGTCGCGCGAAGCCTCAACGTCAGCGAGAGCCGCGCGCGTGAGATACTCGGACCGTTCAACTTCCGCGGCGAGGACGTGTTCAAGAACATAGACACTCTGTCCGGCGGAGAAAAGAGCCGGCTTAGGCTGTGCATCCTCATGCAGGGCGGCGTGAACGTGCTGATACTCGACGAGCCGACAAACCATCTGGACATACGCTCGCGCGAGTGGCTGGAAAACGCGCTCGAGCAGTTCGACGGCACGCTGCTTCTGGTGTCGCACGACCGTTACTTCCTCGAAAAGTTCGCGACGCGCATCTGGTCGGTCGAGCAGGGCGGCATAATCGACTTCGACGGCGGTTACGGCGAGTACCGCGTGGTGAGCGAGGAGCTTCGCCGCACGCGCGAGTCGAACGCGCCGATAAAGCAGCCGGAGAAGAAGCCCGAGCCGAAGAAGGAGGCGGAGCCGCAGCAGAAGCGGTCGCGCGAGACCGACGCGCTCCGCAAGAAGGTGCCGATAATCGAGCAGCGCATATCGCGGCTGGAGGCGCACATAAAGGAGATAGACGAGTGGCTGTGCGAGGCGGCGACCGATCACATAAAGCTCGGCGAGCTGCTTAACGAGCGGGAGGACACCGAGCACCGCGTCGACGAGCTCATGCGCGAGTGGGAGGAGATAATGGAGCGGCTCGGCGAGTGAAAAAGCGTGTTTAGCGAATAGCACGCAGACGATTTATTGCAAAAGTGTCCATATGCGGCGCGCACATGAAGCGGAAAATTATCTATTTAGGGTATTGCAAACAGCCGTCCGGCGGCATATAATAAGTTGTTGTGACTATGCAAGAACTGCAAATCGTAACTTGCAAAATACGGAGGGCATGTATGGCAAAAGAGCTTTCGCATATTGCGTCGTCCATTCGCGCATCTACAACAATAGCTATCGACACGAAGTATAAGGAGATGAAGGCGGCGGGGCTGGACGTCATTGGCTTCGGCGCGGGCGAGCCGGACTTCGACACGCCGGACAACATCAAGATGGCGGCTGTGCGGGCGATAAGCGCAAACTTCACCCGATACACCCCCGCGGCGGGAACGGTAGAGCTTCGCGAGGCGGTCTGCGAGCGTCTGAAAAAGGACTGCGGCGTGGACTACACACCCGCGCAGATAGTCGTGTCCAACGGAGCTAAGCAGGCGCTGTTCCTCGCGCTCAAGGCGCTGATAAACCCGGGCGACGAGGTGGTCATACCCGCGCCCTACTGGGTCAGCTATTATGAGCTTGCGATAATGACCGGAGCAAAGCCGGTGATAGTCGAGACCAACGCCGAGAGCGGATGGAAGATGACCGCCGACATGCTCCGCGCGGCGATAACGCCGAACACCAAGGCGCTGATGCTGAACAACCCGACCAACCCGTCCGGCGTGGTGTACACTTCCGGCGAGCTTAGCGACATAGCGCGCGTATGCGTCGAAAACGAGATCTACATCATATCCGACGAGATCTACTACAAGCTCATCTACGGCGACGCCAAGTTCACCAGCGTCGCGGCGCTGGGCGAGGACGTGAAGAAGCTGACGATACTCGTTAACGGAGTGTCCAAGTCGTACGCCATGACCGGCTGGCGCATAGGCTACTCGGCAGCCGAGCCGGAGATAGCGAAGATAATCTCAAATCTTCAGAGCCACATGTCGTCCGCGCCCAACTCGATAGCGCAGAAGGCGGCGGAGGACGCGCTCGTCGGCTCGCAGAGTTCGATAGAGCTCATGCGCCGCGCGTTCGAGGCGCGACTCGACTACTTCGTCGAGCGCGCTAAGAACATCGGCATAGAAATCATTTTGCCAAGAGGCGCATTTTATGTTATGATGGATATAAGCAAGTACATCGGAGGGACGCTCGGCGGTGTGGAGATACACGACGCGGACGACTTCGCGGATGCTTTCCTGTCGGCACAGAAGGTCGCGGTCGTGCCCTGCACCGGATTCGGCGCGCCACACCATGTGCGCTGGAGCTACGCCACCTCGCTCGAGAACATCAAGCTGGGAATGGATCGGCTGGAGGCGTTCCTTGCCGAGAAGTAAAATTAAAAGGGGAGTGCGCTAAAGATGAAACCTACCTACGAAAGCCCGCTCGCAAGCCGTTACGCGTCGGAGGAGATGCTCTACCTGTTCTCGCCCGACTGCAAGTTCCGCACATGGAGGCGGCTGTGGATAGCCCTCGCGCGCGCAGAGCATGTGCTCGGACTGCCGGTGAGCGACGAACAGATAGCCGAACTCGAGGCGCACTGGGACGAAATAAACTACGACCGCGCCGACGACTGGGAGCGCAAGCTCCGCCACGACGTCATGGCGCACATCCACGCATACGGCGAGCAGTGCCCGAATGCCATGCCGATAATCCACCTCGGCGCGACGAGCTGCTACGTCACCGACAACACCGACATAATCGTCATGCGCTCGGCGCTCGAGCTCATCGCGGGAAAAGTTTTGCTTGCCATCGAGAAGCTCGCCGACTTCGCCGAGAAGTACGCCGACATGCCGACGCTCGGGTTTACCCACTTCCAGCCGGCGCAGCTCGTCACCGTCGGCAAGCGCGCGACGCTTTGGATACGCGACCTGATGAGCGACTTCGAGGAGATAGAGTACCGCATATCCACGCTGAAGCTGCTCGGCTCGAAGGGCACGACCGGCACACAGGCGAGCTTCCTCGAGCTGTTCGAGGGCGACCACGAGAAGGTAAAGCAGCTCGAGCGGCTCATCGCGAAGGAGATGGGCTTCGAGAAGTTCGAGCCGGTCAGCGGTCAGACTTACTCGCGCAAGGTGGACAGCCTCGTGCTGAACACGCTCCAGGGCATAGCCGAGTCGGCGTCTAAGTTCGCCACCGACGTGCGCCTGCTCTCCCACCTCAAGGAGATAGAGGAGCCGTTCGAGTCAAAGCAGGTCGGCTCGTCGGCGATGCCTTACAAGCGCAACCCGATGCGCTGCGAGCGTATCTGCGCGCTCAGCCGATATGTCATGATAGACGCGCTCAACCCCGCCGTCACCTCGGCGACCCAGTGGTTCGAGCGCACGCTTGACGACAGCGCGAACAAGCGTATCTCTACGGCGGAGGCGTTCCTCGCGACCGACGCGAT
>CAMNWZ010000113.1 GCA_946566645.1 uncultured Clostridia bacterium
GACCTCGGCGCTTCCCAGCTTCTGCCCGCGCGCGACCGGTGCCTGTACGCCGTCCGGCGAGTCGAGGGTCACGTTGAGCTTCACGTCCTCCGATTTGAAGTCGTTCGGCAGGAGAGCGTCTATCGCGCGGTCGGGCACGAGGGTGACATAGTCCACCTCGCTCGAAAGCGACACCGGAAGCTCGCTTACCGGCGTGTTCTTCTGAAGCAGAGTCTGATATTTGTAGTTTGCGAACGCCCACTCGTAGAGCGCCTTCGAGTCGTCGAACGAGCCGATGCGCCCGGTCTCCTCGTCGCGCTCGCTTCCCATCACGACGAGCAGGTAGTAGACGTCGTCCTTCTCGGCGGAGGAGATGAGGCAGTAGCCGGCGGCGGAGGTGTGTCCCGTCTTGATGCCCTTCGCGTAGTAGTAGACATAGTCGGGATTTTTCAGCGCCGAGATGAGATAGTTTGTGCTGAGGAACACCTTCGCGTCATTCTTGTTGGTGGCGGGAATTTCCACCCGCGCGGTGTTGCATATCTCGAGAAACTCGGGGTGGGTGAGCGCCTCGAGCGTTATCTTGTACATGTCGCGCGCGGTCGAGTGGTGGCCGTCCTCGGTAAGTCCGTGCGTGTTGACAAAGTGCGTGTTTTCGCAGCCGAGCTCCGATGCGCGCTCGTTCATGCGGTCGACGAACCCATCGACGCTGCCGTAGAGATGCTCGGCAAGCACGTTGCACGCGTCGTTTGCGGACGCGATGAGCACGCACTTGAGCAGGTTTTCGACCGACATCTCCTCGCCTACTTTCAGGTCGGCTATCGAGCTTTCGGGGTGCAGTCCGTCGAGCGCCGATTGACTGACGACGGCGATGTCGTCCATGTCCGCCTCCTCGAGCACGATGAGCGCGGTCATCACCTTTGTAAGCGACGCGGGTGTCGCCTGTTCGTCGGGGTTCTTCTCATATATTATCTCGCCGCTTGCCGGTTCGCCCATGAAAACGCGCTGAGCGACCACCTCCGGCGCGGGCTCATACGCGAGCGCGGCGGGGGCGAGGACGGTGGTTATCAGAAACAGCGTGAGGAAAAACGCAAGGAAATTTTTCTTTTGCATTGTCGAAACTCCCAAAACAGTGTATAATGGTTCTGTACATACGTCGCCGGCGGTCTGTGCCGCGTTATTGATTTAAGTATAACATAGATCGCGGCGAAAAGACAGCACCGAATAACTAAAATTTCGATAAATTTTTCAAAAGGAGGGCGCGCACTTTTGCGGAAACGTGAACTTATCCCGATAGTCGCCGTATGCGCGCTCTTTCTTATAGCCTGCGCAACGGTGTTCGTGACGAACCTCGTGCCGCGCGGAGAGTATGAGATACTCACCGAGCGCGCACCGGCTGTCGTCGAGAGCGCGAAGCCGTCGGAAAGCGAGCTGGTGGACATAAACAGCGCGTCGGTCGAGGAGCTTGTGACCCTGCCCGGCATAGGACGCAGCCTCGCCGAGCGGATAGTCGAGTACCGCGGGACAAACGGAGCGTTCGGCTCGCCGGCGGACATCATGCAGGTGAAAGGCATAGGCGAAGGGATATACTCGAACATTTCGGACTACATAACGGCAAAGGAGGCGGACAGATGAGGATACTTGTTGTCGACGACGAGGAGAAGCTGGTCAAGGGACTGAAATTCAATCTTGAAAACGACGGCTACGACGTGAGCTGCGCGTACGACGGCGCGGCGGCGGTGGAGACGGTGCGCGAGGGCGGCATCGACCTGGTGCTGCTCGATCTTATGATGCCGATAATGGACGGACTGGAGGCGTGCCGCCGCATCCGCGAAATATCGAAGGTGCCGATAATCATGCTCACCGCCAAGGGCGAGGACAACGACAAGATACTCGGCTTTGAATACGGCGCGGACGACTATGTCGTAAAGCCGTTCAACATCGCCGAGGTGCGCGTTCGCATCCGCGCGATACTCCGCCGCACCGCCGCGCAGCCTACCGAGACGGCGGACGACGGCATGGCGCCGCGCGTGGCGTTCGGACGCATCGAGCTCGACCCGAACACGCGAAACGCGTTTGTGGAGGGCAGCGAAGTGCCGCTGACCGTCAAAGAATATGACCTGATAGAGCTGATGATGAAGAACCCGGGGCGGGTGTACAGCCGCGAGAATCTGCTCAACGTGGTTTGGGGCTACGAGTACCCCGGCGACATACGCACGGTGGACGTGCACATCCGCAGGCTTCGCATGAAGCTGGAGGTCGACCCGGCAAATCCGGAGCATATCCTGCGAAAGTGGGGGGTGGGCTACTATTTCAAGCCCTGATGTGACCCGCCGCCTTCGCCGGATGATAGAGATCCGACCGAGGACGGTGCGGGAATACAAGCCGAGAATGGGCGTGCAGCTTAAGATGGCGGTGACCTACATCGCGGTCATGCTCGCCGTTATCGTGCTGCTCAACATATATCCGGTGGCGGTTAGCGAGGACTTCATGTTTCAGTCGAAACAGGACTCGCTCTCAACGCGCGCCGAGCTGTACGCGGACACGCTCGCGGGACTGGACGAGCTGACACCCGAAGGAGTGGAGCATGTCATCGGGCTGCTCGGCGCGTCCGAGACGAGGATACTGGTGGTGAACGGCTCGCTTGCCGCGCTGTACGACAGCTCGCGCGACACGAGCGTAAAGGGGAGCACGCTGCTTCTCAACGAGGCGCGCGCCGCCGTAGCGGGCAACGACTACTTCCGCGCGAGGGTGGACGAGGGCGCGGTGCTCAGCGTCGCGTCGGCTCCCATCGTCATCGGGGGAATACCCGCCGGCGCGGTGTGCGTATACGACACCGACAGCGCGCGTGCCGAGCTGCTCGACGACATAAGCTCGAACCTGCGCGGACTTTCGGTGATAATAATGGCGGTGGCGATAGTCGTGTCGCTGTTGCTTTCGCGGGTGTTCTCACGCAGGATATCCGCGTTGCTGAAGTCGATGCGCCGCGTGCGCGACGGCGACTACTCGCACCGCGCGGAGGTGCGCGGAAACGACGAATATTCCGACCTCGCCGAGGAGCTGAACGCGCTGAGCGAGCGGTTCGAGGCGGTGGAGGAGATGCGCAAGCGCTTTGTCTCCGACGCGTCGCACGAGCTGAAGACCCCGCTCGCGTCGATAAAGCTGCTGGCGGACAGCATGGTGCAGAGCGACAACATGCCGCCGGACACCATGCGCGAGTTTGCGCTGGACATCGCGGAGGAGACCGATCGCCTCAGCCGCATAGCGCAGAGCATGCTTAACATCACGCGGCTCGACTCGGGGGCTGCCGCCGCGCCCGAACCGGTCGACTTCGAGGCGGTGGTGCGCCGTGCCGCGCGGATGCTCGAGCCGCTCGCGCAGCAGAACGACATCCGACTGAAACTCGACCTCGAGGGCGAATGCGTCATACTCGCGAGCGACGACTACGCCTATCAGATAGTTTTCAACCTGGTCGAAAACGCGATAAAATACAACCGCCCGCACGGCGAGGTGCACGTCTTCCTCTTTCGCAAGGGGGAGGAGGTGCGGCTGATAGTGTCGGACACCGGCATCGGCATACCCTCGGCGGACATAGAGCGGATATTCGACCGCTTCTACCGCGTGGACAAGGCGCGCAGCCGCGCCGCCGGCGGAAGCGGACTGGGACTTGCTATCGTCGCGAACGCCGTGCGGCAGTATGGCGGCAGCATATCGGCGGAGAGCGAGGCGGGCGAGGGCACTCGCATAACCGTCGTATTCCCGGTCGCGAGAGAGGGGGCGGACAAATGAGACGATTTGTGTCCCTGCTTCTCCTGACGGCGCTGCTGCTCGCGCTCGGCGGCTGCATCGGCGGCTCGGGCGAGAAGGTGACAGTCTACCTGATGAGACCGCTCGACGCGTCACAGCCGGTCGGCAGCGTGGAGGTGGAGGTAAAGCAGCGCGAGACCCCCGCCAAGGCTGCCATGCGCGCGCTTGTCCGTCCGCCGCAGAACTCGGACGACCTGCGCTCGCCGTTTGCAGACGGAGTGGAGGTCATCGCGGTGGAGGAGTCGGACGGCGTCGTGACCGTGCGTCTGAGCGAGAAGTATCTCGACATGAAGGGCGTCGCGCTCGCGGAGGCGGAGAGCTGCACCGCGCTGACCCTCTGCTCGATAGACGGCATTAGCGGGGTGGAGCTGCTGGTCGACGGCAGACCGCATCCGCAGGGAAGCAAGGATGTGCTGAGCGCGTCCGGAATAGTCTATGAGGAGATAGACGGACGGTCGCTCGAGCGCGAGATAACGCTCTACTTCTGCTCGTCGGAGAGCGGGCGGCTGTACACCGAGAGCCGCGGCGTGACAATGCGCGAGGGCGAGCCGATAGAGCGATATGTCATAGACGAACTGATAAAAGGCTCATCGCAGTCGGACTACCGAAAGCTGCTTCCGAGCGGACTCGAACTGCTCGACGCGGTGCGTGACGGCGACATCTGCTCGCTCAACTTCTCGGCGGAGTTCCGCGAGCTTGCCGACGGCAGGGTGGACGACGAGCTGAACGCGCTCATCTCGATAGCGAACTCGATAATCGCCAGTTCGTCGGCGGAGGCGGTGCGCTTTCTTGTCGAAGGCGAACCGCTATACCTCGGCGCGCCGCTCTACGAGTGTGGGGGCGCGGACGATCCGTACAGCTACGCGGTGTTCGAGGTGTGGCTGCCCTCCAACGACGGCGAGCACGTCGAACCGGCAAAGACGGTGCTTCCGACCGACGGAATGCGCGGCTCGGACGAAATGCTCATCGACTGCCTGATAAACGGTCCGGACGGTTCGGGATTCTTCTCGCCGCTGCCGGATGGCACTCGGGTGCTGCGCGAAGTGCCGTCGCAGGACAATTACTATATTGACTTTTCCGCCGAATTGGTGGAAAATATATCCGACGCGTATCCTATCGACATGGCGCTGAAGTGCCTTGTCCACACGCTCTACCACAACGGATACGCCCTTCGCGGCCTCGAAGTGGCGGTGGAGGGGGAGGACTTCCGCACAGTCTCGGCAAACGCCGAAGATATACACCCGGACTTCCGGTAAACAGGAAAGGACTTGATGAAATGGACTACAAATTCGACACGCTCGCGGTGCACGCGGGATACAAGCCGGACGCCACCGGCGCGCAGACCACGCCCATCTACATGACCTCGGCGTATTCGTTCGGAACGACCGAGCGCGCCCGCGCGATGTTTGCGCTGGAGGAAGGCGGCAACATCTACACCCGCCTTCAGAACCCGACGAATACGGTGCTCGAGGAGCGCGCGGCGGCTCTCGACGGCGGCGTCGGAGCGCTTGCGGCGGCGAGCGGTCACGCGGCGATGACCATGATGTTCCTCAACCTCGCGCAATGCGGCGACGAGATAGTCAGCGCGAGCGCGATATACGGCGGCGCGGTGAATCTGATGAAGAAGACCTTCGGTCAGATGGGCATAAAGTTTCACCACGTCGACGCGCACGACCCGCAGAACATCAAAAACGCGATAAACGACAGGACCCGCGCGGTGTTCGTCGAGACGATGGGAAACCCGCTCGGCGACGTCATAGACATCGAGGCGATAGCCGCCGTCGCGCATGAGGCGGGCGTTCCGCTCATCTGCGACAACACCGTCGCCACCCCCGCGCTGCTCCGACCGATAGAGCACGGCGCGGACATCGTCGTCTACTCGTCGACCAAGTATCTGTCCGGCACCGGCACGGTGATGGGCGGCATAGTCGTGGACAGCGGAAACTTCGAGTGGAAGGGCAACCCGCGCTTCCCGCAGTACAACACCCCCGACGAGAGCTACCACGGCGTCGTGTACGCCGAGGCGTTCGGTCGCGCGGCGTTTATCACCAAGCTGCGCACCCACATCCTGCGCGACATCGGAGCGTGTCCCGCGCCGTTTAACTCGTGGGTGGCTAAGCTGGGAATGGTGACGCAGTGGCTGCGCATGCC
>CAMNWZ010000114.1 GCA_946566645.1 uncultured Clostridia bacterium
ACTTGCGGGATGCGTGAAGACCTCCCTTCGCGCGGTGTTCACACGTGGAACATTTGGCAGAGTGGGTGTGAGTTTCTGCGGGTTTTGAGCGTGGGGGAGGGGCATCGCACCCTAAAACGTACGGGGCAAGCCGCTGTTTTGCGGTCTGCTCATAGCTAAGCGGCTGAGCGACCTATGGCGTAGAGACCTTTTAGGGGGTTTCCAAAGGGGGAACGCCTTTGGCGTCTCTTTTTTGCGCAGCCTTTTTTCTCTGCGGCAGAGAAAAAATGCTGCCGAGGGTGTGGGGCGCGCAGCCCCACGGTCTTCGGGGTTGTAGGGGTGAAACCCCTACGGTCTTCTGGTGCGGGCTTGCCCCACGACCTAAAAAATTATCGGCTGCACCTGTTCCCCCCGCATCGCCGCCGCGACCGTCTCCTCCAGCCTGGCAAAGTCGGCGATGCAGCTGCGCGGCTTGCCCGACGGGTCGTCCTGTCCGAGCGGCACAAAGTACACGTTCCGCCGGCAGAGCAGCGCCCCGATGTTCGCCGCCGACGCCGACAGCGCGTCGTTGGTCGCGAGCGCTATCACCAGCGGACGCTCGTTGCGCAGATGCGCCTTCGCCGCCATCAGCACCGCGCTGTCGCATATCCCGAGCGCCATCTTGGCGAGCGTGTTCGACGTGCACGGCGCTATCACCATCAAATCAAGCAGCTTCTTCGGTCCGATAGGCTCGGTCTCGTAGACGCTCGTCAGTATCTTCGCCCCGCCGCACGCCTCGCTCACGCGCTTGCGCCAGTAGTCCGCCGTGCCGAAGCGCGTGGTCGTGTTGTATGTTATGTCCGACATTATCGGCATCATCTCCGCGCCGGTCGCGGACACGAACCGCTCGAGCGCGCTCACCGCCGGCTCAAGCGTGCAGAACGAGCCGCAGAGCGCCCAGCCCACGCGCCTGCCGGACAGTGAGATGTTTCTATCCATATCAGATCCCCCCGTCATAGAGTATATTGTATATGCTGTCGCGAATTATCGCGCCGGCGGTTATCGGCGAGGTCTTGCCCGGCAGACTGAGCGCCCATATCACGTTCACGCCCAGCTCCCGCGCTGCGTCGAAGTCGAGACCGCCCGGCTTGGACGCGAGGTCTATCACCACCGCGTCGCGCTTGACGCGCTCGAGAGCGTCGCGGCAGAGCACCCTCGCGGGCACGGTGTTGAATATCACGTCGTAGTCCTGCGCAATGTCCGCGACGCTCTCGGTGCGTACCGCGCGCGCACCGAAAGCCTCTATCCACGCCAAGTCCTCGTACTTGCGCGCGGACGCACTGACGCGGCACCCAAGCCCGCGCAGCCCGAGGGTCAGCAGCTTGCCGATCCGCCCGAACCCCACCACCAGCGCGCGGGAAGTCCCCAGCGTCACCGGCAGATTCTCGGCGGCTATAGCGATGGCAGCCTCCGCCGTCGCAGCCGCGTTCGCCACCGCCAGCTCCTCCCGCTCAAAGTAGTCTACAAGCCGCAGTCCGCGCTCGGCGGCGGCACGGGCGAGGTCACCCTTCACCATGCCCGCCATCACCGGAGTCCCCGGCGCAAGCGTGTCCAGCAGCTCGTCTATCGAAATCTTGACCTTGCTCAGCGGCGCGGACAGCCACCCGCCCTCCGCCACTGCCGGAAGCGGAAGCACTACCACGCACCCCTTCGGCAGCGCCGACGGATGCGCGACCTCCTTTATCGACTTGTCCGCCGCCGAGTGCTCACGCGCCTCGTTTGCGTAAGTAAAAACCTCGTGTCTGTCGGCGGCGAGCTGCCGCGCGAGACACACCTGCCGCAGATCGCCTCCCAATACGGCGAACGCCCGCGGCTCGGGCGTAACAATGTTCATAGGCACTACCTCCCGACACAGATTATGCGCCGTGTCGTGCATCGGTGAGGCGTAACAAAAAGGGACTTGCCGTTACCCGGCAAGTCCCTTTTAGCAAACTTTGTTTTCAGCCTTCCAATAAGACAGTCAACACTATCGGCTGGCGCTTCGAGTTCTTCCAGATGTGGTCGCTTATCCGCGCGCGTATCACCTGGCGCAGCGCCGCCCAGTCGCGCTTGTACGCGTACTCCTCGGCAGCGTCCGCCGCGATGGTGCGCATCTGCCTGAGCGCGCCGTCGTTGTCGCCCAGCGCAAATCCGCGCGCCACCACCTCCGGACCGGCGGTCACAATGCCGTTGCGGTAGTCGACCGACAGCGCGACGATTATCACGCCGTCCTCCGACATGGCCTGACGGTCGCGGAGCACCGCGCTCGCAACGTCGTTTCCGAGCGTGCCGTCGAGCAGCACCTGTCCGGCGGGGACGCTTCCCGCGAGCCGCGCCGACGTCGGGGTCAGCTCAAGCACGCGCCCGTTCTCGCTTATGAAGATGTTCTTCTGGTCGATGCCCACCGCCATCGCGAGCCGCGCGTGCTGGCGAAGCATCTTAAACTCGCCGTGCACCGGCATGAAGAACTTCGGCTTTACCAGTCCGAGCATCAGCTTCAGCTCCTCCTGGCAGGCGTGTCCGGATACGTGCAGCGCGTTCTGGCGTTCGTAGACCACGTCCGCGCCGCGCCGCATCAGGTCGTTTATCAGCCGCGCGATCGAGCCCTCGTTTCCGGGAATCGGCGACGCGGATATTATCACGCGGTCGGTCACGCCTATCGACACCTGCTTGTGAGTGCCGTTCGCCATGCGGCTCAGCGCGGACAGCGTCTCGCCCTGGCTGCCGGTGGTGACTATCACCAGTTTCGACGGCACGATGCTGTGTATCGAGTTTATGTCCACCAATGTTCCGGCGGGCAGGTCGACGTATCCCATCTTCACCGCGAGCTGCATCACCTTCTCCATCGACCGTCCGGAGATGGCGACCTTGCGTCCCACCTTCACCGCCGCCTCGGCTATCTGGATTATGCGGTGCACGTTCGACGCAAACGTCGTCACGATTATCCGCTGGTTGCAGCCCTGGAACATCGTGTTGAACGTCTCGCCGACGGTGCGCTCGCTCATCGTGTAGCCAGGACGCTCGACGTTTGTCGAGTCGCTCAGCATCGCGAGCACCCCCTGGCGTCCGTACTCGGCAAACCGTCCGAGGTCTATCATCTCGCCCGCGACCGGGGTGGTGTCTATCTTGAAGTCGCCGGTCTGTATCACAACACCGACAGGCGTGGTTATCGCGTACGCCACCGCGTCGGGCGTCGAATGGTTGACGTTTATCGCCTCTACCTCGAAGCATCCCGCGCGCACCCGCTCCCCCGGGCGTATCGTCACGAGATTCGCGCGGTTAAGCAGGTTCGCCTCCTCGAGCTTTCCCTCGATAAGCCCGCGCGCGAACGGAGTGGCGTATATCGGCGGATTCATCTCGCGGCACATATAGCTCACCGCGCCGATGTGATCCTCGTGACCGTGGGTGATGAAGCACGCGCGCACGCGGTTCTTGTTCGCAAAGAGATAGCTCAGGTCGGGCATGACCACGTCCACGCCGTACATGTCGTCCTCGGGGAAGGACATTCCGCAGTCGACCATTATTATGTCCTCGCCGTACTCGTACAGCGTCACGTTCTTGCCTATCTCGAGCAGTCCGCCGAGCGGTATTATCCGCAGCTTTCCGTTCGCGACGGCTGCCCTCCGCGGAGCCGTAGTCTGCGGCACGCGGCGCGGTTCTTCCGCTCCTCCGCGGGTGCGCCTAGGCCCCGCGTGGTAAGCCTGGACAGGTATCGTCGAATACTGCTTCGCCGCGTTCTTCTTCGCGGTGTTCTGCTCGACACCGTTCGACTGATTTCCGCGGTTTTCGACATTGTTCGACGCGGGTGCTTTCGGCTTGTTCTTCGAGCCGAGCGGACGCCCGCGGCGCTTGGGCTGCGCCGTCTGTCCGTTCTTCGCGCCCGACTGCGTCTGCTGCACGCTCTTGTCCGAGTCGCCTGCCTGCGCCGCGCGCGAGCTGTTCGACGCGCTTCCACGGCTTTCGGCATTGTTCGTCGTCTTCGGCTTGTTCTTCGACCCCGCCGGACGTCCGCGGCGGCGCGGCTGGGTGCTCCTCGGCTGCTCCGCCTTCGCGCCGTTCGCCGTCCGACCGTTTTCGACATTGTTCGACGGATTTTGTCCGTTCGCGGCGCCGCTCGCCTGATTCGTGCGCGCCACGCCGAACTCCTCGCTCGGCAGCCTGTTTTCGGTCTTGCGGCGCGAACCGTCCGGCAGCGTCGTCTTAGGCGGACGACCCCGTCTCTTAGGTCTCTGGTTTTCGTTCATATATATAAAATCTCCCTTTTTTACGGCACAAAGATGCCGCATACATAAAATATCAACGCGAAATGAAACTCCGCGTAAATTCCAAGCAGACACCACGCAAGTGCACCCCTCGCGCGGCTCTGAAAATTCACCTGATTCAATTCTCGTTGCAATTATTATACCACACTTTGCCTAAGATATGCAACTATATTTTTCTGTCGAACTTTCCGCCGTTCTATCGGCAAAAAAACGAAAAATTACCCCTTTACAAATCCGACCTTATGTATTATGATGTATGTGTCTGCAAATGCAATCGTTTACTGTGCTGTAAAAAGCAGGTAGACCAAAATGAAGAATGGAGGCTACATACCATGAAAGACACTGTACGCATTGGCTTTATCGGCTGCGGCGGCATCGCCAACCAGAAGCACCTGCCGGCAATGTTCTGCGAGAAGCAGAACGGCGCTCAGCTCGTCGCGTTCTGCGACCTCATCCCCGAGCGCGCTCAGGCGGCTGCCGACAAGTACGGCGACCCGGGCTGCAAGGTCTACACCGACTATCACGAGCTGCTCGCCGACCCGACCATCGACGCCGTCCACGTCCTTACCCCGAACGTCGCCCACTGCGAGATAAGCTGCGCGGCGATGGAGGCGGGCAAGCACGTCCTCTGCGAGAAGCCGATGGCTGCGACCAAGGAAGACGCGGAGCGCATGATGGAGGTCCACAAGAAGACCGGCAAGATGCTCACCATCGGCTACCAGTATCGTCACTTCTCGGATAACGCCATCGCCAAGAAGGTCGTCGAAACCGGAATGCTGGGCGACATCTACTACGCTGAGGCGTCCTACATCCGTCGCCGCGGCGTCCCGACCTGGGGTGTGTTCCCGGACAAGTCGAAGCAGGGCGGCGGCCCGCTGATCGACATCGCCACCCACGTTCTCGACCTCACTCTGTGGATGATGAACAACTACGAGCCGGCGGTCGTTCTCGGCACCTCGTTCGAGAAGCTGGGCAAGCTGCTTCCGCCTGAGGAGCAGGGACAGAACAACTGGAAGGGCGAGCCGGATCCGTGGGACAACAAGACCTTCGAGGTCGAGGACAGCGCGATGGGCTTCATCCGCATGAAGAACGGCGCCTGCATCTACCTCAAGTCGTCCTGGGCTATCAACATGGTTCAGAATCCGGGTCAGGTGCTCCTCTGCGGCACCAAGGGCGGTCTTGACACCTACGACGGCGTCACCGTCAACAACGTCATCGCCGGACAGACCTCGGTCACCAAGGTCGGCGAGAAGCGTGCGATGTTCATGCCCGGCTTCGGTCCGGAGGGCGGCGCGCCTCAGCCGTCCCGCGAGGCTCAGATCTGGGTCCACGCGCTGAAGACCGGCAAGCAGGAGGATCTGTTCGTCCAGCCGGAGCAGGCGCTGTGCATCACCCGCATCCTCGACGCCATCTACGAGTCGAACCGCACCGGCAAGGCTGTCTACTTCGACGACAACGGCAAGCCCATCCCGACGAAGTAAGATAAGACCTTGGGACTACGCGTCCCAAACCCGCGAAGGTCGCGAGGTTGCGCACCTCGCGCTGCGGTTACTTTTCTCGCGCGAGAAAA
>CAMNWZ010000115.1 GCA_946566645.1 uncultured Clostridia bacterium
GAGCAGTCGAAACCCATTGAAGTAGACCGCCTGCCTGTTTCGGTCAATGCGGCAGACGAATCTGACGGCGACTGACACAACAACACAAAAAGGACGGTGCGTTTGCACCGTCCTTTTTCATTCGGTTTTCGCTTACGCCTTGCCTGCGCAGCCGAGAACGTCGGTCAGCTTATGCTTGACAAGCTCCTTGATGTTGGCGCGGGCGGGCTTCAGGTACTCGCGCGGGTCGAACTTCTCGGGATGCTCGTTGAAGAACTGACGGATGGTTCCGGTCATCGCCAGACGCAGGTCCGAGTCGATGTTTATCTTGCAGACCGACAGGGTCGCAGCCTTGCGCAGCTGCTCCTCCGGAATGCCGACGGCGTCCGGCATCTTGCCGCCGTTCTCGTTTATCATCTTGACGTACTCCTGCGGCACCGAGCTGGAGCCGTGGAGGACTATCGGGAAGCCGGGCAGACGCTTGGACACTTCCTCGAGCACGTCGAAGCGCAGCGGGGGCGGAACAAGGATGCCCTTCTCGTTGCGGGTGCACTGGGCGGCGGTAAACTTGTACGCGCCGTGCGAAGTGCCGATGGCTATTGCCAGCGAGTCGCAGCCGGTCTTGGAGACGAACTCCTCAACCTCTTCCGGATGGGTGTAGCTCGAATCCTCGGCGCTGACCTGAACCTCGTCCTCAACGCCGGCGAGAGTGCCAAGCTCAGCCTCGACGACCACGCCGTGGGCGTGAGCGTACTCGACGACCTTCTTGGTTATCTCAATGTTCTCGGCGAACGGCTTGGACGACGCGTCGATCATGACCGACGTGAAGCCGCCGTCGATGCAGCTCTTGCAGGTCTCGAAGCTGTCGCCGTGGTCGAGATGCAGGCAGATCGGAAGTCCGGTCTCGATTATCGCTGCCTCGACGAGCTTGACGAGATAGGTGTGGTTGGCATAAGCGCGAGCGCCCTTCGACACCTGGAGGATCAGCGGAGCGTTGACCTCCTTGGCTGCCTCGGTGATACCCTGGATGATCTCCATGTTGTTGACGTTGAACGCGCCAATCGCGTATCCACCGTCATACGCCTTTGCGAACATTTCTTTGGTTCCTACGAGCGGCATATTCACAACTCCTTTAATAACAGATTTTGCCTGACTTACCTATATTATACCGTTCCGCTTCCGAAAAATCAATAGCACGCCGAATTTTCTTTTGCGGACGCGATACGCCGTTTTACGCGCCGGTGAAAGCCTCCATCGCGGCATAGCTGAGAGCGTTGAGATCCTTCTTCATCGCAAGCCCTTCCTCCATGTCTATGTCGGTTATCGCGCCGTCACGCGAGCAGATTATGCGGTTTGTGCGCCCTTCGGCGAGCACCTGCACCGCGAGGTATCCCATGCGGGACGCGGTCACGCGGTCGCGGGCGGTCGGGCTTCCTCCGCGCTGGACGTGTCCGAGGACGGTCACGCGCGGGTCGATGCCGGTCGCCTCGTGGATGCGCTCTCCGAGCTCGATAGCCGAGCCGACGCCCTCCGCGACGATTATCATGAAGTGGGTGCGTCCTGCGAGCCGCGCCTTGCGTATCTTCTCGAGCACGTCGCGCTCGAAGTCGTAGGGGCGCTCGGGCACGAGCACGGCGGTCGCGCCGCAGGCAAGTCCGACATACAGCGCGAGGTGACCCGCGTGGCGTCCCATGACCTCTATGACCGAGCAGCGCTCGTGCGACTGCATGGTGTCGCGCAGCTTGTCTATCGCCTCCATGGCGGTGTTACACGCGGTGTCGAAGCCTATCGTGTAGTGCGAGCAGGCGATGTCGTTGTCAATGGTTCCGGGCACGCCGACGACCGAAATGCCCTGCTTGGACAGGTCGAGGCAGCCGCGGAATGTGCCGTCGCCGCCTATCGCGACCACACCCTCCATGCCGAGGAAGCGGCAGGTCTGCGCGGCGCGCTTCTGACCCTCCTCGGTCATAAACTCGGCGGAGCGCGCGGTGTACAGCATCGTGCCGCCGCGATTTATTATGCCGTTGACGCTGTGCGCGTCGAGCGGCAGGATATCTCCGTTGATAAGTCCGTTCCAGCCGCGGCGTATGCCCACGCAATCGATGCCCATGTAGTTCGCGGTGCGGCAGACCGCGCGTACAGCCGCGTTCATGCCCGGTGCGTCGCCGCCGCTCGTAAGTACGCCTATGCGCTTGACTTTAGGTTCCATAAAATACCTCCCGATACAAGGTTCCATCTGATTTTATCGCAAACCCGCGCGGTTTGCAACAGTTTTCTATTTCAGCACCACGCCGCTCTCGCCCAGCAGTTCGCGAAGTCTTCCGAGCAGCCGCTCGTCCGGGTCGCAGCGCGTCCCCTGCTTGCGTTTTGTGTCCTCGTAGTAGAGCACCGCGCGCGAGTCTCCGGGGAACATCGTCACCATCGGACGCACTTTTCGCGCGACCGCGCCGTCCTCCTGCGGTATCTTCAGGTAGAGCGTCGCGCTCGCCTGGGGCAGATTCGCCGAGTCGAGCGGTTCGCAGCGGTCGACGATTATCTGCGGGTCGCGCTCGTCGCGGACGCTTATCCTGCCGTGAATGAGCACCGCGAGGTCGTTTTTCAGATACTGCGAGTCGCGGTCGAGGGTGGACGGGAAGATTATCAGCTCGGTCGAGCCGCTGTCGTCCTCAAGATTGGCGTACGCCATGGTCGAGCCGCTGCGCGTCTGCTTTGTGCGCACGCTCGAGAGCATTCCCGCTACCGTGACCTCCTGCTCGTCGCGGTAGGCGCCGTCCCCCTCCTCCATGCTTAGCATGATGCGGCCGATGCGCGACGCGTTTATGCCCTTCAGCCGCTCGCGATAGGCGTCCATCGGGTGACCGCTCAGGTAGAGTCCGGTGACCTCCTTCTCATAGGCTATGAGCACCTGGCGGTCGTACTCGGCTATGTCGGGCAGCGGCGTCTCGGAGGAGAATCCGCTCTCCGCCGCGGCCTCGCTGAACAGGTCTATCTGACCCTCGACGAGCTTTGACTTCGCCGATGCTATATTTTCGAGCATAGTCGCGCACGCGGCGAGCAGCTGGCTTCGGTGTCCGAACTTGTCAAACGCTCCCGCCTTTATCAGGCTCTCCACCGCGCGGCGGTTCATGTCGGCGGCAAACATTCGCTCGCAAAAGCTCTGGAAGCTGGTAAACTTGCCGTTCTGCTCGCGCTCCGCCATCACCTCGAGGATGAACTTCCGCCCGATGTTCTTGACCGCGACCAGTCCGAAGCGGATGTTCTCGCCGGAGACGGTGAAGCCGTCGTCCGACTCGTTTATGTCCGGCGGCAGGACGTCTATGCCAAGCCGCTTGCACTCGCCGATATACTCGCCCACTTTGCCGCTCGAGTCGAGCACGCTCGTGAGCAGCGCCGCCATATACTCTTTGGGATAGTTTGCCTTTAGGTATGCCGTGCGGAACGCCACCACCGCATAACAGGCAGAGTGTGCCTTGTTGAACGCGTAGCTCGCAAAACTCTGAAGATCCTCGAACAACTCGCTTGCGACCGCCTCGGGCACGCCGTTCGCGACGCAGCCGACTATCCCCGCGTCGGCGTTGCCGTGGATGAAGTTCTCGCGCTCGGCGCGAAGCACGTCGTGCTTCTTCTTACTCATCGCGCGGCGCACCTCGTCCGCCCTGCCGAGCGAGTAGCCCGCGAGCCGTCGGAATATCTCCATGACCTGCTCCTGATACACCGCCACGCCGTAGGTGACCCCCAGTATCGGCTCGAGCAGCGGATGCTTGTAGCGCACGCGGTCGGGATGCTGCGCGCCCTCGAGATATGCCGGTATCTGCTCCATCGGACCGGGTCGGTAGAGCGCGACAAGAGCGGTTATGTCCTCTATCGACTTGGGTTTCAGCTGCATGGCAACGTTTGTCATGCCGCCGCTTTCGAGCTGGAACACGCCGAGGGTGTCCCCGTCGGACAGCATCTTGTATGTCGCGGGGTCGAACTCGTCCACCTTCGATATGTCAAATTCGGGGTCGGTCTTGCGTATAAGCTTCTCCGCGTCGTCGATGACGGTGAGGTTTCGCAGTCCGAGGAAGTCCATCTTGAGCAGTCCGAGCTGCTCGAGCGGTACCATCGTGTACTGGCAGACCACCGACTCGTCGTTCTTGCTGAGCGGAACGTATGTGTCCACCGGGTCGCGGGTTATCACAACGCCCGCGGCGTGAGTGCCGGTGTTTCGCGGCGTGCCCTCCAGCGCCTCGGCGGTGTCGATGAGCTTCTTTATCCGCTCGTCGCTCTCGTAGAGGTTCATCAGCTCCTTCGACTGCTCCTTCGCCTTGGAGATGGTCATGCCGAGGCTCATCGGGATGAGCTTCGCGACCGCGTCGGCGTCGGCGTAGGGCATGCCCATCACGCGGGCAACATCGCGTATCGCTCCGCGCGCGAGCATCGTGCCGTAGGTCACTATCTGCGCGACGTGGTCGGCGCCGTACTTCTCGGCGACGTAGTCGATGACCTCCTGGCGCCTAAGCGGGTCGAAATCGACGTCGAAGTCGGGCATGCTGACGCGCTCGGGGTTTAGAAATCGCTCGAAGTAGAGGTCGTATTTCAGCGGGTCGATGTCGGTTATCTCGAGGCAGTAGGCGACTATCGACGCGGCGCCCGAGCCTCGCCCCGGTCCGACCGGTATGCCGTTCCGCTTGGCATATCCGATGAAGTCGGCGACGATGAGGAAGTAGTCGACAAACCCCATTGAGCTTATCACTCCAAGCTCGTACTCCATCCGCTCGCGGTGCTCGGGAGTGGGCTCGCCGTAGCGCTTTACAAGCCCCTTTTCGCAGCATTTCACCAGATATTCGTACGGGTCGGTCTCCCCCTCCGGCAGCTCGAAAAGCGGCAGGTGGTAGTGACCGAACTCGAAGTCGAAGTTGCACATCTCGGCGATCTTCACCGTGTTTTCGAGTGCCTCGGGGTGCCGCTCGAACAGTGACAGCATCTCGTCACCGCTCTTGAGGTAGAACTCCTCGCTCTCAAAGCGCATGCGGTCGGGATCGTCGAGTGTCTTGCCGGTCTGGATGCAGAGCAGGACATCCTGCGTCGGCGCGTCCTCCTTTACGACGTAGTGCGCGTCGTTGGTGCAGACGAGCGGGATTCCGGTCTCCTCCGACATCTTCTCGAGCGCGCGGTTCACGACCGCCTGCTCGGCTATGCCGTGATCCTGAATTTCGAGGTAGTAGTTGCCCTCGCCGAACAGCTCCTTATACTCGAGAGCGCGCCGCTTTGCGCCCTCGTAGTTGCCGGCGGTTATCAGCTTGGGTATCTCACCCGCGAGGCAGGCGCTGAGGCAGACTAAGCCCTCCGCATGCTGCTTTAGCAGGTCGAAGTCGATGCGCGGCTTGATGTAGAAACCCTCGGTAAAGCCCGCGCTGACGAGTTTTATCAGGTTCTGGTAGCCCGTCTTGTCCTTGCAGAGCAGCACGAGATGGCTGCTGTCCGCGTCGAACTCGTGCACCTTGTCAAAGCGGGTGCGCTTTGCGACATACACCTCGCATCCGATTATCGGCTTTATCCCCGCGTCCTTTGCCGCGCGATAGAACTCGACCGCGCCGTACATCACGCCGTGGTCGGTTATCGCGAGCGCCTTCTGCCCCATATCGGCGACGTGCTTCACCGCTTTCTTAATCTTGCAGAAGCCGTCGAGCAGGCTGTATTCGGTATGGACGTGCAGGTGCACAAAATCGGTCATTTTATCGGTTTCCTCCTGTTTTTACAGTCCCGCAAGTTCACAGAGTCGGTTCAGTCGATGGTTAAGCCCCGAGCGGCTGACTCCC
>CAMNWZ010000116.1 GCA_946566645.1 uncultured Clostridia bacterium
ACTTCGAGCATATTTTTCGCGGAAGGTATGCGTTTTATGCGCCTAAAAACTGCAAATTTTGGATTTTTAGGCGGATATTCCCGTAAACTCGTACAGCGGGCTCTCCACCGCCACCGAGCTTATCACCGTGTAGCCGTCCTCCTCCTCGAGCGTAAGCTCCGCCGACGCGGCGACACTCTCTCCCTCGCCGGAGGATATGGTGAACAGCAGCTTCGCGGTGGTCACGCCTTCGTTTTCGGTTATCTCGGAGATGTACCAGCTGTCCACCGACGTCGGCGTGCTCTCGAGGATGAGCGTGTCGCCGATGACCTCGAGGTATCGCTCGCGCAGCGCGTCGCTCATCACGGCATACTGGCTTGCGCAGTTTCTCGACGCGACCCCCTGCGACCAGACCTCTATCGCCTGCTCTACGTCCCGCGCGCCAAGGCTGTCCAGCGCGCCGAGCACCGCCGACACCTCAAACGCGTTGTCGTCCGGTTTGGCGTTCACCTCCCGCTGTCCTCCCACACGCGAAAACAGCAGCACGAAGCTCGCGACAAGCAGCGCCGACGCAAGCACGATTATCTGTATACGTACATGACTGTCGCGTTTTCCCGCAACTTTTATTTTCATAGCAACCCACCCTTTCTGATATTTTGTATGTCCGCCGTCGGCGATATATTCACTTGACGAAAATTTCATGCTATACTATAATGTGTTGTGTATCGCTTGATTTGAAAGTAACGCGCCGTTCGGCGCTTTGGAGGTATTTTATATGTGTGGAATCGTGGGTTATGTCGGCTCGCGCCCGGTCACTCCGATACTGCTCGACGGGCTCGGAAAGCTCGAATATCGCGGCTATGACTCGGCGGGCGTGGCGGTATGGAACGGCGACAGAATAGAGGTCGAGAAGGCAAAAGGACGCCTCAGCGTGCTCCGCGAAAACACCTGCGGCGGCGTGCATCCGGTCGGCTGCATCGGCATCGGTCACACGCGCTGGGCGACGCACGGCAAGCCGTCGGACATAAACTCGCACCCGCAGACGAGCGGCACCGGTCGGACTGCTGTCGTCCACAACGGCATAATCGAAAACTACTACGAGCTTAGGCAGTATCTCATCTCGCAGGGCGTTCAGTTTGTGAGCGACACCGACACCGAGGTGGTCGCGCAGCTGTTTGAATACTACTACAACGGCGACCTGCTCGCCACCGCGACCCGCGTGGTCGGCGTGCTCGAGGGCAGCTATGCGCTCGGCATACTCAACGCCGACCATCCGGACACGATGGTGGCGCTTCGCCGCGACGCTCCCCTGCTCGTCGGTGTGGGCGAGGGCGAAAACTTCATCGCAAGCGACGTTGCGGCGATACTCAAATACACCCGCGACGTCTACTACATCGACGACAAGGAGATAGCGCTTGTCCGCAAGCAGGGCGTTGAGGTATACGACCAGTACGGGCGCAAGGTTGACAAGGAGCTTCGCCACGTCGACTGGGACGTCCAGGCTGCCGAGAAGGGCGGTTACGAGCACTTCTTCCTCAAGGAGATAATGGAGCAGCCGGAGGCGGTTCGCGCCACCATCTCGCCGCGAATCAAGAACGGTCGGGTCGAGCTTGAGATACCGCTCTCCGACGAGGATATACGAAAGTTTGACAAGATATACATTGCGGCGTGCGGCTCGGCGTACTACGTCGGCGTCGCGGCGGGCTATCTGCTTGAGGAGCTGCTGCGAGTGCCCACCACCGTGCAGCTCGCAAGCGAGTTCCGCTATCAAAATCCGATAGTGGATGAGAAGACGCTTGTCATAATCATCAGCCAGTCGGGCGAGACGGCGGACAGCCGCGCGGCGCTGCGTGAGGCTAAGTCCCGCGGCGCGACGACCCTCGCGGTGGTCAACGTTGTCGGAAGCTCGATAGCGCGCGAGGCGGACATGAGCCTCTACACCTGGGCGGGACCGGAGATCTCGGTCGCGACGACCAAGGCGTACTCGACCCAGCTCGCGGCGCTCTATCTGCTCGCGATAAAGATGGCGGACGCGCGCCGTTCGATAACCGACGAGCGCTACGCCGAGCTTGTGCGCGCGGTCGAGGCGCTGCCGACTCTCATTGAGAGGGCGCTCGGGATAAAGGAACAGGTGCAGCAGCTCGCGGCAAAGTGGTTCTCCGCCGAGCACGTCTTCTTCATCGGACGCAACACCGACTATGCCGTCACGCTGGAGGGCGCGCTCAAGCTCAAAGAGCTGTCCTACACGATGAGCGAGGCATACGCCGGCGGCGAGCTGAAGCACGGTCCGATATCGCTCATCGAGGACGGAACGCCGGTGATGGCGGTGATGACCGGCGCGCGGCTGTTCGACAAGACGCTGTCAAACGTCAAGGAGGTGCTCGCGCGCGGCGCGTCGATCGCGGCGATAGTCGGCGAGAGCGCTCGGGACATATCGACCGAGGCGGACTGCATCCTTCGCGTGCCCGACTGCGAGCCGCTGTTCTCCGCGAGCCTCAGCGTCATACCGCTGCAGTTCCTCGCCTACTACATCGCGTCGCTCAAGGGATGCGACATCGACAAGCCGCGCAACCTCGCAAAGAGCGTCACCGTCGAATAAAATCGGACAAAAAAAGAGCCGAAAAGCGTGTGCTTTCCGGCTCTTTTATTCTGTTTTCTTACTCCTCGGTGGTCATGTCGCTGCCGAGATACTTCTCGCTGAGCGCCTTCAGCGTGCCGTCCTCGCGAAGGTCGGCTATCGCTTGGTTGACCGCCGCGAGCATCTCGCTCTCACCCTTGCGCACCGGGATGTAGTAGCTGTCTCTGTTGGCGACGCACGCGATCTTTATTGGAGCGTCGGGGTTTGCGCGGAGGTAGTCGTTGAACGCGGTCTCGTCGTTGACAGTCGCGTCGATGCGTCCCTGGATGAGCAGCTCCATCGTCTGGTTGAGGTCGTCCACGCCGGTGACGTTGGCGCCGTAGCTCTCCGCCAGTTCCGCGTAGGTGGAGGATATGGTGTTGGCGGTGGACATCCCGTTCAGGTCCTCCGGCTTGGTTATGCGGTCATCGTCCTCGCGAACGACCACCACCGTGTCGAGGAAGACATACGGGTCGGAGAAGTCGTAGGTCTTGGCACGATCCTCGGTATAGCCGACGCCGTTGATGACGAGGTCGTAGCGGCCGGCGTCCAGTCCGCCGAACAGTCCGTCCCACTCAGCCTCGACATACTCGACATCAACGCCCAGCTTCTTTGCGATGCAGCCGCCAAGCTCGACGTCGAATCCGACCAGCTCGTTGTTTTCGTCGTGATAGGTCCAGGGCGCCCAGACGCCCTCCGACGCGACGATGAGCTTGCCGTTTGCCTTGACCGTCTCCAGCTGGTTCTTCGTCTCGCCCTCCTTGTCGCCGTTCGAGCAGGCGACGAGCGCGAAGCACATCACAAGCGCCAGAACAAGTGCAATTACCTTCTTCATGATGAATTACTCCTTTCCCTCTGTGGGTGTTTCAGTCACGCTGGAGTTTTCCTCGTCCCGCTCGAGGATGGTGCGCAAAAACTCGCGAGTGCGCTCCCCGTGCGGATTTGAGAAGAACTCCGCGGAACTTCCTTCTTCCAAAACCACGCCGCCGTCCATGAAAATGACCTTGGACGAGACGTTTTTGGCAAATCCCATCTCGTGCGTGACCACGAGCATCGTCATGCCCTCGTCGGCGAGCTTTCGCATGACGCCGAGCACCTCGCCGATAAGCTCCGGGTCGAGCGCGCTCGTCGGCTCGTCGAAGAAGATTATCTCCGGGTCGGTCGCGAGCGCGCGGGCTATCGCGACACGCTGCTGCTGTCCTCCCGAAAGCTCGTGCGGATAGCTGTCCGCCTTCTCCGCCATGCCGACACGCCTGAGCGCGTCCATCGCCTTCTCGCGCGCCTCCGCCTTGGGCACCTTCCGCGCGACAATAAGCCCCTCGGTCACGTTCTGGAGCACCGTCTTGTTGCGAAAGAGGTTGTAATTCTGAAACACGAACGCCGTCTTGCGGCGTATCTCCGCTATCTGCTTCTTCGTTATATTTGCGAGGTCGAAGGTCTCGCCGTCGAATATCAGCGTGCCGCTCGACGCGCGCTCGAGGAAGTTTATGCAGCGGAGGAAGGTGGTCTTGCCCGAGCCGGAAGGCCCGAGTATCGCCGCGACATCGCCCTTCTCCACGCCTATCGACACGCCCTTAAGCACCTCAAGCTCGCCGAACGACTTCTTTATGTCAAGCGCCTCAAGCATCATGCGCACCGCCTCCTTTCATCAATATCCCTTGTTGAACTTTTTCTCCAGCTTGCGCTGCGCGAACGTGATGAGCGTCGTTATCGCAAGGTAGACAAGCGCGACCTCGACATAGAGTATCAGATACTCGAAGTTTCGGGAGGCTATACGCTTAGTCTCCATAAACATCTCGGGAAGCGTAATCGTCGACGCGAGCGAGGTCTCCTTGAGCAGCGCCACTATCGAGTTGGAAAGTCCTGGGAACGCCACCTTGAACGCCTGCGGCAGCACGATGCGGCGCATTATCTGCCAGTAGGTCATGCCCACGCAGTAGCCTGCCTCAATCTGACCCTTCGGCACCGACTCGAGCGCGCCGCGCATCGTCTCCGCCATATATGCGCCCTCGTTAAGCGAAAAGGTTATGACCGTCGCGACATACGCGTTGATGACCAGACCGAGCTTCGGCAGTCCGTAGAACACGATGAACAGCTGGACGAGCACCGGCGTTCCGCGCATTATCCATATGTAGAACCGCGCGATCTGCTTCGCGACCGGAACGTTTGAATACTGTACAAGCGCAATCATTATCGAAATAAACAGCGCTATCGCGAACGATATGACCGTAAGCGGTACCGTGTATATGAGTGCGCTTTTCAACATTTGCGGCAGCGCCTCCGACATTATCTGCCATGTTTTCATAAATCGCACCCTCCTTTCCACTTTGCGAGTTAAAGTATAACGCCGGTTGGATGAAATTGCAAATACCTACTTTGAATTGAATTTATGCCTTGCGGGCATAGAAACAGCAAAAGGCGGCTCGAATGGGGGTGTTTCCCCAGTCGAACCGCCTTCGGTCATCTATTCGGTTTTAAGCGCGGAGGCGTGCTCAGCGCCCTCGCAGAACGCGCAAACCGCCTACCTCTCTATCAGCAGAGCGCGGCAGGGAGCGCCCTCGGCGTCGCGGATGTTCACCGGCGCGGCGAACAGGAAGTACTCGCCCTCCTCCACCGACTTAAGGTTCAGTCCCTCGATGACACCCATCTTCGCGCCGAGCACCGCGTCGTGCACAGGCTTTGCGGGCGTGCCGACCGACTGTCCGTCCACGCCGACGGTGCGCACGCCACAGTCGATGAGATAGAGCGCGCCGCTTATGTCGATCTGCACCTCGTGCGCGGGATGGGTCGAGTCGCTGTTCTTCGTCTTTATCAGCAGCCGCTCGCCCTTCTTCGGAGCGAACTTTTCGAGCGCCGCGCGGTCGACGACATCCACTTCCCCCACGTCGACGACGCGGCACTCGCCGACCAGATTTTCGAGGTCGAGCTGCCCTATGAGGTCTCCGTCGGCGACGAAGTGGCGGGGCGCGTCGACGTGCGCTCCGAGGTGGACGCAGCCGTCGAGCAGCGTGAGGTTGTACAGGTCCCCCGCCGCTATCGACTTGTCGAGCTTGAACTTCGGCTGCGGGTCGCCGGGATAGACGTACATACCGTCGTAGATGGGACGGCTTATATCGTGAATTTTCATAGCTTTACACCTCCTGTATACGCAGATTATACC
>CAMNWZ010000117.1 GCA_946566645.1 uncultured Clostridia bacterium
TGGAGTTCATACGACGGTACAGCGAGGAGAGCCGATTGAAGGTGCTCGAACTGCTTGAGAAGTATTCGGACAGGGAGACAGTTGTGTTTCGGGACAGGGACAGCGCGAACGACTACCTCGCGAATCTGTGAAAAATGAAAAATCCCCCTTGCCAAACGCCGGAAATTCGTTTATAATAGCAATGTATGTCAATACAGGAGGTGACAACAGATGTTTTCCAAGATAGGACTGTTTCTTGAAACGGTCGAGGGAGCGAACGCCGCAACCGGCGCCGGAGACGCAGCGGCTACCGGCATGAATGTGGGTTCGATCCTCACGATGATCGTTCCGTTTGCGATAATCATCGCGGTGTTCTATTTCATGCTCATCCGTCCGGAGAACAAGCGCAAGAAGTCGATGCAGAAGATGCTCTCCGAACTGGTCGTGGGCGACGAGATAACCACTCGCGGCGGCGTCGTAGGCAAGATAACCAAGATAAAGGACGACAAGCTCTGGATACAGTCGGGCGGCGTCGACGGCACGACCTTCCAGGTGATGCGCTGGGCGGTGTCCACCAAGGGCGCGAGCACCGAAGAAGCGCAGTAAGCCATTTGCTTGTACTTTTTCCCGAAAGTCGTGAATAACCTTTAGCAAAGAACTTTTGCTAGGGGTGAGACAGATGGGAGAGAAGTCGGGTTCCAAGTTTCGACCGCTTGTCATCGCAAGCCTTCTCGGCGTGGCGATAGCGGTGCTCGTGACGCTCGTGCTCCTCATGGGAGTGACGGCGCTTACGCTCGGTGGGCTTATCGACGGCTCATCGTCCGGCGTTATGGTGAACATAGCGGCGAGCATCGGAGCATTGGTCGGAGGACTGGTCGCGTCTCGTCGCAGCGGAGTGGGAGCGCTCATCTGCGCGGCGACGGTCGCGATACCGGAATTTTTGATTTGTATGCTTGTCGGGCTCATGTTCTACGAGAACTTCCTGCCGATGAACGGAGGGGTGGCGCTTGCCGCCGCGATGATCGCGGGAGCGCTCGTCGGAACGCTGTTGGGCTCGCGGCGCGGCGGGACAAAGAACCGTCGCAAGAAGTGAAAAATCTATAAATGTGGAGGCAAAGAAAATGATGAAGCATGTTAAGGTCATAGCCGGAGCTACTCTCAAGGCGACGCCGGGCATCGGTTGCGGCGAGTGCCAGACTTCCTGCCAGTCGGCGTGCAAGACTTCCTGCACTGTCGCAAACCAGAAGTGCGAGAATCGCAACCGCAAGTAAGTTTAAGACTCGGCAAAACGGACGGGGCGGCGAAAGTACCGCCTCGTTCTTTGCGTGGAAAGGAAAGAGAATATGATCCATAAGTTTTCGCTGCTCGACCGCAACATCGTCGTCGACGTCGAGAGCGGTGCGGTGCTGACCCTCGACCCGACGGCTTTTGCGCTGCTCGACTACGCGTCGGCGGAGATGCCGGAGAATCCGCCGGAGGAGGCGCTTTCGGCTGTGGACGCGAGCGAGTCGGAGATAAGGGAGAGCTGGAACGAGTTGCGCGAGATGGTGAGCGAGGGACTGCTTTTCGCGCCGGCGCAGGAGCTCGACCCGGACATCACCAAGGTCATGGGCTTCGCCCCGGTCAAGGCGCTCTGCCTGCATGTCGCGCACGACTGCAACCTCCGCTGCAAGTACTGCTTCGCGTCGACCGGCGACTTCGGCACCGGACGCAAGCTCATGCCGCCGGAGGTCGCGAAGAAGGCGATAGACTTCGTCGTGAAGCGCTCGGGCAAGCGCCAAAACATCGAGATAGACTTCTTCGGAGGCGAGCCGCTGCTCGCGATGGACACCGTAAAGGAGACCATCGAGTACTGCAAGAACTTTCCCGAGAAGAACTTCCGCTTTACGATAACCACCAACGGCGTGGCGCTCGACGACGAGACCATCGACTACATAAACGAGCATATGTCGAACGTGGTACTGTCGCTCGACGGACGCAAGCCGATAAACGACGAGATGCGCCCCGCGCCGAACGGCAAAGGCTCGTTCGACGTCATCGTGCCCAAGTTCCAGAAGCTGGTGAAAGACCGCAAGCCGACCGGCAAGGACTACTATGTCCGCGGGACGTTTACCAAGAAGAACCTCGACTTCGCAGACGACGTCATCGAGATGTACAACCTCGGCTTCGACCAGCTCTCGATAGAGCCGGTGGTGGCGGACAAGCTGGAGAACATCCCGTCGGAGGAGAACCGAAAGATAGTGGAGGAGTACGCTCTGACCGAAGCCGACCTGCCGACCATCTACCGCGAGTACGAGCGGCTGGTAGAGGAGATGCTGAAGAACCGCGACTTCAACTTCTTCCACTTCAACATCGATCTCGAGCAGGGACCGTGCGTGATAAAGCGTCTGCGCGGTTGCGGCGCGGGCTTCGAGTATGTCGCGATAACGCCGGAGGGGGACATCTACCCCTGCCACCAGTTCGTCGGCAAGCCGGAGTATCTGATGGGCAACGTGTTCACCGACGGCTTCGACACCAAGATAGCTGAGCAGTTCGGTCGGCTGAATGTCTACACCCGCCCCGACTGCGCCGACTGCTGGGCGAAGTACTACTGCTCGGGCGGATGCAACGCCGCGAATCTCGCCGCCAACGGCGCGTTGGACAAGGCGTACAAGATGGGCTGCGATCTCGAACGCAAGCGCGTCGAGTGCGCGATAGCCCTCAAGGTGCGCGAGATGGAGGAGGACGCGTAAGGCGTCCCGCGCGGATGGCGAGCAAAACCGAATACCTGAAGTAATATCAAAAGACACGCGATTTTGCGTGTCTTTTCTTTTGTTCACTTTTTTCGGATGCGCGTTTTCGGGTATCTGGTGCTTTGCCTTTCGGCATCCACCACATCTTGCGAGGCGGGGGAGCGAATTACAAGTTTACATAAATAAGTTGACATAATAATTGGTGAAAACTCCGAATTTTCGCCCGAAGCCTTGATAGCGCTTGATTTCCACCGCAAAATAGGTTATATTAGAGTCACGCATTTATGTAAACTTTGTCCCGAGCCGCATAAATCGCCCGCCACCTCTCATACGATTAGTCGGAGGGAGGGACGAGCTTTTGAAGAAACTATTCGCGCGGCTGCTTGCTTCGCAGGGCGGAGTCACTCGCGGGGCGATGAAGATAATGCTTATATCGTTTTTGATAGGCGCGGTCGTCGGAGGCATATTCGCGGCTTACGGCGGCGAGGCGGAGGAGCTTGCCGCGAAGTCACTTCTGCCGGAGGCGGGCAGGCTCACCGCGTTCGACTCGGCGCTGACTATGTTTCGCTATCCGCTCATCGCGCTGCTCTGCGGATTTGCGGTGTTCGGCGTGGTCGCGGAACCGCTCATTTGCGCGGCGCGGGGGTTTTTCCTCTGCTTTGCGGCGACGGCGCTCATGCGGTTGTACGGCGCGGCGGGACTTGGCATAGCGGCTGCCGCGAGCGCGGTCGAGTGCGTAGTGTCGATACCCTGCCTCATCTACCTCGCGGCGGGAGGGTTTACGACATCATCGCTCATCGCCGCGTGTCTGGGCGGACGCACCAAATCGGGCGCGATGCTCACCAAAGGATATGTAGTCCGTGTACTGCTTACCGTCGCGATACTCACGCTGGGCGTGGTCGCCGAGACCTATCTGACGCCGATACTCACATCGTTCGCGACCGGCTCTATCAGATAAAAGAAAAAGAGGATTTTCCACCATGCAAACCCAACAGCTAAAGAGATACGAGACATACCTGCGCAGCGCGAAGCACTCGTCGGAGAACACGATCGAGGCGTATATGCGCGACCTGCGCCAGTTCTCCGCATGGCTCACGCCTCGCGGGGTCAAGAGCTTTGCCTCGGTTACGGCACCGCAGGCGAAGGAGTATGTCGAATACCTCGGAGACTGTGGAAAATCGGCTTCGACGGTGACGCGGACTTTGGCGTCGCTGCGCTGTTTTTACGCGTATCTCTGGTCGGCGGGCAAGTGCGACTCGAACCCGTTTGACGCGATAACCCCGCCGCACGCGGAGAAGAAGCTCCCGATGGTTCTCACAAGCGACGAGATAAACCTGTTGATAAGCCAGCCCAAGCCGGTCGACTTCAAGGGCTATCGCGACCGCGCGATACTCGAACTGTTGTACGCCGCAGGGGTGCGGGTGAGCGAACTCATCGCGCTGGATATGTCCGACGTGAACCTGTCCGCCGGATTCATCCGCGTGGGAGAGAGCGGTCACGAGCGTGTGATACCGATATACCACGAGGCGGCGTCGGCGATATCCGACTATATCAGATGCGCGCGCCAGAAGATAGCGATAATGCCGGGCGAGACCGCGCTGTTCGTCAACTCGGGCGGCACCCGCATGACCCGTCAGGGGCTTTGGAAGATGCTCAAGAAGTATCAGTCGCAGACCAAGATAGACAAGGAGATAACGCCGCAGACCTTCCGCCACTCGCTCGCGACGCACATGCTGCAAAACGGCGCCGATCTTGACACCGTTCAGGAGATACTCGGCCACACCGACAAGGCGTCCACGCAGCTCTACGCGCAGATGCTCATGCGGGGACTCCGCGACGCGTACGACAGGTTCCATCCGCGCGCCAACTAACTTGACAATTCGCGCGCCGGCTGTTATCATATGAATAGGGATACCGACCGCCGTGCCGCTTGTTCCGGTGCGGCGGTTTTTATTTAGTTTAGGAGGACAAGCAATGGGTCTTTTCACTCGCGACTACAACAGACCGGGCAAGGGCGTGGACAAGAACGAGCCGCAGAAGAACGCTTTTTTCCACTTCTTCGAGCTGTTCGGACGCAAATTCTTTCGCCTTGTCACCTTTAACCTGTTCTACTTCGCCTGCATGCTGCCGCTTATAATCGCGTTTTACAACCTGTTCTACTCCTGGCTCTATCAGATAGCGGGGCTTGGCGGCGACGACGTGGTGGTGCTGCCGGTGCTCGTCGACTTCCTGCACATCGTATACAACTTTGTGCCCGAGTTCCTGCACATGCCGCTGGTTATAGTGTCGCTTATTCTCTATGGTCCGATAACGATGGGCTACACCTACGTCTTGCGAAACTTTGTTCGTGAGGAGCACGCATGGACAAGCGACTTCTTCACCCGCGCGTTCTCGAACTTCAAGCAGGGACTGTTCTTCGGCATACTCGACGCGATTGTCCTCGTCATCTTCTACATCAACTGGAACTACGGCGCGCTGATGGGGGACGAGGGTGTCGGAATATTCGCGATAATCATTCGGGTGCTCACAACGGTGGTATTTGTCTACTACCTGTTCATGCGCAACTATAACTATCAGCAGGCGGTGACGGTGAACCTAAAGGTGGGGCAGATACTCAAAAACTCGGCTTTGTTCGGCATAATCGGGCTGTGGCGCAACATAGTCGCAGTGGTGCTGTCTGTCCTCGTCTGCCTGCTTTCGCTTATGCTAAATCCGTTTGTCGAGCTGCTGCTTGTGCCGTTTATCATGTTCTCGCTCGCGGGATTTATCTCGGTCTACTGCACCTATCCTATCGTCGACAAGTACATCGTCAAACCGGCTATGGAGGCAGAGGGGAAGAACAACGACCGCATCGGGCTGGACGACCTGCCGCCGGCGGTGCTTCCGCCCGAGCTGGGAGGTCCGGGAGCGGGCGCTCACACCAAGTATCTGGACAAGAATGATGAGGGTGGAGCGACCGAGCCGACAGTCGACACACCTG
>CAMNWZ010000118.1 GCA_946566645.1 uncultured Clostridia bacterium
TCGGATGGGAGCTGCTCTCCGACCTGCCGCGCGAAGAACTTGACCGCGTGGACAGCGAGACGCTTGAGAAGTATCTGCCGAAGAAAGCGGATGCCGCTGGGGAGGACGCATAATGCCTGTCGTACCCACAAAAGGAACGCTTATCGCGCGGAAGCGGTCGCTCGAGCTTGCGAAGACCGGATTTGACCTGATGGATCGCAAACGAAACATCCTCATTCGCGAGATAATGTCGCTCATCAGCAAGGCGGACGAGATACAGTCGCGCATCGACAGCTGCTTCTCCACCGCTTACCGCTCGCTCCAGGCGGCGAACATCTCGCTCGGCGCCATTGACTCTATCGTCGCGGCGGTGCCGTTGGACAACTCACTTGAGATACGCACGCGGTCGGTCATGGGCGTTGAGATACCGCTGATAAAGCAGGAGGACAAGCCGATAAAGCTGGCGTACGGCATACGCGGCACCAACTCGGCGCTCGACGACGCGTTCGTCCGATTCCACGAGGTGAAGCGGCTGACGCGCGAGCTTGCCGAGACCGAGAACACGATATATCGTCTCGCCTACGCGATAAAAAAGACGCAGAAGCGGGCAAACGCGCTGAAAAACATCATAATCCCAAACTATACAAGCGACATAAAGTATATCACCGAGGCGCTCGAGGAGAAGGAGCGCGAGGAGTTCAGCCGACTGAAGGTCATCAAGGCGCGAAAAGAGGGGTAAGAAAACGGCGTTCCCAAGCGGGAGCGCCGTTTTTGTTCGGCTGTTAAACTTCATAACTGATGTATTTCACCTTCCACATGCCGTCCTCTTTGACGAACACCGTGTCCCACGCGCCTTCGCCGACATACTCCTCGGTTTGCCAGCCATCGTGCGAGGTATAGCGCTCGTGTATCTTGCGCACCACCAGAATGTCCTCGGCAGGCTCAAACTTGTAGTATGCGAGCGTCTTTCCGACAGACAGATTCATACCTCCCCGACCGAACCCGCCGCCGTACAGCTCGCCGTTCGGTCCTTCGAAGTACGAGACTCCATTGCCGATAAGATAGTCCGCAAGCCCATCGCAGAATACAGAGTGGGTGTACTCTACGAAGTCGGCGTAGCTTGCGATGTGCGCGAGGTAGCCGTCCGCGGTCGGGTCGTACAGATAGCTCATGTCGTAGTAGTAAAGTGAGTCTATTATGATGGGTACGGCGTCCTCCGGAGGGTCGTCGTTACTAAGCATGATGGACGACATATTGTATATGCCGAACAGGTCGTACGCCCTGCTCAGCAGCTCTGTCTCCTCGGTCGGGGTAACGACCTCCCAGTCGACCACTTCGCTGAGGAATGTGCCGTCGCGCAGGGTGTCCATCTTGTTTTGCATAAAGTTTTGAATCTCGGTGTAGACATTATCCGCCGCATCTATAAAGAACCAGTAGTATCGCGCATTATCAACGTACATTCTGAGCTGCAAAAGCGAGCCGTTGTTCTCCCAACCGCCTTCAAAGCAGAGAACCACGCCGTTTAGGCTTATGTCATCGTTCGAAAATATCGACGAATCTCGCAGGCTGTTTGAAAGCCCGATACCACCCTGCCAAATCATCGTTATAAGCGCGTCACGAACTGCCTGAACTTCCTCCGGAGTGGTGAAGTAGCATCCGTCCCCTGTGCCAAGGATAAAATGCGTTCCGAGCTGCGAGTCGACAAATTCGCAAATCTCCTGCCGCGACGGCATATCCAGATAGAAAAACATGGGTTTTTCGTCGGTGTCCACTACCTCTCCGGTGTCTGCCGACCGCGCCGCCACACATTCGTAGCTGTTCCACTCGTCGATAACTTTTTTGAAGTTGTAGAACTCCCACTCGGCGACAGTGTCGGCGTAGGAGTAACTGAGCGAGCCGATATACTCGGCGTCGGACGGCAGCTCGTCCAGCGTTTCGCCGTTCGCGATATAGCCGAGAAGCGTCTCGAGCTGCCGGACGTCGTTTTCAAGACCCGCGCTCTCCACGCCGTCACGCACAATGGTGGTGCTCATCGCGCAGTCGACCGTATCGGTTGCGGATGCGGAGATTCCGGCATAGCGATAGCCGCCGTCGACCTCCTCGAAGTTGAAGAACGCGGGGCGCAGATACCAACCGCTTGAGTTGACCTCTGTGGCGTAATCGTCGACAAACCTGCCACCGCCAGAGTCTCCCGCAAGGTAGCACTCGGTGTAGAGCATAAATCCGCCGTCGCGGAGGTCGATTATCCGAGCCGCAACTATCTTGGCATATTGCCTGATATACGGCGATGTGGCTGTGTAGTACGACCGATAGTAGTCGCGCACCCAACGGGCGGCATCCATCATCAGGTCGCCGCTGTCCGACGTGAGCACCCTTTCTTCCCAGTACGCGTCGATGTCGTTTGCGGGCAGCTCACTCGGTTCGGTGCTAGGCTCAATCGACGCCTCACCACTCGTCGGAGTGGACGGTTCGACGCTCGGAATATCGCTCGGAGCGGCAGACACAGGCGGCTCGGTGCTTGCGGACGGCGAAGGTTCGGTCTGCTCGCCGCAGGACACGAGCGACAGCGTAAGCACTACGAGCAGGACGATGGCTGTAAGTTTTTTCATATCCCTCACCTCGGTGCCATTTTAGCACACGGCAAGCGATCATTCAATAGATATTGCGATACTGTAACTATATTGTAATTTCTAAGTGAGATTTTGTAACCATTTGTAACCAAATTCCGGAATTAATATCTCACCAACCCTCCGGATAGTCGACGTCTCCGGTCACAAGCTCAAGCTCGATGTACGGCAGACCGCCCGCGATCGGGTCGCAGATGTGCAGCCGATAGCGCGTCACGTCGCCCGCAAGCGACAGTGCGAGCACGGTGTCCTCCCCTATCTGCGTGACCGACGTGATGCCGTAATAGGGCGATGCGCTTGTCGGAAGCTCGTAGTCGTCGTCAAGTGAGATGCCGCTCATTCGGATGGTCAGCGTACCTGCGGAACGGCTCACGCGTATCGTCGGCATATCATCCGCGCTGAACATGAGCGCCAGTCGGTCTCGGCTTCCGGGGACTATTCCGTACAGCTTGCCGCGTCCGCCCGCGCCGACGATAGCCGTGCTGCCGAGCGGGGCGCTGTAAGATTCGTAGCTGAACGCGCCGTCCCTGAAGGTGTAAACGCGCGCGAACATCGCCCCCGCGCTGTCCGATGTGAGGTTCTGCACCAGAAGGCGCACGCTGCCGTCGTCCTCGAGTGAATACGCTCCGAGCCGCGCGGCGGAAAACTCGTCGAACGGCGCGGACACAAGCATATTGCGAAGGCTCTCGTCGGTGACGAAATCGACGACAGGCGTGACAGCTCCGCTCGTTCGATCGAACAGCTCAAGCCCGCTCCACGCGCCGGAGAAGCGTATCAGCGCGATGTCGCCGTGCCCTGTCGTTTCGTCGACGGTGAGCGAGCGTCGGGCGTAGAGGTCGTTTATCTCGGTGTTGATGTAGCTCTGACCGTTCTTCGGCGCGGGCAGTGTCTGGTCGTCGACGATCGGCGCGGAGCTGATGTAGTACGCATAGTCGCCGCCTTCGCCTATGCACAGCTCGTAGCGGCTGCCGGTGCTCTCGCGGTAGCCGCCGAGGTCGTTGTACAGCAGATACCGTATGCGAAGTTCGTCGCCGCGATCCTCCACGCGATAGACCTCGGCAAAACCGATGTCGCCCATGCCGCTCGCAAAGACGAAGCTGTCGGTCTCCGCGTCGTAATTCGCAAGCCCCATGAGATATTCGTCGCTCAGGCTGAAGTAGCTCGAAATCGTCGCGCAGAAGCGCTCGGAGGGTATCGTGTACTCATCCTCCGAAAGATATTCGGTTATCGCGTAACCGCGGCGTTCGTCGCCGAGCGAGATGAAAAATCGACCGAGCTCCTCCGCCGTGATGTTCTCCGCCACGCCCCATCCGCTGCGAATAGACAGTATCGGCTGAACATACCAGCGCGAGTATTCGAGCAGCGTCGACACCTGCGACAGCTCGGAGTAGACAGTCACCTGCTCCTGCTTGGGTGTGGGCGCGGGCGTCGGAGTGTCCAGGCGAAGGACATCCACCTCGTGCGGAGGGGTCGGCGAAGGCCTGCCCTCCTGCTTTGAACAGCCGGAGAGCGACAGCATCAGTATGAAAACAAGCAAAATTATCAGCTTCTTAGTCATATCAGTACCAGAATTCGGCGGGCACGATGTACCACCGACCGTCGACACGCATCGCCTCGAAGTAGGTGGACTCGTAGTCGATGGTCGTCGAGCTTGAGATATAGACGTCGTAGTACACGGTCACCGCCTCAGTCGCGCATGAACGGAAGCCGTAGTCGTAGAACAGCTGGTCGTTGAGATATTCAAGGTCTGTGCGGTCGTAGAAATACGTGTCGGTCGCGCGATAGTCGAACTTGTAGTCCGAGCCGTAGGTATCGCGGAAGTAGGACACCGAGTAGGCTGTCTCGTCGTGCAGCTCGCGTATAAGCTCACCGCGGTTCCCGCAATATCCCTCGCGGATTACATAGTCCACATAGTCGGGGTGCATGAGGTCGATGAGATCCTCGCCGCCGCCGTATGCCATTATGTTTGTGTACTTACGCAGCGCCTCCGAGTATGTCCGCTCCCCCGAAAAGTTGAGTATCGAGGTAAAGAGCACAAACAGCACGATGGCTATCGCCGCCGCGCCGCTGCATATTCCGACAATAAGCCCGACATAGCTCCGCCTCGGCTGCGGCGCTAAATACTGCGGCTGAGGATAGGGCTGCGGCATATAGGTCGGCTGCATGGGACTTCCCGAGGAGTACGTCTGCCGATAGACAGGCGGCATAGGCTGAGCGGGTGCGCTCGGCTGCTGTGCGCCGCACTCGACGCAGTATTTCGCGCCGTCGGGCAGCTTTGTTCCGCAGGATATGCAGTACGCCATCGTTCCCTCCCTGTCTGTGTTACGCGAGCTTCGCGCGGTGGAATACCTTCTTGCCCTTGCGTATGACCACGCCGTCGCCGCTGAACTTCGACTTGTCGAGCGTGGCGACCGCCGAGGTCATCTTCTCGTCGTCGATGCTGACTCCGCCCTGGTCTACCAGCCGGCGAGCCTCGCCCTTCGACGGCGCCAGTCCGGTGCGGACAAGCAGCTCGGCGATGGTTATCGCGTCGTTTGTGAAATCGGCGTCGGCAAGCTCGGTGGTGGGCAGATTCTCGCTCGCTCCGCCGCCGACGAACACGCTCTTTGCCGCCGCCTGCGCCTTCTCCGCCTCCTCCTTGCCGTGAACCATCTCGGTAAGCTCGTAGGCGAGTATCTCCTTGGCGCGGTTCAGTTCGGCGCCCTCCCACTTCTCCATCTCGAATATCTGCTCCATCGGCAGGAAGGTGAGCATCTTTATGCACTTGATGACGTCGTCGTCGCCGACATTGCGCCAGTACTGGTAGAAGTCGTAGGGACTGGTCTTGTTCGGGTCGAGCCAGACCGCGTTTCCGGCAGTCTTGCCCATCTTGTTGCCCTGTGCGTCGGTGAGCAGCTGGATTGTCATGAGCTGCGCGTCCTTGCCCAGCTTCTTGCGGATAAGCTCGGTGCCGCCAAGCATGTTCGACCACTGGTCGTTTCCGCCGAACTGCATATTGCAGCCGTAGTGCTGGAACATGTAGTAGAAGTCGTAGGACTGCATTATCATGTAGTTGAACTCGAGGAAGCTGAGTCCGCGCT
>CAMNWZ010000119.1 GCA_946566645.1 uncultured Clostridia bacterium
CGTGATATGCGAGAAAGCGGCGGTATTCATCGACGGCGACACCGGCGAGGAGCTCGGCCGCTGCGCGTTCGGCTCGGGAGCGCTCGCGGCAGCGGCGGTCGGCAAGGGATATGTCGCGCTCGCGATAACCGCAGAGGGCAGCGACGCGTGGGTGGTGACCCTGTCCTACGCGGGCGACGAACTTGCGCGGCGCGCGCTCGGCGGGGTGCTCGATCTGTCGGCTGAGGGCGAATTCTTGGGGGTTTTGACAAGCGACAGCGTTTTGGTGTATAATAACTATTTAGAGAGCGTAGCGGACGGAGACGCGACCGCGGGCTGTCGACGGATACTGCTTGCCGACGACCGCGCGGCGTATGTACTGAGCGCGAACTCGGCGATGCTCTACGAGTATTGAGAAAGCGAGGCGATAGGTCTTGGGTGTGAACATCGTTCTGGACATTGTAATAGCGCTGATACTTGTCGTCTTTGCCGTGCGCGGAGCAAAGCGCGGATTTGTGCTGACGCTCGCGGGACTTGTCACTTACATCATCGCGCTGCTCGGGGCAATGCTTATCTCGCACCTGTTCGCCGAGCGAGTCGCGACACAGTTTATCGCGCCGCTGGTGGGGGACAAGATAGTTCCCGCGATAGCCGAGGCGGGCGACGCGCTCGGGCTTGAGGACATAGTCATATTCGGCGTGCGTCTCGGCGACCTGCCGACCTTTGCCGAACTCGACCTGAACGGCGCGCTTGCCGCGGTGACCCAGCCGCTCACCGACGCGCTCAGCCTGTCGATAGCCCGCTGCATCGTCAGCATCGTGGCGTTTGTTGTGATACTGATAATACTCAAGATCGTCGCGCACGCGATAGATCTCGTGTTCCGACTGCCGGTGCTCGGCACGCTCAACAGCCTGCTCGGACTGGCGACCGGAATCATCACCGGCGCGCTGCTCGTACTGCTGCTTGTTTCGGTGCTCAGCATGTTCACCGGACTTATCCCGCCGGAGACAGCGGACAGAACGATACTCTTCAAGTTCTTCAGAGACCTCAGTCCGCTCTCGTTCATATCGCAGCAAGGGGGTGTGGCGGCATGAATCTGCCAAACGCATTGTCGCTCTTGAGACTTGTTATGGTGCCCGCGTTCGTGGGCGTGTTCTTCGCGGACGTGCCGCACGCGCACAGATGGGCAGGCGTAATCTTCCTCGCGGCGGCGATAACCGACATGCTCGACGGCAAGATAGCGCGCAAGTACAACAAGATAACGCGGCTCGGTCGGGTGCTCGACCCGCTTGCGGACAAACTCATGACCGCCGCCGCGCTTGTCTGCATCGTAATATCCGACGTGATACCGCTGTGGATATTCATCGTCTACGCGGCAAAGGAGTTTGCGATGATGGTAGGCTCGATAGTGCTGTACAAGCATATCGACGACGTCCCGCCCTCCAACTATCTCGGCAAGACCTCGACGGTCGTATTTTTCGCGAGCTGTCTGGCGATGATGATGTTTGAGGTGCCTAAGACAGCGGCTACGATAGTTATGAGCTGCGCGCTGGCGCTTACGCTCGCGGCGTTCGTCGTCTACGGACTGAAGATGCTGAACCTGATAAAAGAGAGCAAGAAAGCATAGAAGATAAAACGACAAATTTGCTTCGCATGGTGCGAAAGAAAGGAATAAAATGCAACCGGCAATCTGTTCCAGGTGTAAAAAGAATCTGGCGATGATATTCGTCACAAAGGTGGAGAACGGCGAGCAAAAGAGCGAGGGTCTATGCCTCAAATGCGCGCAGGAGCTGGGCATCAAGGTGCCCGACGCGGCGATCGATCAGCTCAACAGCATGATAGAGCAGATGGGCATAACGCCGGAGGAGTTCGAGCAGGCGCAGAGCGAGCTGCTGAATGCGCTCGGCGGGCAGAACCGCGACGGCGAGCAGCCTCCGCAGGAGATGTTTCCCGCGCCGCAGGATAGCGACGATGACGACGCGATGGAGGGCAAGACCGCGACCTTCCCCTTCCTTGACCGACTGTTCGGCGCGAACGGAGACCCGAACGGTCAGTTCGGCGGCGCGCCGAATAATAATCCGCCCGAGCGTCCGCCGATACGCGAAAAGCGCGGACAGAAGCAGGACAAGAGCCGCAAATTCCTAGACGCCTACTGCATCTCGCTTACGCAGAAGGCGGCGGAGGGCAGGATAGATCACGTCGTCGGGCGCGAGAGCGAGATAGAGCGCGTGACGCAGATACTCAACCGCCGTCAGAAGAACAACCCCTGCCTCATCGGCGAGCCGGGCGTGGGCAAGACCGCCATCGCCGAGGGACTTGCCGAGCGGATAGTGGAGGGACGCGTGCCCGAGAAGCTCAAGTCGAAGGAGGTCTACCTCCTCGACCTAACCGCGCTGGTCGCCGGAACGCAGTTCCGCGGTCAGTTCGAGAGCCGAATGAAGGGGCTCATCGACGAGATAAAGCGTCTCGGAAACATAATCCTTATGATAGACGAGGTGCACAGCATCGTCGGAGCGGGGGACGCCGAGGGCTCGATGAACGCGGCGAACATCCTCAAGCCGGCTCTGTCCCGCGGAGAGATACAGGTCATCGGCGCGACCACCTTTGCCGAGTACCGCAAGCACATCGAAAAGGACACCGCGCTTGAGCGCCGCTTCCAGCCGGTCACCGTCGCCGAGCCGTCGATAGACGACACGGTGGAGATAATCAAGGGCATAGCGCACTACTACTCCGAGTTCCACGGAGTGAAGATAAGCGACTACATCGCGAGACAGGCGGCGGTGCTCAGCGAGCGCTACATCACCGACCGCTTCCTTCCGGACAAGGCGATAGACCTCATCGACGAGGCGTGCTCGGACGTGAATCTGAAGGATCCGGTCATAGCCGAGCGGGACAGGCTTCGTAAGGAGCTGGACGACCTCGCGCGCGAGCGTGCCGAGCTTGCGGCTCAGACCGACAGCGGCAAGGTTCCCGCCGACTCGCAGGAGAGCTATCAGAAGCTGGCAATGCTGCGCAGCCGTGAGCTTCAACTCAACGCGCGGCTGAAGGACTGCGAGGAGCGGCTGCCTTCGCTGACGGTGGAAAACCTCGCGCGGGTCATCGAGCTTTGGACGAAGATACCCGCATCGTCGATACAGGAGGCTGAGTTCGAGCGCTTAAAGCACCTCGCCGACCGCCTCAAGACGCGGATAATCGGTCAGGACGCGGCGGTGGACACGGTCGCGCGTGCGATACGCCGCGGACGCGTGGGCATCTCCGCCAAGCGCAAGCCGGTGAGCTTCATCTTCGTCGGACCGACCGGCGTTGGCAAGACCGAGCTTGTCAAGTGCCTTGCGCGCGACCTGTTCGACTCGCCGGAGAGCCTGATACGCCTCGACATGAGCGAGTTTATGGAGAAGCATTCGGTCAGCCGCATCGTCGGTTCGCCGCCGGGATATGTCGGCTATGACGAAGCGGGACAGCTTACCGAGAAGATACGCCGAAAGCCCTACTCGGTCGTACTGTTCGACGAGATCGAGAAGGCGCATCCCGACGTGCTGAACGTCCTTTTGCAGATACTCGACGACGGACGCATAACCGACGCGCACGGCAAGGAAGTGAACTTCGAGAACACCGTGATAATCATGACCTCCAACGCCGGCAGCGATAAGAAGGGAAGCGGCGCGGTCGGATTCGAGCGCCAGGCGGGCGAGCAGACCCGCGAGAAGGTGATGAAGGCGCTGAGCGACTTCATGCGCCCCGAGTTCATCAACCGCGTCGACGAGATCGTGGTGTTCAACCAGCTCAGCGAGGACGACTTCTCGCACATCGTCGGCATAATGCTCGGCGACCTCCGCGACGGTATGGCGGAGCGTGAGATGACGCTCGAGTGGACGCCGGAGGTGGAGAAGTGGCTCGTCGGCAAGTCCTACTCGATAACCTACGGCGCGCGAAACCTCCGCCGGCTGATACAGCGCGAGGTGGAGGACGCCATCGCGACGGTGCTCATCGACAACTACGAGCGTCAGATAAAGACGATTCGGCTGTCGGTCGAGGATGACAAGATAAAAGTGGAGTTTTAACGCTAACGCCCGGTAGTTCGCTATCGGGCGTGGCTTGTAAAGAAAGGGGAGTAAATAATGAAAAAGATCGAGATAAAGACACTGTTCGACTTCGAGTTCGCCTCCGCGCCCGGGTTCTCGCCGGACGGAAAGTCGATAGCCTACGTCGTGACCCGCAGCGACTATGAGGAGAACAGATACCTCGGCGACCTCTGCCTCATCGACGCCGCGAGCGGGAAGAGCCGTCGACTGACCTCACGCGGCGACGCGCGCGGCTATACCTGGACGAAGGACGGCAAGCTGCTGTTCTCGGCTATGCGCGACGACAAGCTCAAAAAGAAGGCGGAGAGCGGCGAGCCGATAACCGCGTTCTACGAGCTTGACCCTTGCGGCGGCGAGGCGGAGCTTGCGTTCACGCTGCCGCTGTCCGGCGCTCGACTCAACCCCATCGACACCGACCGCTACATAGTCGCCGCGGGCTGGGACAACACCCTTCCCGACCTGTCGACGATGAGCGACGAGGAGAAGGCTAAGGTGCTGAAGGAACGCAAGGAGTCGCCCTGCGAGGTGCTGACCGAGTATCCCTTCTGGGAAAACGGCGGCGGGTTCACGTCGGGACAGCGCAACCGCCTGTTCCTCTACACCCGTTCGACCGGCGAGCTGAAACCGATAACCGGCGAGTGGGAGGACTGCTACGCGGCGACGCTGTCCCCGAGCGGCAGGAAGTTTGCGATAATGCCGAGCGAGTGGCGGGGCTTCAGCGACTACAAGAAGCGCGAGCCGATACTGCTCGTGGACACCGAGACGCTCGAGCGCCGCGAGATCTTCCCCGCGATAATGGCAAACGTCAGCGGATACGACTTCCTCGACGAGGATACGATGATAATTGCCGCGACCGAGGGTAAGAAGTACAGCTTCCTCGAGGACCCGAACTTCTACCTGCTCGACCTGAAAAGCGGCGAGTGGCGCAAGATTGCCGACTATGAGCACACGGTGGGTTACGGCTCGGTCGGCACCGACGCGCATTTCGGCGGCGGCATCGGCGCGAAGGTACATAACGGCGAGTTCTACTTTGTCAGCACGGTCGGCGACGGCTGCGCGGTATACAAGATAGACCGCGACGGACATATCAGCGAGGCGCTCACCCCCGACGGCGCGTGCTCGAGCTTCGACATCTCCGACGACGGAAAGTTCGTCTACTGCGGAATGTACGGGCAGAAGCTGGACGAGATATACCTCGACGGCAGGCAGATAACGAATTCCAGCGCCGCTCTCGACGGATTCGACGTCCGCACGCCCGAGCCGCACGTCTTTACAAACTCGGACGGCGTGGAGATCCACGGCTGGGCGCTCACTCCCTCCGGCTATGAGAAGGGGAGGAAGTATCCCGCGATACTGCATATCCACGGCGGACCGGAGACCACCTTCCACACCGTCTATCACCACGAGATGCAGATGTGGGCGAACGCCGGCTACTTCGTGTTCTTTTGCAATCCTCGCGGAAGCGACGGTCGCGGCAACGAGTTCAGCGACATCTGGGGAAAGTACGGCACGATAGATTACAGTGACATAATGGAGTTTGCCGACGAGATGCTGAAGATGTATC
>CAMNWZ010000120.1 GCA_946566645.1 uncultured Clostridia bacterium
GTACTCGTCGGCGTCCGCGCGAACGGTGCGCGAATACTCGTCCGCCTCGGTGCGCATCTCCGCCGACTGCTGCTTCGCCGACTCTATCTGCTCGTCGCTCTCACGCTTTGCGCGCGCGAGGGTCTGGCGCATCTGCTCGTCGACCGAGCGATACTCCTCCACCTTCTCCGCCAGCGTCTTGAGCTTGCCCTTGAGTATGGCGTTTTCCTTGTAAAGCTGCTCATAGTCCGCGACTATCTGGTCGAGAAATTCGTCCACCTCGCCCATGTCATAGCCGCCGAACACTGCCTTCGCAAACTTCTTGTCCTGTACTTCCTGCGGAGTGAGCACCGTTTTCACCGTCCTTTAAGCGCGCGAATTTTTTAGAAATAGAGTCCGTTGTTCTCCAGCTCGTCGATGAGGTCACCGAGTATCTCGACGTTGAACGGAGTGATGATGTACGTCGCGTTCGCGACCTTCTTTATCTTGCCGTCGTTTGCGTACGCGACTCCGCTGAGGAAGTCGAGCAGGCGGCGGGACACTTCCTTCGCCGTCGACTCGAGGTTCAGCACCACCGTGCGCTTCTCGCGCAGGTTGTCGGCTATCTCCGCCGCGGCGTCGAAACGCTCGGGCTTTACGAGCACCACCGAAAGCTGCGTGGTCGCGTGAATGTTCACGACCTTGTTGCTGGCGGTCGGGAAATCTACGGTCGTCGCGGGGCGGGACACCGGACGGGTGCGTATCGTCTCTACTTCGTCCTCCGCCTCTATCTCCTCGTCGTCGCTGTCCTCTGCGTACGGGCGGGTCAGTTCCTTGATCTTATCGAAAAGTCCCATCTGATTTATACCTCCCGAGTTAAAAATGTCCTCACTATATTATCGTATTTTTTGCTTCATCTGTCAACTGTTATTTTAGCACTTTTCCGTCAAAAAGGTTCTTCGAGCGCACAACTATCTCGTCACCCGGTCGAATCGAGCTGGTAGACGCCGGATCGTACGCCACAATGTAGTAGTTTTCGGTCTCATACGCGGTCGCAATGTCCATCTTCACAAACTGCGCCTGGGCCGCGACGACGATGAAAACACCGCTGTTTCCCTCCTCGTCCACGCGCACCGCCGTCTTGGGCACCCGAACGCCCTCGTGCTCGCGAAGCACCAGCTCCGCCGACTCGTGCCTCAGTCCTATCAGCGGGGCGATGTCGGTCGCGCAGCTGAACACCACCGCGCACTCGCCGTTCCGCACCTCGCCTATCCGATAGACGCGGACGCGCACCTCTCCGACATAGTCGCCGGTAAAGCGCATCGTCACCCAGCTGCCCGCGTTAAGCTGCGCGGCGTCCTCCTCCTTCATCGCGGACACGAACCGCCATCCGAAGCTGCGCACCAGCTTGCCGCAGCAATTTTGCTCCACCGCCGATGCTCGTCCGTCCAGCGCGTGGATGTCCTCCGGCGTCATGTCGAGCACGCTGTCCATGTCCAGCACTTCTTCATAGCCGTCGGCGACGGTGGAGAAGTAGCCGCTCGTCGACGCGGTGACCGCTATCTCCGCGCCGCCTATCTTGCTCTCAAGCAGCGTGCGCTCGTTTTTGAGGTCGTCAAGCACGCCCTCAAACGCCTCCTCGCCGTAGCGTCCGGACGCGTAGTCGCGCCTAAGCATCAGCGTCTTCAGCTCGGTCGCGCTCTCCGCGGCGTCGCCGTAAGAGCCGGTCGCGGCGGAGTATGCAAGCGAATAGACGCTGCTCTGAAGCTCGCTGTCCAGGCGATTGATGTCGCCCACGCTCGCGTCGGAGGTGGCAGCCTCCAGCTCGGCTATGCGTCGGTCGAGCGCGTCGATCTGCTCGCGCGTGCTCCTTGCGGTCGAGCTGGTGTAGCTGACTATCAGGCTCTCGCCCGCGCCCACCTTCTCGCCCTCTCCGCGCAGGGATACCGCCGAACCGCTTATCGCGGCGCTCACGCGGCTCTCGTCCCGCGCAAACCATCCGCTTATCGGCACGGTGTCCTCCGCCGTGGCGAGCACCGCCTCCGCCGTCTCAAGCGGATTTGACAGCGCCGAGGATATGTAGACAGCCATATAAGCCACGACGGCGATGACCACCACCGCGCTTATTATCTTGGTCGCAAGCTCTCCGCGGCGCACCTTACTCCTCGTCCTCTGCCGCGTCGCTGAGGTTTATCGGCGTCATCGGGATCATCGTCGAGATGGCGTGCTTGTACACCACCTGCTGACGACCGTCGCTGTCCACCACCACAACGAAGCTGTCAAAGCCGGTCACCCGACCGCGCATCTGAACTCCGTTCATCAGGAAGATGGTGAGCGGGACGTGCTGGATACGAGCCTGGTTGAGAAAGTGGTCCTGGATGTTCTGCTTCTTCATCTTTGTCTTTTCCTTTCATTTTGTATATGATAGCGAAGAAACCCCGCTATTCAGGCTGATTATACAAAAAATCCTTCGCGAATTCGGTCGCTTTTGCGACTATCGAGCCAAAGTCCTCGCGGTCGCGGTAAAACCATATCGTGCTCTCGTCGCGCCGAAGCCAGGTGAGCTGCCGCTTTGCGTACCTCCGCGAGTTGCGCTTCAGCGTCTCGACACACTCGCCGAGCAGCGACATGTCGTCCAGCGCGGGCATCAGCTCCTTGTAGCCAATCGCCTGCGCCGCCGTCGCGGTCGGCATACCCTTCAGCATACGAACCTCGTCGAGCAGCCCCTGCTCTAGCATCGCGTCCACACGGAGGTCTATCCGCCGGTACAGCTCGGCGCGGTCGTCGCAGGTAATGCCTATCTTCAACGCGTCGAATCGGGGCGGTCGCTGCTTTGTAAGCTCGTCGTGCGCCGACTTTCGCTCGCCGCTGAAAACTATCTCGAGCGCGCGCACCACCCGCTTTTTGTCGTTCGGGTGGATCTTCGCCGCCGAGCCGCTGTCCAACCGCTCGAGCAGCCGATGCATACGCTCTCCGCCGAAGCGGTCGTAGAGGTTTTCCAGCCTCACCCTGATTATATCATGGTTTTCGGCGGTTGAAAAGTCCAAACCTTGTATAAAAGCGTCCATATATAAGCCTGTTCCACCCGCCAATATGACCATTTTTCCGCGCGAAAGCATCTCCTCGGCGACCGCTGTCGCGTCGGCGACATATCTCGCGGCGGAGTAGCTCTCGCTCGGCTCGATAATGTCTATCATGTGGTGGGGAACGCCCTGCGTCTCAGCCGCCGTCGGCTTCGCGGTGCCGATGTCCAGCCGTCGGTATATCTGCATCGAGTCGCAGCCGATGACCTCGCCGTCGAGCGCCTTCGCAAGCTCGACCGCAAGCGCCGTCTTGCCCGACGCGGTCGGTCCGACCACGCAGATTATCCTCTCCATCACACCCTCCGATTTATCCGACGCTCAAGCTCGGCACGGGTGAGCACCGCCGCCACCGGCCGTCCGTGCGGGCAGAACCGCACGTCGCGGTAGTCCATCACCCGCTCGACGAGCACCCTCCGCTCCTCCGGCGTGGTGTGCATGCCCGCCTTTATCGCAGCCTTGCACGCGACGAGGCTCATTATCTCCTCGCGGCGTTGCAATCTGTCCATGCGCTTGTGGCTGAGATAGCTGTCCGCCAGCTCCTCCAGCGTTCCCCGAATGTCGTCGCGCTCAATCTCGCTCGGTATCGCGCGCACGGCGAAGCTCTCGCCGCCGAAGTCGCTTATTTCAAACCCGAAGCCCTCCAGCTCGTCGATGTGCTCGCGTATCGCCGAGGCGTCCTCCCGCCCGAGCTGGACAATCTCCGGCGTGATGAGATACTGCGTCAGGGGCTTGTCCCCCGCCGCGATGAGTCGGTCGAATATTATCCGCTCGTGCGCCGCGTGTTTGTCGATAAGCACCAGCTCGTCGCCGTCCTCAACGACAATGTAGGTGGTGAATATCTCGCCCAAAATGCGCCAGTTCGCGATTGCCGGCTTCGGCTCGGGAGCGGGCGCTTCCGTCTCGCTAGAAGCCGATATCGGCGCGCTCACGGTCGGATTCGGCGCGTTTTCGGTCGATATAGGCTCGTTTTCAGTCGGCATCTCCACCGACACGCCGCGTCTCGGGGTCATGCTGTTCATGCGCCGTTCGAAGCCGACCTCGAACACCTCGCGTCCGTCGTCCAGCTTCTTTACCGCCTCCGGCGAGTGAAATTCTATCTCACCCGCGCCCTTTTTGTACATTTCGAGCACTTTTTCGGGTGAAAGCTCCTTCTCCGCGTCCTTCTGCATCCTGCGGTAGAAGTCGCCGACCTCCTTCGGAAGCGCGCCGCCCGACGCGGTGGTTATCTCCTGCTGTTTCCCCGGAATGTCCGGCTCGAATTTCGGCGCGGCTCTGCCTATCTCGGCGCGCAGGTCGCCCTGTTCGAGCGCGCCGCAGACCGCCAGATAGACCGCGTCGAACACCTCGCGCTCGAACGCGAACTTCACCTCGCTCTTGGCGGGATGCACGTTCACGTCCACCACCGCCGGCGACAGCTCGATGTGCAGCACGCACGCGGGGAAGCGTCCCTGCACCATGCGGTTCTTGTACCCCTGCTCGACCGCCGCCGCGAGCATCCGCGAGGACACCGGGCGTCGGTTGACGAAAAACGACTGTTTGCGTCGATTCCCGTGCCCGTACGCGGGCTTTGAGACGAATCCGGTAACCTTCACGCCGCTCTGCTCGTTCTGCACCGAAAGCAGTCCCGCCGCGAAGGTCGCTCCGAGCGCGTCATACACCGCGCCGCTTAGGTTTCCGCCGCGCGTGGACAGCGTCGTCTCGCCGTCGCATATCAGCTTGAACGCCACCTCGGGGTGCGCGAGCGCCAGCGCCGTCACCATGTCCACGACGCGGCTCTGCTCGGCGCTGTCCTTTTTGATGAACTTCTGCCGCGCGGGGGTGTTGTAGAACAGCTCCTCCACCGCGATCGACGTGCCCTCGGGACAGCCGACCGGCAGCACATCCCCGCCCGCGCCGCCGTCTATCGAGTAGTAGGCGCCCTCCACCGCGCCGCGGCGGCGGGTGTGTATCTTCACCCTCGACACGGCGGCGATCGACGCGAGCGCCTCGCCGCGAAAGCCCATGCTCGATATGCTCTCGAGGTCGCGCTCGGTCGCTATCTTGGAGGTCGCGTGACGCAGAAAGGCGGTCGGCAGGTCGTCCGCCTCGATGCCTTCGCCGTCGTCGCTGACACGCATGAGCGCAAGACCGCCGCGCTTTATCTCGACCTGTATCCTCGTCGCGCCCGCGTCCACCGAGTTCTCAATCAGCTCCTTTATGACCGACGCGGGTCGCTCGACCACCTCGCCCGCCGCGATAAGGTCGGCGACATGCGGGTCAAGCTCTCGAATACGGCTCATCTGCATCCCTCACTTTCTTCTCGGTTCTCAACCGAGTTCCCTCGCCTTTTGGATGTATTCGGCGAGCTTCTGCCACGCCTCATACGGCGACAA
>CAMNWZ010000121.1 GCA_946566645.1 uncultured Clostridia bacterium
GGGCGTCTCATCGAAGCCAAATGGTAAAATAAAAGAGCCGATGCGGTTTGCATCGGCTCTTTTCGTATGCTTTTCAGACTTACTTCGCGACGACCTTCTTGAGATGAGCGAAGCGGGGCAGTCCGTTCTCCTTGGGGAGCTTGGTCTCGCCCTGAACCAGCGGCAGCGCGTAGTCGACGAAGCCCTTGGTCACGCCGTTGCCCTCAGCGTTTATCCACTCCTGCGGGACCTTCTTCTCGTAGTTCGCGACCGAGGTCAGCTCGAACAGCTTCGGCTTGCAGACATAGCCGTTCGTGCGGTCGCACTCGAAGCCGACCATCTTGTCGGTGATGCCCTCGACAGCCTTCTCGACGGCGGTCTTGCCGCTCATGAAGCTCTCCTCGATGTCGGTCAGCGACGCGCAGTGGGCAGCGCAGCGCTGGAGCAGGCTGAGCTCTATGCCGCGAACCTTCGCGCCGGTCTTCTCCTTGACGATGTTCGCGAGCATGGCAGCCAGTCCGCCGAGCTGAGCGTGACCGAAGCCGTCGGTTGCGGCGGTCTTAGCCTCGCTGACGAAGCTGCCGTCGGCATAGTGGATGCCCTCGCTGACCGCGACAAGGCACTTGCCGGTGGCGTTGTAGATGCGGGTGACATCGGCGAGGAACTTGTCCATGTCGAAGTCGCGCTCGGGCAGATAGATGAGGTCGGGACCCGCGCCGGCGTAGTTTGCAAGCTCGGCGGCGGCGGTCAGCCATCCGGCGTGACGACCCATGCACTCGACTATCGTGACCATGCCGGTGTCATAGACATGCGCGTCGTGATAGACCTCCATGAACGAGGTGGCGATGTACTTCGCCGCCGACGCGAAACCGGGGCAGTGGTCGGTGCCGAACAGGTCGTTGTCGATGGTCTTCGGGATGCCCATGATGCGGCACTCATAGCCCGCCTTCATCATATACTTCGAGATCTTGTTGCAGGTGTCCATCGAGTCATTGCCGCCGTTGTAGAAGAAATAGCGGACGTTGTACTTCTTGAATATCTCGAGGATGCGCTTGTAGTCGGTGTCGTCGACATCCGGATCGGCTATCTTGTAGCGGCAGGAGCCGAGCGCCGAGGACGGGGTGTACTTGAGCAGCTCGAGCTCGTGCGCGTCCTCCTCGTCCATGATGTAGAGCTTGTCGTCGAGCACGCCCTTTATGCCGTTCGCCGCGCCGTAGACCTTGGTGATCGACGGGCAGTCGAGCGCGGTGCGGATGGCACCGTACGCCGACGCGTTGATGACCGACGAAGGACCGCCGGACTGACCGATTATTGCTGCGCCTTTGAGTTCAGACATATTGTTACCTCCCGAAAAATCATAAAATGGATGTTTGTCCATACATTGGTTATTATACTACACAAGTGTGCGGATTGCAATACACCGAGACTTATTTTCCGGTGGACAAATGTTTGGAGAAGTGATAAAATACAGTTGAGAAACCATAAGGAAGGAGATTTCGGCATGACCGAGCGCACGATACTGCACTGCGACCTCAATTCGTTCTATGCGTCGGTGGAGAGCATCGGCAAGCCGGAACTGAAGAAGGTGCCGATGGCGGTCTGCGGCAGTCCGGAGAACAGGCATGGGATAATCCTCGCGAAAAACGAGCTTGCGAAGGGATTCGGCATAAAGACCGCCGAGACGGTGTGGCAGGCGAAGAAGAAGTGTCCCGAGTTGGTGCTTGTCCCGCCGCACCACGACAGGTACAGCGAGATTTCCAAAGCGGTGAACGCTGTGTATCTCGAGTACACCGACCTGGTCGAGCCGTTCGGGATAGACGAGAGCTGGCTGGACGTAGGCGGCAGCCGCGAGCTGTTCGGCGACGGCGTGACCATAGCAAACGAGCTGCGCGAGCGGATGAAGCGCGAGTTTGACCTGACGATATCGGTCGGGGTGAGCTTCTGCAAGGTGTTCGCAAAGCTGGGCAGCGACCTGAAAAAGCCGGACGCGACCAGCGTGATAAGCCGCGAGAACTTCAAGGAGGTAGCTTGGAGACTTCCCGCGAGCGACATGCTGTTCGTCGGCAAGCGCACCGCCGAGACGCTGCTTCGGTTCAACATAAAGACGATAGGCGACCTCGCCGCCGCGTCCCCCGAGATGCTAGAGCACGCGCTCGGCAAGATGGGACGGCAGATATGCGAGTACGCGCGGGGGGACGACCGCTCGCCGGTGCGGCGGTACGACGAGCAGGAGGAAATAAAGTCGATAGGAAACAGCATAACCTTTCGACGCGACCTGGTTGGGGAAGCCGATCTTCGCGCGGGACTGCTGCGGCTCAGCGATCAGGTTGCGGGACGGCTTCGCAAGCATGGGTTCAAATGCGGCTCGGTGCAGGTGCAGATACGCAGCCCCGAGTTCAAGAACATAACCCGCCAGCGACGGCTGGAGCGACCGACCGACATCGGCAAGGAGCTGTACGATGCGGCGCTCGAGCTGGTGCGCGAAAACTGGTCGGACAAGGCGCCGGTGCGGCTGCTCGGACTCACCGGAATGGCGCTCGAGAAGACCGATTCGGCTGCCGAGCAGATAAGCCTGTTTTCCACGCCGGACGACACCCTCGAGCGGGAGAAGCGGTCGAAACTCGAGCAGACGCTCGACGAGATACGCGCTAAGTTCGGCGGCGACTCGATAGGCTACGGCTCGGTGCAGGCAAGCGACATCTTCGGCGAGGAGCGGTCGGAGGAGATAGCACCCGAATAAAGTGTGGACTTTATCGAAAAGTTGTGGTAAAATAACCGAGATACGGAGTTTTTGTGCTGATACACCGCTAAGACGGAGGAAATGAAGTATGCGCAGTACCGATGAAATAATGGAACTCATACTGAAAGCCGCGCGCGAGGACGACAACATCCGCGCAGTTACGATGGTCGGCTCACGCGCTAACACCGATGCCGAGCCGGACGAGTACCAAGACTACGACATAACCCTGTCGGTGCGCGACGTCTCGCATTATTGGAACAACCTCGAGTGGGTGCGAAAGCGCTTCGGCGAGCCGCTCATCGTGCAGACGCCGGAGACGATGGAGCTGCTGCCGCCGGCAAACGACGGAAACTTCGTGTTCCTCGTGATATTCGAGGACATGGTTCGGATGGACATAAACTTCGAGAGCTATCCGTATCTCGACGACGGCGAGCCGGCGGTGCTGCTGCTCGACAAGGACGGCGAGATCGAGATTTCCCGCGCGTCGGCGAAGCACTGGTGGATAAAAGAGCCGACGCGGAAGCTGCTCAGCGACTGTACAAACGAGTTCTGGTGGTGCATGAACAACGTCGGCAAGGGGATAGCTAGAAACGCGCTGCCTTACGCGATGTGGATGTGGAACGGACCGGTGCGCGACATGCTCGAAAAGATGCTCGAATGGCTGTGCGGAGCGCGCTGCGGGTTCGACCGCTCGGCGGGCAAGCACGGCAGAAATTTCCCGAAGTTCATCCCAAGCGAGTACGAGCGATACCTGAAAACCTACTGCCGCGCGGATAAAGACGACATCTGGCGCGCGATAGACGAGGGATGCAGCCTGTTTTCGGACGCGGCAAGGGAGGTCGCCGAAAAACTCGGATTTGAGTACAACAGCGCCGACGAGGCGGGCATGCGAAAGTTCCTCGCCTGGGTGAGAGAGCGATAATTTCGATTTAGGGGAGTTTTGGAAGATGGCAAAGTGGAGGATACAGCGCAGCTGCGAGCGCGGACCGTTCGCTCCGTCGCTGAGTCTGAGATTCTTTAACAATCCTCATACGCTCGGACGGCTGCTGCTCGCGGTCATCTTTGTGGTGTTCGCGACGACGGTCAGCCTTGGATTCATTGTGGGCAGCGGCACGGACAGCACGGTGCTCGAGGTCACGCCGCCGCCTGCAGATATATCGGCTGCGCCGACGACCGAGGTCTCGGTCGAGCCTAGCGCAGAACCGTCGCCGTCGCCGAGCGCGGACGTGATGGTCGCAGTCGTAAGCGCCGAGCCTTCGGTCGAGCCGAGCGCCGAGCCTTCGGAAGAACCGAGTGAAGAGCCGTCCGAAGAACCTTCGACCGAGCCGAGCGAAGAACCTAGTGAGGCACCGTCGGTCGAACCGTCGCCGAGCGCCGTGCTTTCGAGCGTGCCGAGTGCCGAACCGAGCGTCGCGCCGATAGTTGTGCCTTCAGTCACGCCGACACCCGCAGCGACCCCCACGCCTACTCCGACACCTACACTCACGCCTACTCCGACGCCCACTCCCGCGCCGGAGAACAAGATATATCTGCCGATAATCAAGCTGCACCACTTCGTCGAGGACGGAGAGGCGTGCAACGACGAGACGATAACCCGCTCGAAGTTCGAGGAGATAATGGACACGCTCGAGGAGTACGGCTACACGACCATCTCCGCGGCGCAGCTCATCGCATGGCGCAACGGCACGGGAAAGCTGCCCGACAAGCCGGTGATGCTGTCTATAGACGACGGCTATCGCTCGAACTACTCGATAGCGTATCCGATAATCCACGCGCACAAGGGAAAGGCGATAGTCGCGACGGTCGGCTGGTCGATAGGGCGCAACACCTTCCTCAATGAGACCGACCCGATATACCCGCATTTCAGCTGGAGCGAGGCGGCGGTGATGATGTCCGACGGCGGTCTTGAGATATGCAGCCACACCTACAACATGCACGGACCGTCGCAGGAGGCGGGCGGCGAGGGATACTATGGCGTAGGAAAGCGGTCGGGCGAGACAGATGACGAGTATTACGCGCGTATGCTCGAGGACTTCTCCAAGATGGAGTCGCTTATAAAGGAGAACGTCGGGCGCACGAGCGGCGTGTTCGTCTATCCCTACGGCAAGAACGACCGCACGAGCGAGAAGGTGCTCGACGAGCTGGGCATACCCATCTCGCTCATCACGATTGAGGGCATGAACGAGCTGAAGCAGGGCGGAAGCCTGCGCCGGCTCAAGCGCTACGACATAATGGAGGAGACCGACCTCGACGAGCTGTTCGGCTTGTGGGACGAGTATTACGAGAAATAAGGTGGAAATATGCCGCTGGATGGCATCAAGCAGCCGGAAATTATCACTTTGAGCGACGATTTTCGATTGAGAAAGTATGACGGACGGTTCGAAATGTTTCTGCCCGGATATCAGGACTCGGTGGTGTATCAGAACTCGGAAGGAATATTCGACGAGGAAAAGAAGCCGAATCTTGCGTATGTGCGCGGGATGTGCAACTTTCTTGACAGCGTCGGCGAACTGTACTACATCGAGGCGAGAGAGGGCGGCAGGTTTGTCCCGATAGGCGACGTGACGATAAAGCAGGAGAACCCGCCAATCGCGATATGGCGCGGGGAGTACCGCGGGCGCGGTTTGGGAACACTGGTG
>CAMNWZ010000122.1 GCA_946566645.1 uncultured Clostridia bacterium
AACGAGCTTGTAGTTTTCCACCAGGTCGACGTGCGACGGATAGAGGAATCCGCCGAGCAGCGCCTGCTGACGGTTCTCGCACGCCGTCTTGACCGCGTCCATGTCTCCGGTCACATGTGCGATGAACACCTCGTTTATGTGCATGCTCATCATCGGTATTGCGCAGTAGAAGTCGTCCACGCTGCTCATGTCCAGACCGTACAGGTCGGCTATGTCGCTCTCGCCGAGCTCCATGAGCGACGGAGTGGTATCCTCATATTTGGCAGCCATGTCCATCCAGAACTTGGTCGCCTTAGAGGTTATCTCGGGTATGACCGGCTCGATGCAGTTGTCATATGTCTTGTGCTCGGCGCAGTAGTAGCCGTCGTGCAGATAGCAGTCGTCATAGTTGTTGTGCGCGTAGCATTTCGCCTGCGAATTGAAATGCGCGCCGCCGTTGTGGCAGTCGTCATACGACTGATGCTCGTCGCAGTAGTAGAATCCGCTGTGCTCCCAGCAGTCGTCGTAGGTCTCGTGGACAGAGCAGAGGTAGCCGTCGTGCGCCCAGCACTCGTCCTCAACGCCGTGGTAGTCGCACATCTTCTTCTCGACCGCAATCGAGGGAGTGTCGCTCGGTGCGGGAGTGGCGCTGGGTGCGGGGGTCGCGGTGCTCGGCGTATCGCTCGGCTTTGCGCTCGGCGCGGGCGTCGGCGTGGCGGACGGCTTCGCGGTCGGGTCGGCGATCGGGGTGGTCGAAGGCTCGGCGCTCGGCTCCTCCGAAGGCTCCTCGCTCGGTTCGACGGTAGTTTCGGCAGACGGCTCGTCGGTCGGGTCATCCGAAGGTTCGGTCGAGGCTTCGGGGCTGGGCGACTGCTCGCCTATGACGGGGCTTGCGGACGGCTCGGTCGGCTCCTCCTCGTGAGTGCCGCACGCCGCGAGCGACAGGATCATTGTCGCCGCGAGCAGAAGGGATGCGAATTTCTTCATCATTCATTCTCCGTTTCGTTTTGATATTTTACGGTATCGGTCGGCGTTTCGTCGACGTCACACAAGATGTTAGACGCTTGCCGACGGATAAAGTTCCCTGTTTCCCGCAAAATTTTCTTTCCCGCCACACGCACCGCGTTTACAGCCGAATTATAGCCTATCTCGACGGAAAATGCAACCGTTTGGCTTGACAAACCGTCCTTCGGGAAGTATAGTTAAGATGAGTTATTGTCCACAGAATAAATCCGTGCAAAGCGAGGTCACATCTATATGAAAATAGGTATCAGCATCTACTGTCTCGACAATGCAATGGCGCAGGGCATGACCCCCGCGCAGGCGATAGACTGGGCTGCGGATCACGGCTGCGAGCATATCGAGTTCGTGCCCTTCCACCTTCCGCTGGTGGACGAAAAGAGCATGGCGCTGAACACCGCGCTCATCGACGAGGTGCGCGAAAAGTGCTTATCGCGCGGGCTTGAGATCTCCACCTACTCGGTCAACGCCGACCTGATAAACGCCGACGAATCGGTGAGAAAGCACGAGATAGAGCGCGTAAAGCTGCACATCGACGCGGCGGAGCGGCTGGGCATCCACCTCATGCGCCACGACATCGCGAGCTTCCGCCGTCCGTTCGACTCGAACACTCCCGAGAACTTCGAGAAGGAGCTGCCGCTGATGGTCGTCGGCTCGCGTGAGCTTTACGACTACGCCTCGGCGAAGGGCATAACCACCACGCTCGAGAACCACGGCTTCTTCTGCAACGGCTCCGACCGCATGGTGCGGCTGATAAAGGAGATCGACCGGCCGGAGCTGTCGCTGACGCTCGACGTCGGCAACTTCCACTGCGTCGACGAGTTCGGCTACGCCGCGGTGAAAAAGTGCATCAAATACGCGAAGGTCATCCACTTCAAGGACTTCTATATACGCCAGAAGTGGCAGCTGCCCAATCAGAACGAGATGTTCAACTGCGACAACGGCTCGTGGTTCGAGACGCTCGGCGGGCATCTGCTGCGCGGCTCGATAGTCGGTCAGGGGGACACCGACATCTGGGAGGTCGCGCGCGCGATAAAGGCGGCGAACTACGACGGCTACATATCGGTCGAGTTCGAGGGCATGGAGCCGTGCGAGCGCGCCACCGACATCTCGCTGTCGATGACTCGCGCGATACTGAGGCAGGCATGAGCGGCGTGAAGGAAAAGAGCTGCGGCGCGGTGGTCTTCCGCGACGACGGCTGTGTGCTTCTGATAAAGCAGCGCGCCGGACATGTCTCCTTCCCCAAGGGACACGTCGAGGCGGGCGAGGACGAGCACGCCACCGCGCGCCGCGAAGTTCGCGAGGAGACCGGCATCGAGATAGCGATAGAGGACGGTTTTCGCGAGGTGGAGAGCTACACGCTGAAAAACGGCACGCCGAAGGACGTCGTCTACTTCTTCGCGCGTCCGGTGGGCGGAGAGCTTCACGCGCAGGAGACCGAGGTATCCTCGCTCGGCTGGTATACTATCGACGAGGCAATGCGAAAGATAACCTACAAGGGCGCGCGAAACGTGCTGCGCGCCGCGAGTCAGTTTAACGAAAGGAAGCGATAAAATGGCAGGACAACTCGTACTTGTTATAGACTTCGGAGGTCAGTACAACCAGCTCATCGCGCGGCGGGTGCGCGAGTGCGGCGTCTACTGCGAGGTAGTCCCCTACCGCATAAGCGCCGACGAGATAGCCGCGCGCCAGCCGATAGGACTCATCTTCACCGGCGGTCCGAACAGCATATACGGCGAGAACGCGCCGCGTCCCGACCCGAAGATATTCGAGCTGGGAATACCGATACTCGGCATCTGCTACGGCATACACGCGATGGCGTACACCCTCGGCGGCAAGGTCGTGCCGGTCGCGGCGGACGGCAAGCGCGAATACGGCAAGACCACCACCCACTACGACGGCAACTGCAAGCTGTTCGACGGACTGCCGTCGGTAGGCATAAGCTGGATGAGCCACGGCGACTCGATAGCCGAGCTGCCGGAGGGATTCGAGATAATGGCGCACTCGGACGGCTGCCCGGTCGCGGCGATGCAGAACGTGCAGAAGAAGTTCTACGGGCTTCAGTTCCACCCGGAGGTGACCCACACCGAGAACGGCACGCAGATGATACGCAACTTCCTATACAACGTCTGCGGCGCGAACGGCGACTGGGCGATGGGCGACTTCCTCCGCATACAGGAGGAGGAGATACGCCGCAGGGTCGGCGACGGCAAGGTGCTGCTCGCGCTCAGCGGCGGAGTGGACAGCTCGGTGCTCGCGGCGCTGCTCGAGCGCGCGGTCGGCGACAAGCTGACCTGCGTGTTCGTCGACCACGGTCTGATGCGCAAGGACGAGGGCGACGAGATAGAGCGGATATTCGGCGGCGGCGCGATGCACTTTGTCCGCGTGGACGCCGAGAAGCGCTTCCTCGAGAAGCTCGCGGGCGTGACCGAGCCGGAGCGCAAGCGCAAGATCATCGGCGAGGAGTTCATCCGCGTGTTCGAGGAGGAGGCAAAGAAGATAGGCGCTGTCGACTTCCTCGCGCAGGGCACCATCTACCCCGACGTGATAGAGTCCGGTCTCGGCGACGCGGCGGTGATAAAGAGCCACCACAACGTCGGCGGACTGCCCGACTATGTCGACTTCAAGGAGATAATCGAGCCGCTGCGCCTGCTGTTCAAGGACGAGGTCCGCGCGCTCGGAGGGGAGCTGGGACTGCCGGACAGTCTCGTGTGGCGCCAGCCCTTCCCCGGCCCGGGACTTGCGATACGCATAATCGGCGAGATAACCAAGGACAAGCTCGACCTGCTGCGCGAGGCTGACGCGATTATGCGCGAGGAGATAGCGAACGCGGGGCTTATGTACTCGATTAACCAGTATTTCGCGGTGCTGACCAACATGCGCTCGGTCGGCGTCATGGGCGACGGCAGAACCTACGACTACGCCATCGCGCTGCGCGGCGTTGTGACCGACGACTTTATGACGGTGGACTGGGCGCGCATCCCGTTCGACGTGCTGAACAAGATAAGCGTGCGGATAGTGAACGAGGTCCCGCACGTCAACCGCGTGCTCTACGACATAACCTCCAAACCCCCGGCAACCGTGGAGTGGGAATGATTTCATACCCTCGAAAAAGCCCGTAAATAAAGGCTTTTCGCCGCTTTGAAGCCCTTAGTGGCAACGATTTGGCAACATTATTTGGATTATTGCAAAAGTAAAGAGCTATCTGATTTCAAGTTGAAGTCAGATAGCTCTTTTGCTTTTTCCGTTCAATCTTTCAGCTGGTCTTTGAATGCTTCGACCATTGCGTCGCTGAGTTCCTGCGACGGAACTTTTACATAGCCGGAGGCTTCATCATATTTCGGATAATTGTAACGCCACCTGTCGTAGTCCTCACGGGATATTTCCCCACTATGATACTTCTCCGACTGCTCCGCCCATGCGGAAACCATTTTACAAAGCTCCGCTGCGTCTTTACCCTTTCGGGGGTCAATACGCATGGAAACACCGCTTTCGTTCTTTTCAACCGTCAGACCGTAGCGGTCTTCCAATGTAAACAGGGTGTGCATCAAGCCAAGATAGCTGTCAATATCGGGCACGGACAGGGCGAGCGGCGAAATACCCAAGACTTCTGCAAGGCTGTTTGTCAAATCAGCTTTGGGCGTTCTTGAGCCTGATTCATATTGCGCCATACGGATGTCAGCGGTCTTTTCGGGAAAACCGACTACCGTTCCTAAATACTTTTGCGTCATCCCACGCAGATTGCGGAAGAAACGAATTCTTTCACCGATTGCCATAACCATTACGCTCCTTATGTATGGATTGTGCAATCAGTATAGCATATAAATTTAATGCTTGTCAATATAACTATAGCAAATAAATTTAATATTTTTTCAAAAACCGCTTGACTTTACGGAATTTGCTTAGTATAATAACAATACAAACTTAAACCAATAGCGTTAGGTTCCGAAGATGAATAACCGTCGTGCGTCACGGTAATGGCGTACCCGCCCGGGCAAATCGGAAGGCGGCAAGAAAGTATTCCGACACGAAAAAATCAATCATAAAAACAATCCGAAGGAGGTGAACGGAATGTCCGAAACAACTTTTATGGGCAAAAAGAAAAACCGTGAAATGTTGTTCTGGACGAAAGCGGAATACCTTAAATTTGCAGATGCCATGATGGATAAGCCCGTTTCCTTTTACGCCTTTGAAATGCTCTACTGGTGCGGTA
>CAMNWZ010000123.1 GCA_946566645.1 uncultured Clostridia bacterium
AGGCGTCGAAGGACAAGAAGGTCTGCGGTCCGAAGAAGGGCGCGGTGCTTCCGTTTATGGACAACAGCGCGGTATACTCGCCCGAGCTGTTCCGTGAGCTGTGCGCGATAGGCGACAGGCACGGCATCAAGTATCAGGTGAAAGAGTACGTCTCCGGCGGCACCGACGCGGGCAAGATCCAGCGCAGCCGCGCGGGAGTGAAGGTCGCGGCGATAAGCGCGGCGGTGCGGTACATCCACTCACCCAGCTGCGTCGCGTCGATAGACGATTTTGAGGACATATACCGGCTTGCCGCCGAATATCTGAAAGGTCAGGTGAAGTAAAATGTCGAATTTCTGCGTATTTGAGACGATGAAGAAGCTTAACTCGGTCGTAAGCCCCACCGGTCGCGAGGACGCGATAGCGGAGATACTGACCGAGCTTGCCAAGCCTTACTGCGACGAGATACGCCGCGACACGATGGGCAGCGTCATCTGCCACAAGAAGGGCGCGGGCAAGAAGGTCATGTTCTCGGCGCACATGGACTCGATAGGCGTGATTGTCACCCACATCGACGACAAGGGCTTCCTGCGCTGCTCCAACCTCGGCGGACTCAACGCAAAGTCGCTTATCAACACGCCGGTGCGCTTCGCCAACGGCACGCGCGGTCTCATCTGCTGCCCCGGCGACAAGAAGATCGACGACCTCGCCCGCATGAGCGACGTGTACATCGACATCGGCGCGACCAGCCGCGAGCAGGCGCTCGAGAAGGTGCAGATAGCCGACGTGGCGGTGTTCGATACCAACACCTTCGACGCGTTCGGCATGATAGTTTCGCCGTATCTCGACGACCGCGTCGCGTGCATCGTGCTGCTCAAGGCGATGGAGCTGCTGAAGGACGTAAAGAGCGACAACGACCTCTACTTCGTCTTCTCGGTGCAGGAGGAGGTCGGCCTTCGCGGCGCGACGACCGCGGCGTTCGGCGTTGAGCCGTATGTCGGCATCGCGGTGGACGTGACCCGCACCGGCGACACCCTGAACGCCACCCCGAAGATGGAGTGCGCGTGCGGCGACGGCGCCGCGATAAAGGTCATCGACAGCTCGCTCGTCTGCTCTCCGAAGGTGGTCGACGCCCTCAAGAAGTGCGCGAAGGAGGGCGGCATCAAGAGCCAGATAGAGGTGCTCGAGGCGGGCGGAACCGACGCGGGAGCGATGCAGCGCGCAAAGTCGGGCGCGTACGCCGGCGGCATAAGCATCCCCACCCGCTACATCCACTCGCCGCAGGAGATGTGCTCGACAGAGGACGTGGAGAACTGCGCAAAGCTGTGCGCCGCGTTCGCCGCTAAAAAAATCGAGTTCTGATTTGGACGCAAAACTTAACAGCAAGCCGAAGGGACGACGAGTTTTCGCCGTCCCTTTCGTTTTGCCTTCCGACGAGCCGACAGCCGACCTTGCCCGCGCCGCATATCATGCGATGCAGGGGAGGGATGGGATATATGGCAGACTGTCTTTTCACAAGCAGAGGTCAGACGCGGGCGCAGCTGATGGTGTCGGCACTTAAAGCGGCGGGAATCGGCGCGTCGACGCGCAAACTGCCGCTCAAGCTCGCAAACGAGGGCTGCGCCTACGGCGTCGCGGTAGCCGAAAACGACCGCGAGCGTGCGCTTAGGACGCTGCGTCTCGAGGGACTTCCGCCCCGGCGGGTGTACTGCGAACGAGGCTACGACTGGACGGAGGTGGGGCGGTGATATACTTTGACAGCGCCGCCACCACGCTTAGAAAGCCGCCGGAGGTCGCGCGCGCGGTGATGCGTGCGATGCACGAGAGCGCCAACGCCGGCAGAGGCGAAGGCTCGAGCTATGCCGACAGCGTGCTTATCGACTGTCGGAAGGAGGCAGCCGCGCTGTTCGGAGCAAGCCCCGAGCAGGTGGCGTTCTGCTTCAACGCGACGCACGCGCTGAACATCGCGATAAACACGCTCGCTCGCGGCGCTCGGCGGTGCGTCATCTCGGGCTACGAGCATAACGCGGTGCGTAGACCGCTGCTGAGCCTTCGCGACGCGGGGCTTGAGACTGCGGTGGTGCGGTCGCCGCTGTTCGAGCCGGAGTTCTTCCTCTACGAGCTTGAGCGTGAGCTGGAGCGCGGCGCGGACTTCGCGGTGATAACGCACGTCTCCAACGTGTTCGGATTCGTGCTGCCGATAGAGCGCGCCGACGCGATGTGCGCCGAACACGGCGTGCCGCTGATAATCGACGCGAGCCAGTCGGCGGGGTGCATATCGCTTGACCTGTCGAAGCTGGGGGCGGCGCGGTTCGTGGCAATGCCCGGTCACAAGGGACTGTACGGCCCGCAGGGAACGGGGCTGCTGATATGCCTCGGCGACGCGGAGCCGCTCATGTACGGCGGCACCGGACAGGACTCGCGCAGCGAGGGCATGCCCGACTACCTGCCCGAGCGGCTGGAGGCGGGTACGCAGAACACCCACGGCATAGCGGGGCTCACCGAGGGCATACGGTTTGTGCGCAGCCGCACTCCGGAGGGCATCCTCGCCCACGAGCAGGCGATGTTGCGCCGAATACTGCGCGGGCTCGAGTCCTGCCCGCCGATAAAGACCTACGACGCGCCGCATCTGTTCTGCCAGAGCGGAGTGCTGTCGATGGAGGTGCGGGGGAAGGCGAGCGAGGAGGTGGCGGAAGCGCTTGCGGCGCAGGGGATAGCCACCCGAGCGGGGCTGCACTGTGCGCCGCTTGCGCACGAGACCGCGGGAACCTCCGAGCGGGGCACGCTGCGGGTGAGCCCGTCGGCGTTCTCGACACCGCGCGAGGCGGACATCTTCTGCGAGCGGATTATCCGAATAGCGAGAAACTGACCTGCGACCCGTCGGCGGACAAAGTCGGCGGGTCGAACTGTGAAAAAACGGCGAAAAATTTATAAAAATTTTCTTTTTTACCCCTTCCTATCGCGGGAAAACTGTGCTAGAATAACTTTAGCGAGGCGGAGTTTTGCCCGCGAATCCCAACCGATAATAGGTAGAGAAATGAATATTATCAGGGAAGCGTTTGAAAACGTAAAGAACTATCTCCAGCTTATCAGCGTCGCCGACATAATCGACGTGCTGATAATGACCTTCATCATCTATAAAGTGCTTGTGCTTATACGCAAGACGCAGGCGGCGCGGGTGCTCAAGGGCATTGCGCTGCTTGTTGTCGCGCTTGCGATAGCCTCGCTTGCCGGACTGAACGTGATAAACTTCCTGCTTTCAAACACCTTGCAGCTGGGACTTATCGCGCTGCTCGTGCTCTTCCAGCCGGAACTCAGGCGCATGCTTGAGACGGTGGGCGGAAGCGGCAGCCTAGCCAAGATAATAGGCAAGGGCGACGAGGACTCGGGCGACATGGAAAACGTGATAGCTCAGGTGGTGAGCGCCACCTCCACCCTGTCCCAGCAGAAGATAGGAATGCTGCTCGTGTTCGAGCGCAGCATACGGCTTGACGAGGTGGTCAAGACGGGCACGATAGTCGACTCGGCGGTCACGAGCATGCTCATCCGCAACATATTCTTCCCTAAGGCGGCGCTGCACGACGGCGCGACGATAATCCGCGACGGACGGATGCTCGCGGCGGGATGCGTTCTGCCGCTGACGACAAACAACAACCTAAGTCCCGATCTCGGCACCCGCCACCGCGCGGGAGTGGGCGTAAGCGAGGTCAGCGACGCGGTGGTGGTGATAGTAAGCGAGGAGACCGGCTCGGTGTCGGTCGCCATCGGAGGCATGCTCAAGCGCCATCTCAAGAGCGATACGCTCGCGGCGCTGCTGCGCAACGAACTGATGCCGTCGGAGGACGACGATGAGGGGAAGGGCGTCAAAAAGGTCATAAAGCGCATTAAGGGGAAGAAAAATGAAGGGGAAAACTAGAGCACTCTACATCTTAATAGCGTTTGTGGCGTCGGTGCTCCTCTGGGTATATGTCGTGGGGATCGAGCGCCCGCAGAAGGAGGACGTCATAACCGGCGTTCCGGTCACCTTTGTCGGCGAGGACGCGATGTTTGAGGACTACGACCTGGTCATCACGTCGGACAAGCGCCCGACTGTGTCGCTGACCGTCATGGGAAGCATACGCGACGTGGCGGCGCTGAACACCAACAAGGAGTCGATAGTCGTCGAGGCGAGCCTGAGCAACATAAAGTCGACCGGACTCAAGCAGATAAGCTACACCGTGACCCTTCCGAACGACGACGTGACCCTGCTCGAGCAGGCACCATACTACCTGAGCATCAAGGTGGAGAAGGTGTCGATGATGCCGGTGGAGGTCAAGATAAACAACAAGGGCTCGGTGGCGGAGGAGTTCATCGCCAAGACACCGGTGATCGAGCCCGCGTCGCTCCAGATAAGCGGTCCGGAGGACACGGTCGCGAGGATAGACCACGCGGAGGTGGTGTGGACGCGCGAGAACATGGATCAGACGCTGACGCTCGACCTCGGCTATGTCCTGTACGACGCGGAGGGCGAAGTGATACCGATGGACGGGCTGACCGCGAACTACGACGTGGTGAGCGTGACGATACCGATACAGAAGACCAAGTCGCTGCCGCTGACGGTGTCCTTTACCGACGGCGGAGGCGCGACCTCGGCAAACGCGACCTACACCGTCGACCCGCCGTATGTCGAGATAGCGGGCGAGCCGAGCTTTGTGGACGGACTCAACTCGCTGGAAGTCGCGAACGTGAACCTCGCCGATGTGGTCGGCGCGTGGAGCCAGAGCTATGAGATACAGCTCCCGAACGGCGTCGAGTCGATAAGCGGCGAGAGCGAGTGCACGGTGACTGTCGAACTGACCGGACTGAAGGTCGCGCAGATAAGCTGCGACAACATAAGCGCGATACACGTTCCGGAGGGATACACCGCCGAAACGATAACCCGCGAGCGCCAGGTGACTCTGCGCGGACCGGCGGCGGATATCGACCAGATAGACGCGTCGAACGTGCGCATAGTCGCCGACCTCGAGGGACAGAACATCATCGAACGCGGAAGATACACCGTCGGCGCGACCGTGTATGTGGACGGATTTACGACGGTGAGCGAGCTCTATCCGGTCACGATAGTAGTCGAGGTCGTGCCCGAGGGCGACTGATATGCGGACGTACGCTGAGGTCAAGTCGGTGGACGCAAGCGGACGCTGCACCGTGTGGGTGCGCCGAAGTTCGGCGTGCTCGGGAAGCTGCGCGA
>CAMNWZ010000124.1 GCA_946566645.1 uncultured Clostridia bacterium
GCACGACCTGCTCGAACGCAAGCGCCTCGGATTCGGTGAGGCGACCGACGACACGCCGTCCGACGACGAGATGCGCGAGACGGTGATGCAGAAGCTCAAGGAGGCGTTCCGCCCCGAGTTCCTCAACCGCATCGACGAGATAATCGTCTTCAAGCGGCTGGACAAGCCGACGATACGCGAGATAGCGCGGTCGATGTTCGACACGGTGGCGGCGCGGATAAAGGACGCGGGCGACGTGACGCTCACCGCCGACGACTCGGCGCTCGACCTCATCGCCGACGAGGGCTTCGACCCGACCTACGGAGCGCGTCCGCTGCGCCGCGCGATAAGCTCGAAGGTGGAGGACGCGGTTGCCGAGCGGCTGCTCGACGGCTCGCTGAAGGCAGGCGACACCGTCGTCGCGACCGCGAAGAATGGCGTCATTTCATTTGACAAGCAGTAAACAGATAGTTATATTTGTATATAAAAATACCCGAGGTACGACCTCGGGTATTTTTGCGTTCAGATAAGATTTGTCGTCAGCGGCAATCCCTTTGCGTGCGAGTATGCCTTCCGCATCGCCGCCGCAAGCTCGGAGGGTGACGGCTGCTCCGCCCGACCTAGCGGCTTTGCCATCAGCCACATCGGGACGTGATAGACCGAGTAGTCGACTTTTCGGCATATCTCATAGCCGAGGTGTTCGTAGAAGCGTATGCGGCGCTCGCGGACGGCAAGCTCGTCGGCGTTTTCGGCGCACTCGGGGCGCTCGACCTCGAGCACGATGAAATCGTCGTCGGCGCACAGCTCGAACAGCTCGCGCATGAACGCGCTGCCGACGCCCTGTCCGCGAAGCTGAGGCTCGACCGCGTAGAGAAACAGAAACGCGAAGCCGTGCTGACGTCCGAGCAGCGCGTAGCCCTCGGTCGAGCCGTTCTCGCCGACGCGGAGATAGCCGTCGTAGACGCGGTTTTGGAGCAGCATCCGAAGCCCCTTCTCGCCCGGCACCTCGTCGGGAGGGAAGTCCCGCGCGACGTGCTCGGCGTAGAAGCGGTGGAAGTTGTCGTCTATGACAAGCGGGGAGAGCATTACTTCGCCTCCGCCAGCGCCTGTTCTATGGCATAAGAAATCTGGTCGGGGCAGCTGGTGGTCTTGGGTCCGCAGGTTATGCCGCGGATACGCGCGATAGCCTCCTGCGCGTTCATCCCCTTTAGCAGCGCGGCGACGCCCTTGAGGTTGCCGTTGCAGCCGCCGATGACCTCGATGTTTGCGATGCGGTCGCCGTCCAGCTCGACGTGTATCTCGCGCGAGCAGGTTCCCTTGGGATAATATGTAGTCATGTTCAAAATTCCTCCGTTTTGTGGATTTTTAGGCGAGACAGTCCTTAATGACTCGCTCGGCGTTAAGATGGAATATCTTCTCTATCTGGCGCTCGGTCAGTCCCTTGCGGTAGAGCGCGTCGGAGATGAGCGGCATGCGGCTCGCGTCGTCCAGACCCTTCGGCCATCCGCCGATGCCGTCGAAGTCGCTGCCCAGCGCGCACGCGTCCTCGCCGGCATACTTGACGATGTGCGCGGCGTGGGCGGCGAGGTCGTCGAGCGTGCAGCTCATATCCTCGCCCTCCTGCGGGTGGTTGAACATGTCTCCGGTGCGCGGACGGACGAAGTAGTCGCAGAAGTTGAGTCCGGTCACGCCGCCGCACTCGCCGAGCGCCTTGAGCATGTCGTTGTCAAGGTTGCGCGTGACCGACGCGACCTCCCGCGCGTTTGAGTGCGAGCAGACGAACGGCTTTTTGCAGTGCTCGACGAGTGACCAGAATCCGCCGTCGCTGAGGTGGCTCGCGTCGGGTATCACGCCCAGGCGCTCCATCTCGGCTACCATCTCAATTCCGTGGGCGCTGAGCCCCTCCTCCGAAAACTCGGGCGTGTTGTTCGGCGAACCCGCCGCGTTCTTGAAGTTCCAGGTTATCGTGACCAGGCGCACGCCGCGGTCGTAGACCTCGTGCAGCTTGTCGATGTCGCACTCGAAGATGCCGCTGTCCTCGATGGTGAGGAACGCGCCGATCCTGCCCGTGTTCCGCGCCGCGACGAGGTCGTCATAGCTGCGGCAGAGCGATATTCTGTCCGAGTTTTTCTCGAACTCGCGCGCGCCCAGCTCGAGCATCTCGACGCAGCGCTCGTACGGCTTCTCGACGTGCGCGACCGGCATGAATATCGCGAAGAACTGCGCCTCGCAGCCGCCGCGCGCCAGCTTGTCCAGGTCGACCTGAAGCTCGCTCGAGGCAAGCTCTCCGCCCTTGGACAGCAGCCGGCTGAGCGTGTCGCAGTGGAGATCTATGAATTTCATGGGGACACCTTCCTTTCGGGGATATGCATATATGATAGTATAGCACAGATAGGGGGCGGTGCACAAGAGGGATGTAAAGTGCCGACCGTCCGGCGGTGCCGAACTTTGAAAGCTGGCTGTTATCCCTCGACGAACCAGACCTTCATGTCGGTCTCGCCGCGGTTTGCGTGCGTGAAGTAGGGTATCAGCTCGAGCGTGGCCGGCTCGGCGGCAGGCGGTGTGGTCGAGTAGAGCGGCTCGGCGGCGCGGACGGTCGCAGGAACGCGTGCGCGCAGGATATACGCGTCGTCGGTGAAGGTCAGCTCGGCGGCGGAGATGTCGCCCACCGACACGCCGGCAAGCGTGCGATTGTCCACCCCCTCGGCGCAGAGAACCATCGGCCCGCAGCTGAAGCAGACCTTGCCGAAGTCGGCTTCGATATTCGGGTTCGGGTATATCCTGCGAAGCGTCGGTTTGAAGTCGATGTCTATCGTTTCGCCCGCGAACACGCCGTCATAGACGAGGTAGCCGTCGCGCTCGTTTGCGAACTTCTCGCCGCACCAGTCGGGCAGGCGCACCTTCAGCGTTATCGCCTTGCCGTGCGAGTCGACGCGGACGCTCACCCTGCCGCCGCGCGGAAAGTCGGTCTTCATCTCTACGTCGGCGATGTCCGAGCGCAGCGACGCGTCGACAAACTGCTCGACCGCGAGCGTGCCGCCGTCGCGATAGAATGCGTATGTCGGGAACTGCTCGATGACGCGGGAGAGGTTCGGCGGGCAGCAGGAGCAGCTGAACACCTTCACCCGCTCGGCAAGCGGCACCGACATCGGGAAGGAGGTCGAGCCGCTGTCGCGGAGGTCGCTCATCCGCACCTCCAGCGGATTGACGTAGAAAAACTTGTCGCCGTCGAGCGACACGCCCGCAAGGGCGCAGTTGTAAAACGCGCGCTCGAGCGTGTCGGCGTACTTCTTCTCGCCGGTGAGCCTTATCATGCGGTCGCAGAACATCATCAGCGCTATCGACGCGCAGGTCTCGCTGTACGCGCGTCCGTTCGGCAGGAAGTAGTCGGCGGCAAAGCGCTCGCCCTCGTAGACGCTGCCCACGCCGCCGGTTATGTACATCCGCTTGCTCACTATATCATTATACAGCGTCTCGACGGCGGACTTCAGGCGTTCGTCGCGGTCGATGCGCGCCATGTCCGCCATCGCGATGTAGAGATAGAGCGCGCGGACGCTGTGACCGACCGCCGTCGTCTGCTCGTATATCGTCGCGTGGCTCTGGTTGTAGCCCGCCGCCTTCGGGTCGCGCTCCTCGGCGTGCTTTCCGCGCTCGGTGAGGAAGAACTCCGCCATCTCCTTATAGCGCGGCTCGGCGGTAAGCTCGTACAGCTTCCACAGCCCCAGCTCTATCTCCTCGTGACCGGGGGTGACAAACGCGGTGTCCCTCCGAACCATAAACCGCTCGCGTATGTAGTCGGCGTAGCGCGCGGACACGCCGAGCAGCCGCTCGTCACCGAGGTACTTCGCCGACGCGGCGGCAGCCTCGAACAGATGCCCCGCGCAGTACAGCTCGTGGCAGTAGCGGTCGGTGAATATCCTGTCCGGCTCCTTGGTCATGTAGTATGAGTTGAAGTATCCGTCGGCGCGCTGGTGGCTGACGATGTCCTCCACCGCCGAGTCGTACCACGCGCGTATCTTTGCGTCGTCCACCCGCGCGAGCAGGTATGCCGCCGATTCGAGCCACTTGTACACGTCCGAGTCCCAGAAGATGTGCATGCCCTCGACCGGTTCGCACTTTATCGCGTCGAACCGTCCCGTTTGCTTGAACTGCTCGTAGATGCTCGGTATGGTGGACGCGCGGTTTAGCTCGAGCCTCCCGCCGAGAAATCCGCCGGTCACTGTAATGTCGTTCAGCGTGAAGTTTTGCATAGTGTGTCCTCCTTAATATGTATGCCTACGGGTATTATATCACATGGCGGGGCTGCGCGCCAGGGGTGAATCTTTCAACTTCATCAGCCCCCACACTTCCTATTCTACCAACGGTTGAACCTTCCCCCGAATTCGCCGGCGAAGTTATACCCCTGCCGTCCCATCTGTGCTATACTGATTTTGAAAGGGGTGGTCGGCATGGGTAATCAAATCGGCAAAAATATCCATTCTTTACGCAAACAGCAGGGGCTGACCCAGGCGGAACTGGCAAACCTGGTGAAAGCGTCCTTCCAGGCTGTCTCCAAATGGGAAAACGGGATCTCGCTTCCGGATGTTTCCACCTTGCCGCTGCTTGCCAATGTGCTGCACTGCAGCATCGACCAGCTGCTGGGGTACGTGGCGGAACAGAAACGCATTACGGATTATGAAGACCGCTATAAGGCAGACGGGTATTACTGGGGCGTACAGCCCTCACACATGTGCTATGAGGTGATGAAGCTGCTGCCGCCGGTGAGACCCCTTCGCCTGCTGGACGTGGCGTGCGGGGAAGGGAAAGACGCCGTGTTTTTTGCCCGCAACGGTTACGGCGTCACGGCATTCGACGCGGCGCGGCCGGGGCTGGACAAGGCGGAGCGCCTGGCGGAAAAGGCTCGTGTGGAAATCAACTTCTTTCAAGCCGACCTGCGCGATTTCCGCCTGGACAGCGAGTTTGACATCGTGTTCTGCTCCGGCTCCCTCCATTACATCCCCGGGGAGCTGCGGCGGGAAATCCTGGAGAACTACCAGAGCCACACAGCCGAGTCCGGGCTGCACGCGCTGAATGTCTTTGTTCGCAAGCCTTTTCTCGTCACAGAATCCGACAGGCGGGAGGGTCGCTATAAGTGGGTATCGGGGGAGCTTTTCTCTTACTATGCCGACTGGCTCATTTCTCACTGCGAGGAGAAAATTTTCGACTGCATGAGC
>CAMNWZ010000125.1 GCA_946566645.1 uncultured Clostridia bacterium
CCGCCCGAGGAGATAGCGGAGATTATAAAGATGGTTGTCGCAAAATAAAAACACCTTCTGTCGAGGACAGAGGGTGTTTTTGCGTGCTGCGAAGGTGAGCTATTTCGTGGCGGTTATCTCGCCTGCTCTGGACAGGCAGAACTTGGTGACGGCGGGTCCGACAAGCTCGTATATCAGCGTGCCGCAGAGCACCACCGCGCGTATCTCCGGCGCGTACTGCGGAACCACGCTCTGCGCGACGATGGTGAGTCCTATCGCGACGCCCGCCTGGGGGATGAGCGTCGGTCCCAGCCACTTGCGCACTTCGGACGGCGCGCCGCAGACCTTGCCGCCCAGCCACGCGCCGAACATCTTGCCCGCGACGCGCACCAGGACGTAGACCACGCCTATCACGCCTATCGACGGCAGTATCCCGATGTCGAGACCCGCGCCGGAGGTGGCGAAAAAGAGCAGGAATATCGGCGGGGTGATGTCGTCGGCAAGCTCAGCCATCATGTCGCTCTCCGGCGAGATGTTGCAGAGTATCGCGCCGCACATCATGCAGGCGAGCAGCTCGGACGCGCCGAGCAGCGTGGCGATGCCGCTTGTCGCGAACACCGCGCCGCAGAGGATTATCAGCCGATTGCCGCGCTTCTTGAAAAACCGCATCGGTATCGTCATGAGGAAGCCGACGGCGCTGCCCAGCGCGAGCGCTATCAGTATCTCGACGAGCGGCTTTGCTATCTGCCAGACGAGCGACGCCTGTGCCGACTCGGCGGTGGGATTCAGCATTCCCGCGACCGCGACCGACAGTCCGAACGCCACCAGCGCGACCGCGTCGTCTATCGCCACCACCGCGAGCAGGGTGTCGGTGACCGGACCCTTCGCGCGGTACTGCTTGATGACCATTATCGTCGCCGCGGGCGCGGTGGCAGCCGCTATCGAGCCGAGCACTATCGCGAACGGCGCGGCGCATCCGGCGAGGACGAGCGCTCCCTGCACGAAGAACACCGCGCAGAGCGCCTCGAGTATCGCTATTACTATCGGGGTCTTGCCCACCTGCTTGAAGTAGCTTCGCTTGAAGGAAAGTCCTATCGTGAACGCGATGAACGCGAGCGCCATCTCGCTGATAAGGTCGAAGGCCGCGACCGTGTCGGCGGGGATGACCTTCAGGACGTGCGGTCCGAGCACCAGTCCCGCGAGCAGGTATCCGGTGACGTTAGGGAGCTTGATAAGCTTTACCAGACGGCCGCAGAGCAGTCCGCCTATCAGCAGTATCGCGAGATATGTAAGTGTTCCGAGCTGTGGCATGACTCACTCCGCCTCGCTTTCGTTACGCGCGATGTCGGCGGGTATGCCCTCGACGAATATAGCGGGCACGGCAAAGATGATCCCGGTGTCCGGCTGGGTCACGTCGCCGACCACGCGGTCGAACACCTCGCGCGCGTCCATGACCTGACGGCGGTCGATGATGGTGAAGATGGTGCGGTTTTCGCTGTGGCGCATGCCGAGGAAGGCACGGAACGCGCTGACGGCGTGGCTGTCCTCAAGACCGCCCAGCTCGTGCGCCATGCCTATCGAGTTCATCACCGTCGCGCCGCCGATGCCCGCGGCACGCAGCTCCTCGAGCAGCTTATCCAGCTTTTCGACGCGGTTAAGCACGATGAAGAGCACCAGTTTGTCCGAGTTCATGTTCATTGACATTCTAAGACCTCCATTTTAGTTTTGGGCGAGAACTCCGCCCGGTTTCGCTTGCGAAATCGCAGCCAATCCCGCATGGCTGCGAAGGAAGGAGTTCAGCGCGAACGGCAGGGGGTTGCGGGATTCGCAGAGATTTACCCTTCGCGCGGTGTTCCACGTGGAACAATGGTTATGGACATTTGTGCGCAAACGGCGGACAGGTCAGCTGCTGCAAATTTCGCGGAGTTTGTCGATAAGTTCGCGGTCACGCAGCCAGGCGGTTATCAGCGGCGAGAACCGCCGTCCGCCCTCGTTCACAGCGGTCGATATCTTCTCCTCGAAGCTCGGCGTGTCCTCGTCGTCGTCGCCTGTGAGAAAGTCGGCAAACGCGATGAGGTCGACCAGCATACGATAGGGGCTGTCCCCGCGGCGATAGCCCTCCGGATATCCGCCGGACGAGTCGTAGTAGCGGTGGGTGCCGTAAGCGGCGTCGGCGAGCGCCTCGGTCGACTTGTGCGCTCTGAGGTATATATATCCGGCGGTCGTGTGCAGCTCCATAAGCTCCTCCTCCACCGCGAGAAGCTGTCGTCCCGAGTGGTTGTAGAGCGTGGCGAAGTTTATCTTGCCGAGGTCGTGCAGTATCGACGCGTGTGTCGCGAGCGCGGCTGCGGTGTCGACCCTGTCCCCGTCGCAGGTCGCTGCGATCTCGGGTATCTCGTCGAAAAATTCCGGCTCCTCGCGCATTATGCGTCGGCAGACCGCCTCGGCGACAAGCCCGGTCTTTACGCCGTGCTCGTACAGGTCGGGGGAGAACCGGCGGAGCAGCATCTCGGCAAAGTCGCGATAGCTTATCCCGCCGTCCACCTCGATAAACTGCGAGAGCGACTGGCGTAGATAGAGGATTATCTGGTCGGGTATCGTGTCCAGCTGCATGTTCTCGATGTACTTTACCATGCGGTCGTATATGCTCGCGATATAGCGCCTTCGCGGGGCTATCTGCTCGGGCATGAGGTTAAGATACTGCGCATAGAACGCGGGCAGCGACACGATGAGATAGGAGTTTACCGCGTCGTATGAGCTCTCGTCCGCCGAGTCGAGCATCGCCTCGACGTTTTTCAGCAGCTCCTCCTTCGAGATGAGTCCGCATCGGAACTCGAGCGCGTAGTAGGAGAACACCGTCTGGGGAAGCTGCGGCTGTCCGTTCTTGCGCGCGCTCTCCATCTGTGCCTCGTAGACGAGGTGCGCCGACTCCATGACGTCGCTGACCGCGTCGGGGGACAGCTCGCCGCTGCTGAACTTGTGCGGTATCACGCTTATCATCTGCTGGTGCAGCGACCACATATAGCGATCCCAGGGCAGACCGGGCGCGGCTTCGCGGATTCGGGGGTCGGTGAACACGCGCATCGAGAAGCGCACGCACTCCAGCTTCTCCCGCCAGTCGGTAAAGGTGCCGAGGTAGAGGTTCGCGGTCGAGCGGAGTATGTAGCTCTGTGTCGTCTCGTCAAACTCGGGGAAGTGTTTGAGATAGCCGGACGCCTCCGCGAAGCAGTATCGCATGCGCAGCGTGAAGCGGGACACGTCCTCGTAGTCGAGACCGGACAGCATGTACCACAGACCGTAGCGCGCCATGCCCAGCTTGTAGAGCACGCGTATCAGCGCCTCGCGGCTTCCGCTTCGACGTACGCTTCCGAGCAGCGACTCGAAGACCTGGTTTGCGAGCGGTACGTCTATCGCCGCGGGACCTTTGACAAGCTCGTCGGCGAACAGCTCAAGCGAATCGAGCGTCTCCGCGTCCTGGGCGTAGAGGTCGTCGAGCGCGGGGAAGAGATTCTCGGTGAGAAGGAGGGTGTTCTCGCGGGAGAGGGTGCGCAGGATGCCGCCGTCGCCGCCCGAGTTTTCAAGCTCGCGTATGCGCCGGCAGTTGTCGAGATAGCGCTGCTGGTAGTCCTGCAAAGACTCTCCCTCCCCTCGGAAAATGTTCCACGTGGAACCCGCGTGCGCCCCAAAATTTACCGCATAAGAGTGATACGGCGCACGCTGAACCGCGCCCTTCGCGCCCATGCGGGATAGGGCGCGATTTCGCAAGCGAAACCGGTTGCGGTTGGTTAGTTTAATTCATTACTTGTGATAGCAGCGGCGCATGAGCTGTTCGACGCTCGCTATGTCCATCGGCTTGGACAGGTGCTCGTCCATACCCGCGTCGCGCGTCTTCTTGATGTCCTCCACAAACGCGTTCGCGGTCATCGCGGCGATGGTCACGGTGGACGCGTCCGGACGGTTGAGCGCGCGTATCGCTCTCGTCGCCTCGTAGCCGTCCATTACCGGCATTTGGATGTCCATGAGTATAAGATGATATGTACCCGGAACGCTTGCCTTAAACGCCTCCAGAGCCTTCCTGCCGTCCTCCGCAGTGTCGACGGTCGCGCCGGTGGCGCCGATAAGCTCGACGGCTATCTCACGGTTTAGCTCGTTGTCCTCGACAAGCAGTATGCGCATGCCGCCGAAGTCCGCCTCCTGAGCCGCGCCGTCCTCCGACTGCGTTCCCGCGGCGAGCGCGCGTATCAGGCGGCCCTTGAACAGCGGGCGGGGGATGAATCCGGTTATGCCGGCGCGGGTGGCGGCGTACTCCATGTGACCCCAGTCGCAGTCGCTGACGAGCAGCAGCGGGACGGCGTCGCCGATCTGGCTTCGGAGATATACCGCAAGGTCGAGCAGGTCACTCTCATCCATGTTGCCGTCTATCAGCACGGCGTCGAACGCGCGGCTCTCCATCTGCGCAAGCGAAATCTCGCTGACCGCCTGTATGCCGCCGGCGACGGTGGTCGTCTCTGCGTCGCTCTCGGCGAGGTATCGCGCGGTGCAGTCCTCTCCGTCGAGGTCGATGAGCAGCACCTTCATTCCGCTGAGCGACGGATATTCCTCGGTCGCCGACGCGGCGCTTATCGGGATGTCGACGGTGAAGGTCGAGCCTTCGCCGAGCTTGCTTTCCACCTTCATCTCGCCGCCCATCTGACCGATGAGGCTCCTCGTTATCGCCATGCCGAGTCCGGTGCCCTCCACGCCGCTGAGGGTGGAGTTCTTCTCCCGCTCGAAGGGAGTGCCCAGCTTCTTCAGGAAGTCCTCGCTCATGCCTATGCCGTTGTCGACGCAGGAGAAGCCCAGCGTGAGCGTCAGCGGGTCGGAGGGGTGAGGGGTCTCGCCGAAGCGGACGGCTATCTCGCCGCCGTCGGGGGTGTATTTTATCGAGTTGCCGATTATGTTCACGAACACCTGGCGGAGGTAGAGCGCGTCGCCCATCAGCGCCTCGCGGTAGATGTCCTCCACGTCGATGGTCAGCTTGTGACCCTTGGCGTCGGCGAGCGGGCGCAGCAGCACGAACAGGTCGTGGACGAGGTCGGCAAG
>CAMNWZ010000126.1 GCA_946566645.1 uncultured Clostridia bacterium
TAGACCGCGCAGATAATGAACATCTGCCGCATATATTCGAGCGCCGTGTCGTTGAGATTGACCAGCTTGAACGCCAGCGGCTGCACCGCAAGCACTATGCCGCCCGCCACCGCACCGAGCAGGAGCGACAGCACCGCAAGCAGATTGCCGGTCCTGTGCGCCGTCTCCACCTCGTTTCGCCCGAGCTGCTGTCCGACGAGTATGCTGCCGCCCGATATGCCGCTGCACACGACGGTCGCGAGGTTGCGCACGGTGGATACTATCGCGTTTGCCGCGAGCAGGTCGCTGGACACATGCCCGATTATCGCGGAGATCGCCGCAACGCCGCCTCCCCAGATGAGGAAGTTTGCCTGCATCGGTCCCGCCATGCGAAAGTAGTCGCCGAGCAGCTCCTTCTTCGGATGGAGTATGTATTTCAGATGGCAGCGCACACTGCCCTTCCGCAGCAGTGTGACGCTTATCACAAGCTCTACCAGCCGCGCGATGCAGGTCGCTGCTGCTATGCCGATGACCGCCTTCTCGCCGTCCCCCGGGAATAGGACGTATATGCTGAGCGCGTTGAGCGCCACGTTTAACACAAGTCCCACAACCGACACGGCGGCGGTTATGTACGCCTTGCCGGTGGTCTTGTACATCGCGAGCATCACCTGCGACACGCCGGTCATCAGGTAGGAAATGGCGAGCACGCGCAGATACTTCTCACCGATGGCTATCAGCGCCCTGTCGGGGGTGAATATGCCGATTATAAGCCCGGGTATCGCCTCGCACAGCGCGAAAAACAGCATGGACACGGCGGAGGACAGCATCAGCGCGATGCCGAGCACCCGCTCGACCGTGTCCGCGTCCCCCTTGCCCCAGTACTGCGCCGCGAGCACCGACAGTCCGCCGGCAACGCCGAAGTAGAACAAATTCAGCACAAAGGTTATCTGACCGACCGCCGACACCGCCGACAGCGCGTCCTGCCCCACTCCGCCGAGCATCACCACATCCGCGGCATTCACCGCGGCGCTGATGAGGTTTTGCAGCGTTATCGGCACTATCAGCAGGAGCAGTTCCCGCGCAAGCGACCGCTTTGCAACCGTTTTGCCGTCCATATCAAAGCCCCCGTTCGCAGCATTGCATACTCTTGTATTGTGAGTATAGCACGGACGCTCGCGCGATTGATACAAAGATGTCACAATAAAGTATCACAAAATCACAAAAGAGGCCGCCGCAGGCGACAACGCGTCCGCGGCGGCTCATGGCGGAGAGAGTGGGATTCGAACCCACGGATGCTCGCGCATCGACGGTTTTCAAGACCGCTCCCTTCGACCACTCGGGCATCTCTCCGTGTACCCGTTTAGAATAGCACAGCCGCGCTTTTTTGTCAAATCCCTTGCCCATCCCGTCCATCCGTGATAGAATGAGATTACCAAAACAAGGGAGGCAAAACTATGGATTTCAAAAAACTTGACGCGTACATCGACGACCTGACCCACTGCGGCATACCGTCCACCGACATTGAAGTCCGGCTCGGCCACGAGGTGGTCTACCGCCGCTCGTCCGGTCATGCCGACTCCGCGCGCACAAAGCCCATCTCACCCGAAAATCTTTACTGGATATGGTCCTGCTCGAAGGTCTCCTGCTGCATGGCGGGACTCAAGCTCATCGAGGAGGGCAAGATGTCGCTCGACGACCCGGTCGCAAAGTATCTGCCCGAGCTTGAGCATCTGTTCGTAAAGGACGGCGACATCGTCCGTCCCGCGCGCACCACGCTGCTCGTGCGCCACGCGTTCACGATGCAGAGCGGCTGGGACTACGGCGCGTCCGCCAAGCTGCCGAATACCGTCCGCCCGAAGAACAATATACAGCTGTTCTGCGCGCTCGCGAGCGTTCCGCTGAACTTCGACCCGGGCACGCGCTACGAGTACGGGCTCAGCCACGACCTCATCGGCGCGCTGGTCGAGAAGATAAGCGGCAGGCGGCTCGGCGACTATCTGAAGGAGAACTTCTTCGACCCGCTCGGCATGAAGGACACGACCTTCCGTCCCACCCCCGAGCAGACCGCGCGTATAGCCGACCGATACGACTACAACAACGAGAAATACTCCGCCACGCTCGAGCCGCCGTTCGAGGGCTTCGGAGACGTGGATATGGGCAGCGGCGGGCTTGTCAGCTCGGTGAATGACTACTCGCTGCTGATGGATGCGCTCGCAAACGGCGGCGTGGGTGCCTCCGGTGCGCGCGTGCTGAAAGCCGAGACGGTGGCGATGTGCAAGAAGAATCTGCTCGAGGGCGCGTCGCTCGAGGACTTCCGCCGCTGGCAGGGCGCTTCCACCTACGGCTACGGCTGGGGACTCTGCGGTCGCGTCCACATGGACGACAAGGTCTCGCTCTCGCGCAGCCCGGTCGGCGAGTTCGGCTGGAACGGTGCCGCCGCGAGCTACGCGCTTGCCGACACCGAAAACAAGCTGTCAATATTCATCGCGATGCACGTCCACAACTGCCTCTACGCCTACCACGTCGCGCACAACCATGTCAAGAACCTGGCGTACGAGGCGCTCGGTCTATGATAACAAGACGCAACTACCGCCCGCTCTGCGACTTTGCGGCGGTGCGGCAGTTCATGGTCGAGATATACGAGCGGGACTGGCGAAACGGCGTCCCCGCGCCCTTCCTCGAGTACGCGCTCTGCTGCTCGTGGATGGACACGTCGCTCACTCACCGCTTCTCGCTGTGGGAGGAGGACGGGCGCATCGTCGCGCTCGTGTTCTACGAAAATCCCGCAAGCGACGTATATTTCAGCCTGCGTCCCGGCTATGAGCGGCTTATCGGCGAGATGATGGACTACGCCGAATCCGATATGCCGAAAACCGACGGCGCGCAGCGGTTTGTGCTGTTCGGCGGTCAGAAGGCGCTCGTCGAGGCGGCGGAATGTCGCGGATACACTCGCACCGGCGGCTATAACGAGCTGGTCTACGACTTTTCAAAACCGCTCGAGTACCCGCTCCCGCAGGGATTCTCCTTCGTCCCGCCGGACAAACTCGACTACGCCAAAATATCCGAGTGCTGCTATCGCGGCTTTAACAACGAACAGACCGACGGACCGTGGGACGGCGACTACGAGGACGTCGTCCGCATATCGCTCGCGCCGGACTCCACCCTCCCGCTCTGCGCCGTCGTCCAGAACGAGCGCGGCGAGTACGTTTGCGTCGCGGGGATGTGGTGGACGCCGGAGAACAGGCTCGCGTACATGGAGCCGCTCTGCACCGTACCCGAGTACCGCCGACGCGGACTTGCGGCAGCGGCGCTGAGCGAGCTGTACCGCCGCATGAAGCCGCTCGGCGCGACGCACATGACCGGCGGCGACGACCCGTTCTACGCGAAGATCGGCTTCGAGCCGTGCATCGAGTGGGGATATTACGAGCGGTCGAAAACCGACGGCAAATAGTTCACAAAACATAACAAAACAGGGTCGTCCCGCGTGGGATGACCCTGTTTTTCGTCACTGTTTCCACACTTTTCAGCTGTTCGAGTCCTCGAACTCGTTCTTGTCCCCCTCGCTCGGCACCTCAAACGGGTAGTTGCCCGAGAAGCAGGCGTCGCAGAACTTGACGCTCGAGTGTTTCGCTATATCGTGCACCTTGTCCAGCGGCAGGAACTCGAGCGAGTCCGCGCCGAGCCGCTCGCACAGCTCCTGTTTGGTGTACTTCACCGCGGCGAGCTGGTCGCGCGACGGAATGTCGGTTCCGAAGTAGCAGGGATAGAGGAACTCGGGCGAACAGATGCGGATGTGTATCTCCTTCGCGCCCGCGCGGCGGAGCATTGCCACCACCGGCCCCATCGTCGTGCCGCGCACTATCGAGTCGTCTATCATCACGATGCGCTTGCCCTTCACGTTCGGCACGATCGGGTTCAGCTTTATCGACACGCTCTCCATCCGCTGACCCTGCGTCGGCTGGATGAATGTGCGTCCTATGTATCGGTTGCGGAGCAGTCCCTCGCGGTAGGGCAGTCCGCTCTGCTCGGAGTAGCCTATCGCCGCGACGACGCCGCTGTCCGGCACGCCGATGACGATGTCCGCGTCGGCGGGATGCACCTGTGCGAGTATCCGACCCGCCTCGAGCCGCGCCTCGTACACGCTCTGCTCGTCTATCACGCTGTCCGGACGCGCGAAGTAGATGTGCTCGAAGATGCAAAGCGCGCTGGGACCGCCGCAGTGCTCCTCGCGGCACTCGACCTCGCCTGTCTCGCGGGCAATGATTATCTCGCCCGGCTTGACGTCGCGGACAAACTCTCCGCCTATCGCGTTTATCGCGCAGCTCTCGGAGGCAAACACCGTAGCGTCGCCGCGCTTTCCCATGCAGAGCGGGCGTATGCCGTAGGGATCGCGCACGGCAATGAGCTTCTGCGGGCTCATTATCAGCAGCGCGAACGAGCCTTTCAGCTGCGGCAACACCTTGCTTATCGCTTCTTCTATCGAGCCGCTCGACAGCCGCTCGCGCGCGAGCATAAACGCTATCACCTCGGTGTCACTCGTCGACTGGAATATCGCGCCGGTGCGCTCGAGCTGCGCCCGAAGCTCGGCGGCGTTGGAGATGTTGCCGTTGTGCGCTATCGACAGCGAACCTTTTATGTAGTTTATCGTCAGCGGCTGCGCGTTTGCGAGCGTATTCTTGCCGGTGGTCGAATAGCGGGTGTGACCTATCGCCATGTCGCCCTCGAGCTTGTCGAGCGTCGACGAGTCAAACACATCTCCCACCAGTCCGAGCGC
>CAMNWZ010000127.1 GCA_946566645.1 uncultured Clostridia bacterium
CTTGTGATAGTCGAAGTGGGTGGTGATTATGTTCGACTCGCTCTTGTCCGCCGGGTGCTGTATCGGCGTGAACTCGCGTATGTCGTGACCGAGCGGCACGACTATCAGTCCGCCCGGATGCTGTCCGGTCGTGCGCTTTACGCCGACTATCCCCTGCGCCAGACGGTTCTCCTCCGCCTTGGAGAGGGTAAGCCCGCGCGCCTCGGCATACTTTCGGACATATCCTATCGCGTTCTTCTCGGCAATCGTGCCTATCGTGCCCGCGCGGAAGACCTGTCCCTCGCCAAACAGCTCGATGGTGTACTGGTGCGCGCGCGCCTGATACTCACCCGAGAAGTTAAGGTCGATGTCCGGCTGCTTGTCGCCCTTGAAGCCGAGGAAGGTCGCGAAAAGTATGTCAAATCCGTCCTTTTCATAGTCCGCGCCGCATATCGGGCACTTCTTGTCCGGCAGGTCGGGTCCTGACGACGCCGCGTCCGAGAACTCGTGGTGCTTGCACTTCGGGCAGCGATAGTGCGGCGGCAGCGCGTTGACCTCGGTTATGCCCGAGAAGAACGCCACCACCGAGCTTCCGACCGAGCCTCGCGAGCCGACGAGGTAGCCGTCCTCCAGCGACTTCGCGACCAGCTTCTGCGCAATCATGTAGATGACGTCAAATCCGTTGCCGACTATCGAGTTCATCTCGGTCTCGACGCGCTCGAGTATCGCCGGGTCGGGGTTTTCGCCGTACAGCCGGTGCAGCTTTTCGTCGACCAGGTCGCGAAGCTGCTGCGCCGAGTTCTCTATCTTCGGCGGGAAGGTGCCGTGGCGCACCGGACGCACCAGGTCGCACATATCCGCTATCATGTTGGTGTTGGTGACCACGACCTCGTACGCCTTCTCCTCGCCGAGATAGGCGAACTCGTCGAGCATCTCCTCGGTCGTGCGGAAGTAGAGCGGCGCCTGATTGTCTCCGTCCGCGAAGGTCGCCATCAGCACGCGGCGGTACATCTCGTCCTCCGGCTCCATGAAGTGGACGTCGCAGGTCGCGACCACCGGCTTGCCCAGCTTGTCGCCGAGCGCGACGATGCGTCGGTTGAGGTCACGAAGTCCCTCGTCGTCGGCGACCCGTCCCTCGCGCACAAGGAATTCGTTGTTTCCTATCGGCTGTATCTCGAGGTAGTCGTAGTAGTCGGCTATCCGCTCAAGTTCCTCGTCCGACGCGCCGTCAAGCAGCGCGCGGAACAGCTCTCCCGCCTCGCACGCCGAGCCGACGATAAGTCCCTCGCGGTGCTTATCGAGCAGCGTGCGCGGCACGAGCGGATTTCGCTTGAAATAGTCCAGGCTGGACGCGCTGATTATGTCGTAGAGGTTGCGAAGTCCCACGTCGTTCTTCGCAATGAGTATCATGTGGTTCGAGCGGTTGGTCAGCACGTTCGACTGCACCGTCGACGCGAGATACGCGTTTATCTCGCCGATGTTTTCCACCCCCGCCTCACGCAGCCTGCGGAAGAAGTCGAACAGGATGTACGCCACCGCGCCCGCGTCGTCCGATGCGCGGTGATGCTGGAAGTTCGGCACCTTCGCCTCGGTGGACACCGTCTCGAGGTCGAACTTGGTGAGCGTGTGCAGCAGTCCGCGCGCCATGTTCCGTGTATCGATGAAGGTCGGGTCGAACTCGCGCCCGAGGTCGCCGCACGCCTTTCGGATGAATCCGATGTCGAAGGTCGCGTTGTGCGCCGCAAGCACACGTCCGTCGACGAACTTCAAAAACTCGTCTATCGCCTGCTCGAGCGGCGGCGAGCCGACCAGCATGTCGTCGGTTATGCCGGTAAGCTCGATTATCTTCTGCGGAAGGCGGCGCTCGGGGTCGACGAAGGTGTTGAATCGGTCGGTTATCTCGCCGTCTTTGAACACCACCGCGCCTATCTCGATTATTCGGTCGGTCTTTGCCTCCAGTCCGGTCGTCTCGATGTCGAACGCGACAAACTCGCCGCCGATGGGCGCGTCTCCCGAGCCGTAGACCGAGCGCACCCGCTCGATGTCGTTGACATAATAGCACTCCGTGCCGTACAAAACCTTGAATTTGTCGCCGTCTTCGCGGTTTTTGTTTATTTTTTCCTGCTCTATCATCGCGTCGGGGAACGAGTGGACAACGCCGTGGTCGGTTATCGCGACCGCCCTGTGTCCCCACTTCGCCGCGCGCTTTACTACGTCGTTTGCCTCGACAAGCGCGTCCATGGCGCTCATCTTGGTGTGGAAATGCAGCTCGACGCGCTTTACCGGAGCGTTGTCGGCGCGACCCTCCGGTGGGTCTATCTTCCATATCGTGTCCGGCTCGAGCACAGCCATCTTCTCAAACTCGCTGTAAGCCATGCGTCCGCTAACCGCCACCCAGATGTCGGGTGTCTTTTTGGTGGGTGTGAGCTTGGACAGCACATCGACGGTGGGAGCGTTCTCGTCGCTGCGGCGGAAAGGATTTCCACCTGCCGAGTCGCCCTCGCCGTCGCCCGCCTCCTTGGGACGGAACGCCTTTGACACGCGAAGCGCGCCGCCGTCGTCCGCGATGTCGAACTTCATCACGCACGCGCCGCTTTTCGTCTTTTCGACGTGATTTGTCCAGATTATTCTGCCGTGGACGGTCTGGCGACCCGCGTCCACGCTCATCTCGTTTATCGGGATGTAAGCGTCGCCGCCTATTCTGCGTCCGTAGAGCAGCGGCGAATCAGCCGAGCTCTCGGCGTCGCGGATGCGCTTTGCCTCCGCCGCCTCCTCCTCGATGCGCTTTATCGTCTCGTTTCGGCGCGCCTCAGCCGCCTCGGACAGCGCATCCGCCTCCGACTCGAGCACTATATCCCGCTCGCAGCCGAACCGCTCGGCTATCAGCGTTGAAAACTCCTCCGCCCAGCCGCCGAGCAGCTCACAGCCGCCGCGTCCGAGCTTGAAAACTATCTCCTTCTCCCCGACCTCGATACGACAATCTCGCAAAAGCTCGGCGGCGGCGGGCTTGTCGGCAAGCGACTCCTCCGCCGTGTCGCGCACACTCTCCTCGCTCAGTTCACGCTCCGAATAGTGAAGTTTGAGTTTCACCTCGCTGAGCGCATATTCGTCACAGAGGCGCTCGCGTATCCTCCGAAGCTCATCCTGCTCGACATATCTGTCCGGGCAGAGCTCGACCACCGCGCTGCGGTTTTCCCGGCTTATTTTGACGCCCGAGACCTCTATGCCGTCGGTCGACGAGTCGGCACAGTTCGGGAACATGTCTGAAAATGCGTATGCGCTCATTTCTCCAACCCCAACAGTTTGATTTGCTCGAATAATTCGTCTACCAAGCTCTCATACGGAACTTTTTTGATAATTTCACCCTTGCGGAATATCAGCCCGCTCTCCACTCCTCCTGCGATGCCTACGTCGCACTCGCGTGCCTCTCCCGGACCGTTGACCGCGCAGCCCATCACCGCGACCTTTATCGGCGCTTTGACGCACTCGAGGCGCTGCTCCACCTCGCGCGCGAGCGGTATCAGGTCGATGCGGCAGCGACCGCAGGTCGGGCAGGCTATCACTTCCGGCGCGCTCCTAAGCTCAAGCGCGCGCAGTAAGTCGATGCCCGCCTGCACCTCGCGAACCGGGTCGGCGGTCAGCGAAATGCGTATCGTGTCCCCTATGCCGTCGGCGAGCAGCGAGCCTATCGCCGCTGCCGATTTGAGCAGACCTATCCGCTCGGTGCCCGAGTGGGTAAGCCCTACGTGCAGCGGATAGTCGCGCATCGTCGCCAGCTTGCGGTAAGCCTCTATCGTCATCGCCACCTCCGGCGCCTTGACCGATATGGCTATGTCGTAAAATCCGCAGTCCTCAAGCAGCTCGACATGGCTTATCGCGCTTTCCGCCAGTGCCTCCGCCGTCGCGCCGCCGTACTTCTCCAAAATCGACTTATGTATCGAGCCGCTGTTCACGCCGACTCGTATCGGTATCCCCCGCTCGCGGCACGCCTCGGCGACCGCCTTCACCCGCTCCTGCGAGCCGATGTTGCCCGGGTTTATCCGTATCTTGTCCACCCCCGCGCGAGCAGACGCAAGCGCCAGCCGCCAGTCGAAGTGGATGTCCGCGACGATCGGCAGCTTCGTCCGCTTCTTCAGCTCGGCGATAGCTCCCGCCGCCGCGAGGTCGGGCACCGCGACGCGCACTATCTCGCAGCCCGCCTCCTCAAGACGCGCTATCTGCGCGGCTGTCGCCTCCACGTCGGCGGTCTGGGTGTTGGTCATCGACTGCACCGAGACAGGCGCGCCGCCGCCTATCTTCACCCCGCCGACATCTATCTGCTTTGACTTCCTTCTCTCCATGTTACTTCACCAACCGCATAATATCGTTGAACGAGACGTACACCATCAAAATCATCAAAAGCGCCAGCCCCGCGAAGTTTATCGCCGTCTCATATCGCGGATTGAGCGGTTTTTTGCGTATCATAAACACTATCTTGCCGACTATCAGAAAGAGTATCCGACCGCCGTCGAGCGCGGGCAGCGGCAGCAGGTTCATCACCGCAAGGTTGACCGCTATCATCGCGAC
>CAMNWZ010000128.1 GCA_946566645.1 uncultured Clostridia bacterium
GCTGACCGTCGACGATGCATCGGTCGAGCGACACCGCCTCTCCGAGCTTGCTGCCCTTTTCGACGCGCCGCGCGACGGCGGTGAGCAGGAAGTCGTCGTCGGGCAGCTCGGGCGACTTCAGTCCCTGACTGAAATAGCTGCCCATGCCGCCGAGACCGAACGACGGCGCGTTAAGCAGTCCGCCGACCGCGAAGCGCGCGCCCTTCAGCGGTCCGCAGACGTCGCACTCGGTGAACTTTATGTACTGCTTCGACTTGTCGGCGTGACCGTCGGCGAGGATGCCGTTGGCGTAGCCGGTGGGGAAGTGCGCGTCGTCGAGTATCCAGACCTTCATGTCCCGCCTGCGCGCCTCGTCAAGTATGATGTCCATGTCGTGCCACCAGCCGTCGCCGCAGAAGTCGGGATGCGGGCGAGCCTCGACGCAGAACGCGCCGCAGCCGCACTCCTGAATTTTGGCTATCTCCTCGCGCAGAACGCTCTCCGCCTCGCCGTGCTGCCAGAAGAAGGGGAGCAGGTAGTTCTCGTTTTCGCCGTGGAGCGACTGGAAAAGCCGTGTGTTCATGTGTTTGCCTCCTTTTATAGTTTACTGATAAACTAATTATAGCATAAAAGATATGGAAAAGCAATAGCGAAATACTTTACTTTTCAGCTATGATAGTGTAAAATCAAAGCAGAGAAGGAATTTATATATCAGGAGGTACACCATGAAACGCTCGGTCGCGCTGGTGCTCACAATAATCATTTTCGCAGCGATAGCGGTGTGCTTCCTGCGTCCCACCTATCCGGACTGGTATTTCAAGGTGGACGGCGGGAAAGTCACGATAGTCGCGCGACCGCTTGGAGGAAGGATAGAGGCGGTGGACGTCCGCGACATAGGCGAGCCGGTGCCGATAGAGCTTGAGGGGGACAGCGACCTGATACAGATAGCAATTGAGCGGTTCGACGTGATAAACGGATACGGTGCGATCAGGTATAAAGCGAAAGCCGCGGTTGGGCAGGGGCTGATCAATGGAGCGGAAATATGGCGCGACAGCAAAAGATTTAGGCTGCCAAGCGGGTATGCCGAGCGCATAGACGGAAATGCTGCGGGAGCGCGAATGGATATACCTGAAGGCGGTATTCGGTGGAGCTATCAAAATGGTGAATACGGAGTTCCGATAAGTACGGACGAGCCGCAGAGCTGCGCCGTTTGCCTGCCGTTCGATGATCCGGGACTCTATCGTGTGACGCTGTGTCTATACGATTGGGACAGTGAAAGAGGAAGAATCCTCAGTGACAAGCCGCATGAGGTGAGTTTTTGCGTCGAGTACATAATGCCGAGCGACAACCTTTCGGTGTATAATGCGGTGATAAAGCAGGACAGTCGCATGAAAACAAATGGGGAAATCGATTGCAGAGAGGTGTCGCTGTTGTTTTACAATGACAGCGGGAATTCTCTGTATGTGACGGACAGGACGATGGAGAAGAAAACGGATAGCGGGTGGACAGACTGCTCTGATAAGGTCATTACTGCCGTAAAAGTTGCGGAGAACGGCAAGAACGAATGCTTCAGAATTTGGATTAAGAGAGAACTGGAACTCGGGGATTATAGACTTGCGGTTTCATTTGGCGACGGCAGGGTGATTCGCGAGACAAGATACACATTCACTGTCTACTTCCAAATCGACGAATAAAACCACAACAAAAAAGGACGTTCCCGCGAGGGAACGTCCTTTTTTCGTAGCTCGAATTACTTCTCGTCGCGAATCGCAGCCTGCGCCGCGGCAAGGCGGGCGATCGGCACACGGAACGGCGAGCAGCTGACGTAGGTCAGTCCGGTCTTGTGGCAGAACTCGACGGTGGACGGGTCGCCGCCGTGCTCGCCGCAGATGCCCAGCTTGATGTCCGGGCGGGTCTTGCGACCGAGGTCCGCAGCCATCGCGACCAGTCGGCCGACGCCGATGGTGTCCAGACGCGCGAACGGGTCGGACTCGTAAATCTTCGCGTCGTAGTACGAGCCGAGGAACTTGCCGGCGTCGTCACGCGAGAAGCCGAAGGTCATCTGCGTGAGGTCGTTGGTGCCGAAGCTGAAGAACTCCGCTTCCTTGGCTATCTCGTCGGCGGTCAGAGCCGCACGCGGGATCTCTATCATCGTGCCGACCTTGTAGTGGAGGTCGCTCTTCGCGTCCTTGATGAGCGCGTCGGCGGTCTCGGTCACGACGTTCTTGACGTACTTCAGCTCCTTGACCTCGCCAACCAGCGGTATCATTATCTCGGGCACGAGATTCCAGTCGGGATGGTGCTTCTTGACGTTGAGCGCCGCCTTGATGACCGCGCGGGTCTGCATGCGGGCGATCTCGGGGTAGGTGACCGCCAGACGGCAGCCACGGTGTCCCATCATCGGGTTGAACTCGTGCAGCGAGCTGATGATGTCCTTTATCTCCTGAACGGTCTTGCCCTGGGTCTTGGCGAGATGCTCGATGTCAGCCTCCTCGGTCGGGACAAACTCGTGCAGCGGCGGGTCGAGGAAGCGGATGGTGACAGGCGCGCCCTCCATCGCCTCGTACAGAGCCTCGAAGTCGCCCTGCTGCATCGGCTCGAGCTTGGCAAGTGCCGCCTCGCGCTCGGGCAGGGTATCCGAGCATATCATCTCACGGATGGCGGCTATGCGGTCGCCGTCGAAGAACATGTGCTCGGTGCGGCAGAGACCGATGCCCTGCGCGCCGAACTCGTGCGCCTTCTTCGCGTCCTTCGGGGTGTCGGCGTTGGTGCGCACCTGGAGCTTGCGGTACTTGTCCGCCCACGCCATGACGCGTCCGAACTCACCGGTTATCGACGCGTCGACCGTCGGGATGAGTCCGTCGTAGATGCAGCCGGTCGAGCCGTCTATCGAGATGCAGTCGCCTTCCTTGAACTTCTTGCCGGCGAGGTGGAAGACCTTCTTCTCCTCGTCCATGTTTATCTCCGAGCATCCGGAGACGCAGCAGGTGCCCATGCCGCGGGCGACGACCGCCGCGTGCGAGGTCATGCCTCCGCGGACGGTGAGTATGCCCTGAGCCGCCTTCATGCCCTCGATGTCTTCCGGCGAGGTCTCGAGGCGCACGAGAACGACCTTCTCGCCGCGAGCTGCCCAAGCCTTGGCATCCTCGGCGCTGAAGACTATCTTGCCGCTGGCTGCTCCCGGGGACGCCGCAAGCGCCTTTGCGAGCGGAGTGGACTTCTTGATTATCTCCGAGTCGAACTGCGGGTGGAGCAGGGTGTCGAGCGTGCGCGGCTCGATCATAAGCAGCGCCTGCTTCTCGTCTATCATGTGCTCGTCGACCAGGTCGCACGCTATCTTCAGCGCGGCGGCGGCGGTACGCTTGCCGTTGCGGGTCTGGAGCATGTACAGCTTCTTGTCCTCGATGGTGAACTCCATGTCCTGCATGTCATGGTAGTGGTTCTCGAGGGTGTTGCATATCTGAACGAACTGCGCGTAGCACTCGGGCATGACCTCGGCGAGCTTGTCGATGGTCTGCGGAGTGCGGACGCCCGCGACGACGTCCTCGCCCTGAGCGTTCATAAGGAACTCACCGAACAGCTTGCGCTCGCCGGTAGCCGGGTTGCGGGTGAACGCCACGCCGGTGCCGGAGGTGTCGCCCATGTTGCCGAAGACCATCGCCTGGACGTTGACGGCGGTGCCCCACGAGTAGGGGATGTCGTTGTCGCGGCGATAGACGTTGGCGCGCGGGTTGTCCCACGAACGGAAGACCGCGCGGATGGCGCCCATAAGCTGCTCCTTCGGGTCGGTCGGGAAGTCCGAGCCTATCTTTGCCTTGTACTCCGCCTTGAACTGGGAGGCAAGCTCTTTGAGATCGTCGGCGGTAAGCTCAACGTCCTGAACGACGCCGCGAGCCTCCTTCATCTTGTCGATGAGCTGCTCGAAGTACTTCTTGCCGACCTCCATGACGACGTCCGAGTACATCTGGATGAAGCGGCGGTAGGAGTCCCACGCCCAGCGCGGATTGCCCGACTTCTTGCTGATGACCTCGACGACCTCCTCGTTAAGTCCGAGGTTGAGTATCGTGTCCATCATGCCCGGCATCGACGCGCGGGCGCCCGAGCGCACCGACACGAGAAGCGGGTTCTCGAGATCGCCGAACTTCTTGCCGGTGATCTGCTCCATGTGGATGATATACTCCATTATCTGCTGCTCGATCTCCGGCGCGATCTTCTTGCCGTCGTCGTAGTAGCGGGTGCAGGCTTCGGTGGTGATGGTGAAGCCCTGGGGCACCGGCAGACCGAGGTTGGTCATCTCCGCGAGGTTCGCGCCCTTGCCGCCGAGCAGCTCGCGCATCGAACCATTGCCCTCCGAGAACAGGTAAACATATTTTTTCGCCATATTTTTTCCTCCTGAAGTATTTTATAGTCCAGGCGTTTGGCAAAACAGCCTAAAAATGCCACAAGACATTATAGCACACTCTGCCAGAATAAGGAAGAGGTAATTTAACTTTTTTTCTTTGAAAGCTGATGAAAACGTATAGGCGAGTCGATTTTTGGCACATGA
>CAMNWZ010000129.1 GCA_946566645.1 uncultured Clostridia bacterium
TATGTTCGGGCACTCGACCCGCCGGCTGCTGGTAGTCATGTTCGCGCTCTATCTGCCGATAGACTGGGCGCTGCGCGAGTTTTCACCGATTGCCGCGCTCGCGACCACATGGGACGAACTGTTCCTCGCCTTCGGGTTTGCCTACGCGGTGTTCCAGCGGATGCTCGCCCCCGAGGACGAGCGCCCGCGCGTCACGCCGCTTGACACGCTTATTCTCGCGTTCTGCGGGCTCGGCGTGCTGCTCACCGTCATGACCGCCGAGGACGGGCTTCGCATAGGCATATCCGGACTGCGCGCGGTCGTACAGTATATGCTCTGGTTCTTCGTGCTCACCCGCATAATGCGCGACGACGGCGACGTGAAGGCGTTTGTCGCGGCGTTCGTCGGCATCGGCATACTCACCGCGCTGCACGGAATAGCGCAGTATGTCCTCGGCGTCGAGATACCCGAGCACTGGGTGTCGCAGGCGGAGGTCGGCGTCCGCAGCCGCGCATTTTCGATATTCGGCAGCCCGAACATCATGGGCAGCTTCATGGTAATGTCCGCGCCGCTCTGCGCAAGCTATGCCTACCGCGCGGCAACCACCTGGAAGCGCGCGCTCGCGTGGATAGGCGTGCTCGTCATCGCGCTCGCCTGCCTCGTCACCTTCTCGCGCGGCGCGTGGCTCGGCTTTGCGGTGATGGTCGCGGCGTTCGCGTGGCTTCGCGACAAGCGGCTGTTCGCACTCGTCGCGCTCGCGCTCGGCTTCGCGGTGATGGTGCCCGATGTCGTGAACCGCATAACCTTCCTGTTCACCGACGAATTCAGGCACGCGTCGCAGTTCGGCGGACGCGCGGGTCGCTGGCGCGAGGGCATGCGGCTGCTCGAGACGGTCGACCCGATGTTCGGCTACGGACTCGGACGCTTCGGCGGCGCGGTCGCGATGCAGAACCAGGTCAACCGCCACCTGTCCTACTTCTATCTCGACAACTACTATATGAAGACGCTCATAGAGATGGGATACCTCGGGCTAGGCGGCTATATCGTGTTGCTTGTCGGCACGATATGGGTCGGGCTCCGCGCGGTCTATCGCACAAAAAACACCGAGTTCAGCGCCGTTGCTTGCGCGCTTCTCGCGGGTATGGTCGGTGTGCTCGTCCACTGCTACACCGAAAACATCTTCGAAGTGCCGTACATGAACGCCTACTTCTGGGGAATGGCGGCGGTTCTGGTATGGCTCGGGTTTATAAGAAAGGGGAATATAAATGAAGGTTAAAAGATTCGCTGTCCTGCTTCTCGCGCTCGCGCTGCTGCTTCCGACCGCCGTCTCCGCGTCCGAGTCGAGCGACATCATCTCCTCGCAGTGGAAGACGATAACCGGCGACGACTTCGTCGTGGACACGCTGAACGGAGTTCCCGCATATCCGAGCCGTCAGTGCAACGAACTTGCGATACGCTACTACGAGGAGGTTTACGGCGTGGACATCTTCGTCGGCACCTACTCGCCGTTCCTCATGGACAGGTCGTTCGACATAACCTTCGCGAGTGCCGACGAGATCCCCGACCTCGGCGATATACCCGACGAGTACAGCGGATTTCAGAAGACCGATTCGCCCAAGGTCGGCGACATCGTGTTTTGGTCGGCGACTCGGCGGAACAAGAGCTACGCCCATACCGCGCTGGTCAAGGACTACTCGAACGGCGTGATAACCCTCATCGAGCAGAACTGGAACTCGAGCGGCAAGGCGGTTTACGAGCGCAAGATACGCTTCCCCTCCGACAGCTATGTCGTCTACACCCTGCCCCCGCAGCCCGAGCCGACGCTGCCCGTCGCGTACGCAAGCACCAACTCGGTCTATGTTGACGGCAGTCCGGTTGAATTTGAGGCGTACGCGCTTCGTGACGAGAACGGCAACGATACCAACTATATCAAGCTCCGCGACGTCGCGTATGTTTTGGACGGCAGCGCCGCGCAGTTTAACGTCGACTGGGACGGCTCGATAGTCGTCACCACCGGCGTCCCCTACTCCACGCCGAACGGAAGCGAAATGAAGCACGTCTTCTCGGGCGACCAGCCCTACGAGCGAAGCGGAGGCAGGCTCCTCCTCAACGGCGCCGACACATGGCTCGACGCGATAACGCTCACCGACAGTTCCGGCGGTCAGCACACCTATATCCGACTCCGCACCATGGGCGAGGCGTTCGGGTTCGACGTGAGCTGGTCGAACGAGCAGGGCGCGATAATCATCGACACCACCCGCGAATACGACCCCGCAAACTGACGATAAAGCGCAAAAAGAAAGCCGGTCAAGCGACCGACTCTCTTTTTGTTTACGCTCGGATTATCCTGCCCTCTTTTCGCGGCTTGTCGTGCGGCTCCGGTCCCTCGCGGTATCCGAGCAGTATGTTGCACACCGGCACAAGCTCGTCGTCCACTCCCCACTTCCTGCGCGTCTCCATGCCGTATTCGGTCGCGAACACCTCGTCTGTCCTGCCGATGTAGCACGCGCCCACGCCGAGAGCATGCGCCGCAAGCCAGATATTCTCCGCCATCATCGCGGCGTCGTCGTGGCAGTACGACCCGCCGCGCGCGAAGACGGTCAGCACCGTCGGCGCGCCGTAGAAGCCGTCCATTATGGTGTGGTCGTCCTGTATGCTCGGCTGGTCGGCTGAGATCGCGTGCGACACCTTCGCCGGGTCGCGATCCTTGAACTGCATATATCGGCTCAGCTTGCCTAGCTCCAGATTCACCGCCTTGTCCTGACTGACAACTATCGTTCCGCGCTGATTGTTGCCCGCGCTCGGGGCATACAGTCCCGCCTGAAGTATCTGCTCGAGGACGTCCTCCTCTATCTGCCGCGGCTGAAAACGGCGGATCGCGTGGCGGGTGAGCATGAGTTTTATCATCTCGTTCATCGTTTTGTTCCTCCTGTTCTTGTGTCAAGGCTGTTGTCTGCGTCCTGCGATTGCTATTATATGGGACTTTATCTCGCCGCGCAAGTACGCACTTTTTTGTAACCATGAAAATTTTTGCTCGGCACGCGCAAAAAGAGAGCCGGTCACGCGACCGACTCTCTTTTCTGTTCCCTCCCATATCTCTCGAGGCTTGTTTATATGCCCTCGATGCTGAACCGAAGCGTAAGCGGTTTGTCCGACGGCGTGCGGTACTGCGGCTCGGCGGTGGACATCCAGCTGTCCTTGCCGCCCACGCCCTGCTGACGCGCCGAGACGGTCACAAAGGTGTACTCCGGGTCGGGCAGCTCGTCGGGATGCGCGCTCGCCTCAAGCTGTTCGCTCGAGAAGTGCAGCACGCCCAGCTCGAACGGGCTGTCCTCCATCTCGAAGCGCAGTCCGTGACCGAAGTCATCGGTCACCTCCGCCCAGCGCACGCCAATGCGGTTGCCGCACTCCTGCGGGCGCAGGTAGGGCGTGAAGTTGTCCGCCACCTCGAACTCGAAGATGCCGAGGCGCGCGCCCTCCGCGCGGTCAATGTAGTTCTCGTCCGGACCTTCGCCGTAGAAGCGGACGTGCTCGAGGTCGAGCGGCAGTTTGAACCGCAGCGCGAAGTTCGGGATGTCGGGCAGTCCCGCCTTGCCGTCCCAGGTCATCTCGACGTGGAGCTTGCCGCCCTCCGAGCGATAGCTTATATTTACCTTGTCGCTCTCGGCGAGCTTTGCCATCAGCGCGCGGAAGTCCATGCCGCGTTCAAGGCTGAAGCTCACACCGTCGGGCAGCTTCATCGTGTAGTTCATGCCCACCGACGACTTCTCGGCGTCAAACTTCGGCGTGTCTCCCATGTCGAACACCGACAGCTGTCCGCCGCACTCGGTCGCCATCTTCCAGTAGCTCTGGGTCATGTGCGCCTTGGCGCCGATGTCGTTGTCGGTCAGCGCGCGCCAGAAGGTCGGCTTCACCGCGCTCTTTATCATCTCCTTGCCCTCCACGACAAACGACTCAAAGCCGCTCTTCTTGGAGAACATCGCGCGGTTCGCTCCCACCTCGACGCCCGCCCAGTCCTTGCCGACCACCATCTTCGACGCGGTCGACTCGGGCGTATGTTTGGTGTACTCGCCCCAGACGTGCTGTCCGTGCGCTATCTCAAAGCCGCTCTCCGCCCACTCGGTCGCGGCGCGGGTTACGAGCGACACCTCGAGCGTCCACTCACCGTCGCCCTTTGCCTCGATGTCCAGCGGGAAATACTGCTCGCTCTCGGGCATTACCACCGGGCTGAACGAGCCTATCCGCACCGTCTCGCCGTTTCGCATGAGCTTCCACT
>CAMNWZ010000130.1 GCA_946566645.1 uncultured Clostridia bacterium
CTCCTCCGTACTTCTTTTTATTCTGCGCCGCGAAGTCGCGGGTCATGTTGTACTTGTGCTTCTGGCGGTAGGTTATCGCCAGCTCGTCGGCGGTTATCCCGACGCAGTGGCAGTAGTCGATGAGGTACATGAGCACGTCGACCACCTCCTCGTCCAGATGGTCGCGGGTGGGACCGGAGCACATGTACGCCTCCTTCGGCGCCTTCTTGACGATGTCTATGACCTCGCCCAGCTCGCCGACCAGCCACAGAAGCTGATTTATGCCCTGCTCGGGACCAAATCCGCCCCACTCGGGGTGCGCCTTGTGCAGATCCTCCTGCATGTCGAAAAACTCGCCTATGCGGGGGTTCAGTTCATCGGGTATGAGTTCCGAACGTGCCATTCGGTCATTCCTCCGTTTTCTTAGCTTTCCTCGGCAGGGCGGACGGCATGAGCTTTGCCGCCGACAGGGCGCGGGATACGCTGTAAATTATAAGTCCGTAGACGGGTATGGTGACGAGCCGGACGGGGATCTTCGCGATGAGCGTCGCCCACCATCCTTTTCCGTAGAGCATCGAAAGTATGAACGGCATCATGCCCAGCTCGACTATCACCGTCACGACGGCGACCGCGACTATCGAGCGAAGCACCGTCGGCGCGCGGCGACAGAGCAGCAGTCCGTAGATGACACCGCGCACGGCGCATGCGAGCGTTATTAGCGGCACGAATGTCACGCCGCCCGAGTTGACAAGCATGCCGAGAATATCGGCGGCGACACAGCACACCGCGCCCCAGATCGGTCCGAACATCGCTCCGGCGAGCGCGTTTGCGAGGAACTGCATGCTTATTCTGTCCACCGCGCCGGGAGTGTAGAAGAACAGAAACCGCGCCGACACCACGTCGAGCGCGATGATGAGTCCGCTTAGTGCGAGCAGGCGTGTCTTAGTCATTTTTGCGTCCTTTCGGGGGGATAGGTCTATAAAATGTCACGGCTCGGTTGGACACATTACGCCGCCCTAACGCTTACCGCAAATCCCGCTCCCGGGCACGCGGGGCGCACCCTCCGCGTGTCGCCCGCGCATCGCTTCGCGAAACGCTGTACATGCGGTTGGGCGTTAGTTCGCCTATGTGTCTACCTCGCCGCTTCGTTATTATAGCACAGTTATCCACAGGGTGCAAGGCGACGATATTGGGGCAGGGTGTGGATAACCACGCAAGATATTGATTTTAGGTCGCGAGACTGCGCGTCTCGCGCTCTCGTAAGACCTTGAGGGCTGCTCGCCCTCAAACTCCTCGGCAGCCTTTTTTCTCTGCCGCAGAGAAAAAAGGCTGCGCAAAAAAGAGACGCCAAAGGGGGGCTTTGAACAAAGCCGCCCCCCTTTGGAATCCCCCGCGCACCGCAACCCCGCCACCAAAATCGGGCAGTCCCTACGCCCTGCGGGATACGCTTCGCGGCGCGAGATGAGCGAAGGCGGCTACTCCTGTGACCGCTGTCGCTCCCGCTCTAACGCCGTAGGCTTGTACGCGTGGTGTGTACTTCTGTCCACAATCAATGTTCCACGTGGAACATTTTACGGTGCACCGGCAGAAGTGCAAACCCTAACGCTAGACCAGGTAAGCGGCTGAGCGTTTTGGAGGTACAATCCTTTTGACTCACCACGGCGGTGCGTATCGCTTGTGGGGAGGACGCACGGCGTAGAGACTTGCGGGGAGCAGGGTCTGTTGCGCGAGAACGCGTCCCAAAACACCTTTGGGGTTCTTAGGGGTGCGGGGTAGCACGCCGAGCGAAGCGAGTCGTGCGTGAGCACCCCTGAGCGGGTTTTGCCTTCTTTTGCCCGCGCAAAAGAAGGTCGGGGTTGTAGGGGCGAAGCGCCCTACGACCTTGGATGTGGGCACAGCCCACGGTCTTCGGGGTTTGGGGACAAAGTCCCCAAGGTCTTGGGTCTTGCCCAAAGTTTCTCGGTTGTGATATAATCTTTACAGAAAGTTCACGAAAGCGACGTCTGTGTGTGGTACAATAGGTTCAATCAAGAGCGAGAGGTGAATTTATGCCGCGCAAGATGCTGATAGTTGAGGACGAGGAAAACATAGCCGAGCTTATCGAGCTGTACATGCAGCGCGAGGGGTTCGAGACGCAGATAGCGTCGGACGGCGAGCAGGCGATAGAGAAGTTCCGCGTGTTCCGTCCGGACATCGTGATGCTGGACGTGATGCTGCCCAAGCTGGACGGCTGGGGCGTGCTTAGCGAGATCCGCAGCGAGGGCAAGACTCCGGTGATAATGCTGACCGCGAAGGGCGAGCTCAGCGACCGCGTGAGCGGGCTTAACGCCGGCGCGGACGACTACATCGTAAAGCCGTTTGAGATGAAGGAGGTCATCGCGCGGGTGTCGGCGGTGATGCGTCGCAGCGGCAGCGAGCCGGACAAGCCGAAGCGCCTGGTGTTCGACAACCTGGTGATAGACATGGAGCGGTTCGAGCTTATCGTGAACGGCAAGCGGATAGACACGCCGCCGAAGGAGCTGGAGCTTCTCGCCTTCCTGGCGGGCAATCCGAACCGCGTATACACGCGCGACCAGCTGCTCGATGAGGTGTGGGGGTTCGACTACTACGGCGACAGCCGCACGGTGGACGTCCACATAAAGCGGCTGCGCGAGAAGATAGAGGGCGCGAGCGAGCACTGGGAGCTGAAAACCGTGTGGGGCGTCGGTTATAGATTTGACACCGACGCGTAAATTGGAGATGATTTCGTGAAGACGATATTCGGGCGGACTTTCGCGGCGACGGCGGCACTGCTTATCGCCAGCTTTGTGCTGCTCGGCTCGTCGGTGGCGATGCTCAGTTTCAGATACAACCGCGAGGAGCGCGAGCAGTCGCTGACCGCCTCCGCCGAGTATCTGGTGGACGCCGCGGAGGAATACACCTGGAACGGCAACGTGTACCGCAATCCGTATCTGTCCAGCGCGGTGAGCCTGAGCGCCAAGATAAGCGGCAGTCAGATAGTGATAACCGACTCGACCGGGCTGCTGATAGCGTCGCCGGAGGGCGTGGAGAGCGTGTTTCGGCTGTATGTGCCCGAAAACGTGATGGACAGGGTGCAGCGCGGCGAGTATGTCGGCACCGGAAACCTGGGCGTGTACTCGGGCGAGTTCTTCACCGTCGGACTGCCTGTGCGGTCGAACGGCGAGTTCTGCGGCGCGGTGTTCGTGTCGGTGACGTCGACCGCGTTCCAGAAGATGATAGGGCAGTTTATCAAGCTGTTTGTGATGATGGCGGTGCTCGTGCTCGCGGTGTCCAGTCTGTGGGCGTATTTCTACACCCGAAGGCTTACCGAGCCGCTGAAGCGCATGGCGGACGCGAGCCGCGCCTTCGGTCGGGGCGACTTCGGCGAGAGGGTGGCGACCGACGAGGACACGGCGCTCGAGATACGCGACCTCGCCGCCAGCCTCAACCGAATGGCGGAGAGCCTGGACAAGAGCGAGACGCGCCGGCGCGAGTTTATCGCCAACGTGTCCCACGAGCTGAAGACGCCGATGACCTCGATAAGCGGCTATGTCGACGGCATACTTGACGGGGTGATACCGCCGGAGAAGGAGAAGAAGTATCTGACGACGGTGTCCGCCGAGACCAAGCGTCTCAGCCGCCTGGTGACCCAGATGCTCGAGCTGAGCCGGATGGAGGCGGAGGAGGACGAGCCGATAAAGAAGACCGCGTTCGATCTGTGCGAAGTGGCTCGTCAGGTGCTCATCGCGGAGGAGCGGAAGATAACCGACAAGAACCTCGAGGTGTCGGTCGAGCTGGACGAGCCCGCGGAGGTGCTCGGCGACAGCGACTCGATATACCGCGTGGTGTTCAATCTGGTGGAAAACGCGGTGAAATACTCGGACGAGGGCACGCCGCTCGAGATAAAGATAACCAAGCAGGGCGGGCGCGCGCTGTTTGAGGTGAGCGACATCGGGCGGCCGATACCGCCGGAGGAGAAGGAGCTGATATTCGAGCGGTTCCACAAGACCGACCGTTCGCGGGCGAGCGAGGGTCTGGGCCTGGGGCTGTACCTGGTCAAGCGGATACTCGCGCGCCACGGCGAGGACGTGGTGTGCGTGCCGGACGGGAAGCGGACGACGATGCGGTTCGGGCTAACTCTTGTCCCCAAGAGGTAAGGTCGTGGGGGGGGTGGGGCCCAAACCCCAAGACCCTGGGGGGAGCCCCCCCCCCCCCAGGGCGCGGGAGGGGGCGGCGGGCGCGCGCGGGAGACCAGGGGGGGGGGGGGC
>CAMNWZ010000131.1 GCA_946566645.1 uncultured Clostridia bacterium
CCGCAGCGCGAGGTGCGTAACCTCGCGACCTTGGGTGTGGGCAGCGCCCACGGTCTAATAGTTACAATGAGGTTACAAATTGTAAACAATCTATAAATTCGCTTGATTTTTCCTTTTCGCTCGTCTACAATGGGAACAAATCCCGTGTTTTAATCGTCTGATTAGCAGAGTGATGCAAGATAGGAGGAGAGCAAATTGAACGAGAACAAGAACCCTGAAAACCAGGCTGTGGAGACGCAGCCGACCGGTGCCGCGACCGAGCAGTCGACGCAGGTCGCGACCGCAGCCGCCGAGACGCCGGAGACGCCTGCAGCCTCGCAAGAGGCGGTTGACCCGATAGCCGCCGCGCGTCAGGAGAAGCGTCGCATCGCGGCGAAGAAACGCCGCCGCAAGAAGATAATCAAGTGGTCGGTCATCGGAGTGATACTGCTCGCGGTAGCCGCGGGAATATGGTACGGCGTGTACAAGCTGTTCCTCGAGCCCGAGCCGGTGCCGCCTCCGCAGACTACATATTCCTATCGGGGTTCGTTCTCCAATTCGATAAGCGGCTACGGTCAGGTCAAGGCTAACCGCACCGAGTCGGTCACAGCTCCGGTTCGCGGCGAGCTGCTCGAGATACTGGTGACCGAGGGCGACATCGTCTACGAGGGACAGGAGCTGTTCCGTCTGGACGACACCGCGCTGAAGGAGGAGATCCAGAAGCTGGAGGACAGCAAGGTCGAGTATCAGAACAACATCGAGAAGACCCGCGAGACCCGCGTCAAGGACTACGAGTCGCTCAGCGAGTTCGACAAGCAGATAGCCGACATCCGCGCCAAGGTGGCGAAGCGCAACCTCACCGCGCCGTTCAACGGCAAGCTGGTCGAGATGAGCGAAGCCTTGCGCGTGGGCGAGATGCTGTCCGAGGGCGCGGTGCTCGGAAAGATAGTCCGCGACGAGGAGATGCGCCTCAAGTGCTACTTCAGCTACGCGTATGAAAACGACATAAAGCTCGGTCAGACCGCGAACGTGTCGATACCCGCGAGCATGGAGGTTCTCAGCGGCAAGGTCACAAAGATTGACAAGGTGCGCTATGTCACCACCGAGGGCGCGGTGCTGTTCGCCGTCGAGGTCACGATGCAAAATCCGGGCGCGCTGACCGAGGGCATGGAGGCGATATTCACCCTCACCGCCGCGAACGGCGACACCATCACCCCCGCCGAGCAGGCAAAGCTCGAGTATTCGCAGGTGGAGACGCTCACCGCGCCGGCAAAGGGCAAGGTGCTGTCGCTGAACATGACCGCCTACGCCGAGTACAAGAAGGGGGACACGATGTACACCCTCAGCGGCGACGAGTATGACAGCGAGATAGAGGCGCTTCAGGAGAACTCTAAGAGCGTGCGCGAGCGCGTCGAGGGCTATGACAAGCAGATAAAGGACGACGAGGACAAGATAGTCAAGGCGGACGAGGAGATAGCCAAGCTGAACGAGACCTTCGACAAGCTGAACGGCGCTGCTCCGATGAGCGGCATGGTCACGGCGATAACCGCGGTGGCGGGTCAGCAGCTGGAGGAGAAGGCGCCGATACTCGCCATATCGGACACGTCGGCTATGACCGTCGAGATAGAGCTGGACGAGCGCAACGTCGGCAACGTGCAGGTGGGCACGCCGGTCAATCTGACGCAGGAGACCAGCGAGGGCGAGACCCCGTTCTACGGCACGGTCAGCTCGATAGCGCTCGAGGGCAAGTACGACTGGGGCTACGCGACCTATCCGGCGGTGATAACCATCGAGAACGGCGAGGGACTTCGCGCCAACTCCTCGATGCGCTATGAGATAGTGATGAACGAGGCGGCGGACTGCGTGCTCGTGCCGGTCAACGCGGTGAAGTACACCGAGATAGGCGCGTGCGTGTTCGTAAAGCTCGGGGAGGGCGAGAAGGCACCGTCCGACGCGCCGCAGCTTGCCGAGGGTGTCGTGCCCGAAGGCTTCTACGCGGTGCTCGTCGAGACGGGAATGTCCGACGAGAGCCAGGTCGAGATAAAGAGCGGCATTGGGGACGGCGTTGAGCTGTACGTCGCCGAGGGCATAGCCGGTCAGGAGGGCATGGACGGAATGTACGGCGGCGGCAGCGTCGTGGCGATAGGCTAAGGAGGCGCGCGAATGAACACAGCATATTCCTCCTCCCCGCCCGAGCGCCTGATAGAGCTTAGCGACATCTACAAGATATACGGCGAGGGACTCGAGAGCGAGGTGCGCGCGCTGGACGGCGTGAGCCTCACGATAGACCGCGGCGAGTTTACCGCGATAATCGGCTCGTCCGGCTCGGGCAAGTCGACGATGATGAACATACTCGGGTGTCTCGACCTGCCGACCTACGGCGAGTATTACCTCCACGACGAGCTTGTAAGCTCGCTGAGCGACCAGGAGCTTTCAAACATACGAAACCGCGAGATAGGCTTCATCTTCCAGGGATTCAACCTGATACCCGCGCTCACCGCGCTTGAGAACGTCGAGCTTCCGCTGATATACTCGGGAGCGGGACGGAGGGCGCGCAAGGACGCGAAGGACCTCTACGGCGCGGACGCGAAGCTGATGACCAGCCGTCAGGAGCTTGCGTACGCCGCGCTTGAGAAGGTGGGCATCGACCACCGCGCGAACCACAAGCCGAGCGAGATGTCCGGCGGTCAGCAGCAGCGTGTCGCCATCGCGCGCGCGATAGTGACCAACCCGCCGCTTATCCTCGCCGACGAGCCGACCGGCAACCTGGACAGCCACACCACCGAGGACGTCATGCGGATACTGCGCGACCTGCACGCCGCGGGATCGACGGTGGTGCTGATAACCCACGACCGCGACATCGCGGCATCCGCCGACCGCGCGATACGCCTGCTCGACGGACGCATCGTCTACGACTCGAAGCGGGACGGCGACGACGGCAGCAACGGGGATCCATTAGGGACGATGGGCGCACCTCGAAAGGGGGTAAGCGCATGAGCATACTTCAGTCGATAAAGATGGCGGCGAAGTCGATAGGCTCGAACAAAGGACGCTCGTTTCTGACAATGCTCGGCATAATAATCGGCATCGCGGCGGTCATAATCCTCGTTTCGATAGTCCAGGCACAGCAGGACGCGGTGATGGAGCAGTTCGAGAAGATGGGTACAAACCAGATAAATGTCTACTACTACCAGTGGGGCAGCGGCGGCACTCCCGACTATACCAGAGAGCTGGAGCAGCTCTGCGCCGAGCTCGGACCGGAGAAGGTCGTCGGCATAACGCCGCAGAAGTACGCCTGGTCGAACAGCATCCGCTATCAGTCGAAGCACGCGGAGTACCCGAACATCTACCTCGCGAGCGACAAGTATTCGGTCTGCTCGGGCTTTAAGCTCAAGGGAGGGCGCGACCTCTGCTATCTGGACATCCAGAAGATGAACCGCGTCTGCGTGCTCGGCTCGAAGGTCGCGGCGGATCTGTTCAACTACGCCGACCCGGTGGGCAAGAAGATAACCATCTCCGGCGACGAGTACACGGTGGTGGGCTACTACGAGTCGAAGGGCGTAAGCGAGGAGTACGGCGGCAGCTACCGCGACAACATCGTCGTTGTGCCGTACACGCTGGAGAAGCGTATAAACAAGTCGTCGGGCGGCGGCTCGTCGAGCTACGAGTTTATCGTCAAGGCGGCAAGCTCGGACACGGTGCAGGAGGTATCCAACCGCGTCAAGGCGTTCCTCGAGGCGAGAGTGGACACGAACAACGGCTACGTCGACGTCTACTCGAACGACCAGTGGCAGCAGAGCCAGACCGAGGGCTTCGCGGAGCAGGCGGTGCTGCTCGGCTCGATAGCGGCGATCTCGCTGCTTGTCGGCGGCATAGGCATAATGAACATCATGCTCGTTACGGTGACCGAGCGCACCCGCGAGATAGGCATACGCAAGGCGATAGGCGCGCCGCGCCGCTCGATAATCACGCAGTTCCTGATAGAAGCGGCGATGGTGTCCACACTCGGCGGCATAATCGGAATGGTAGTCGGGTGTCTCGGCACGGTGGTCGCGGGAAAACTGGTGCTTGACACGATAATCGCGCCGCCGCCGTACATACTGGCGGTATCGTTTGTGGTATCGGTGGCGTTCGGCGTGATATTTGGCGTCTATCCGGCGGGTCGTGCGTCCAGATTGCAGCCTGTCGAAGCGCTCCGTAATGAG
>CAMNWZ010000132.1 GCA_946566645.1 uncultured Clostridia bacterium
TAGACGTACGCGTTCTTGAATATCGCGCCTATCACTGGTATATCCGACAGTCCGGGTATCGCGAATGTCGGCGCGGTGCCGAGGTTGAACTTGTCCGAGTTCTGCCCGAAGTGCGCGATGTTTATCTGCTTTGTGAGGAACGCCGTCAGCGCCGCCGCGAGTATGTTTATCACAACGCCGCTTATGACCTGGTTTGCGCGGAATTTGACGCAGAGCACGCCGTGTATCATCGCGAACACACCGCCGCCGAGCATAGCGAACAGCACCGCGAGGTAGAACTCGCCGCCGAACGCGCCGTTTGTGAACAGCACGACCGCCAGAGCTCCGACGAACGCGCCCGCGCCGAGCAGTCCCTCGAGCGCCAGGTTTGTGATGCCGCTGCGCTCGCTGTATATGCCGCCGATGGCTATGATAAACAGCGGCAGCGCGAAGCTCAGTCCGTCGCGAATGAGGGTGTTAAGTGTTCCCATTACCTGTCGCCTCCTTTCGCGTCGGTCGCATCGACTGTATCTGTCGGTTTATCCGTTCGCTCGGTCTCGGTCGGCGCGGCAAGCGACTTTTGATACTCACGCTCGCGCTCGCCAAGCCGTGCAAGCATCGAGCGCATGACCACTCCGCACGCCGAGAAAAGCAGGATGAGTCCGGTTATGACCTGCGCTATCTCCTGTGGGATGCTCGCCGAGCTGGACATGTAGGTCGCTCCCTTTGAAACGATCGTGATGAGGAAGGACGAGAAGAAGATGCCCGCCGGATTCGAGTTGCCGAGCAGCGACACGGCTATCGAGTCAAAGCCCATGCTCGCCAGCACGCCCGGCTGTATCGACGAGTAGTATCCGAGGTAGTAGCTCACGCCCGCAAGTCCCGCGAGCGCGCCGGATATAAGCATTGAGAGCACCATATTCTTGCCCACGTTCATGCCGGCGTAGCGCGCAGCCGAGCGGGTCAAACCGACCGTCTTCATCTCATATCCGAGCTTGGTGCGGTCGAGTATCATGCGAACGATGAGTATCGCGGGTATGACCAGTATCACCGCGAGCGGGATGTCGAACTTCAGTCCGAACGCCTCCACGTCGGTGACGGTCAGCCGCCAGCTCGCGTCGATGTAGCGCGACTGACGGGACACCGGGTCGACGTAGTACATCTGGATGAAGAACTTGGTGACATACTGGATGATATAGTTCAGCATTATCGAGGAGACGACCTCGTTTATGTTGAATTTGTACTTCAAAAATCCGATAAGTCCGCCAACCGCCGCGCCGCTCGCTATGCCTATCGCAATCACGAGCACAAGCCTAAGCGGGGTGGGAACGCTCTCGGTGCACTCGAGCGCGACCACCGTCGCGAAGAATCCGCCGAGCAGCATCTGACCGGATATGCCGATGTTGAACAGTCCGGTCTTGAACGCCACCGCGACCGCCAGCGCCGCAAAGGTCATCGGCGCGAGCCATCCGAGGAAGCTCATGAAGTCGGTGAGCATGCCCGCCTTTGCCGCGTAGTTCGCCTTCGGTACTATGCCGCAGCCGCGGAGCATTCCGAGAAACGCGGTTATCGGGTTCTTGCCGAGCGCGAGCAGCAATATCGAAGCCGCCACAAGGCTCAGCAGCACCGCGAATATCGGCACGGTTATCGACTGCCGGCGCTCGCCGCCGAAAATTTTCAGCACGGCGCGGCGAAATCCGCCTTTACTCACTTCGTCACCCCCATCATATACTCGCCCACACGGCGGCTCGTGAGTTCGCTTGCCGGCGCTATCTTGGAGATCTCGCCGCGATAGATGACGCCTATCGTGTCGGCAAGCGCCATGACCTCGTCCAGTTCCAGCGATATGAGAAGCACCGCACGGCCCGAGTCGCGTTCGAGCAGTATCTGCCGGTGTATGTTCTCGATAGCGCCGATGTCCAGTCCGCGCGTTGGCTGAACGAATATCATCAGTTTTGACTGAAGCTCTATCTCGCGCGCGATTATCGCCTTCTGCTGGTTTCCGCCGCTCATCGAGCGAACCTGCGTGTTCACGCCCTGTCCCGAGCGGATGTCATACTGCTCGATAAGCCGCTCGCCGTGCTTTACGAACTCGGCACGCTTGAGCATCCCGTGCCTCGAGAACGGCTCGTCGAAGTAGCTCTTGAGCGCGAGGTTGTCCGCGAGGTCGAAGTCGAGCACCAGTCCGAAGTTCTGCCTGTCCTCGGGTATGTAGCTTATCCCCTTCTTGATGCGTGTGCGGACGTCGGTCTTGGTAATATCCTCGCCGTCGAGGATTATCTTTCCGCCCGACGCCTTGGCAAGTCCGGCTATCGCGTCGGCGAGTTCGACCTGTCCGTTGCCGGACACGCCCGCCACCGCGAATATCTCGCCCGCGCGCACGCTGAAGCTCACGTTCTTCACCGCGTCCACGCCGCCGCTTCCCGCGACAGTCAGCCCTTCGACGCGGAGCACCTCCTCGCCGAAGTTCGCCTCTGCCTTCTCTATCTCGGTGTCCACCTCGCGTCCGACCATCATATTCGCCATCTGCTTTGTGGTGGTGGTAGCGGCGTCGATGACGTCTATCAGCTTGCCTCGACTCAGCACCGCGCATCGGTCGGCGACCTGCTTTATCTCCTCCAGCTTGTGGGTGATGAGGATTATCGTCTTGCCGCCGGCGCGAAGCTCGCGGATTATCTGGAGCAGGAACTCTATCTCCTGCGGCGTGAGCATAGCCGTCGGCTCATCGAATATCAGTATCTCCGCCTCGCGGTAGAGCATCTTGAGTATCTCGACGCGCTGCTGCACCGACACGCCCACATCCTCTATCTTCTGCGTCGGGTCGACCTCAAGTCCGTACCGCTTGCTCAGCTCGGCTATGTCGCGGTTCGCCTTCTTTATGTCGACGGCGGGCAGGAATCCCAGCAGCCGCTTCTTCGGCTCGATGCCGAGCACGATGTTCTCGGCGATGGTGTAGTTCTGCACCAGCTTGAAGTGCTGATGCACCATGCCTATGCCGAGGCTCGCAGCCTCCGCCGGGTTCGCGAGCTTGACCTTCTCACCGCGCACCCAAATCTCGCCCTCGTCCGGCTCGTACATACCGAACAGCATGCTCATAAGGGTGGATTTTCCCGCGCCGTTCTCACCGAGCAGCGCGTAGATCTCGCCCTTTTTTACCGAGATGGACACATTGTCGTTTGCGACGATGCCGGGAAATCGCTTGGTTATCCCCTTCATCTCAATGATATATTCGCTCACAGCCTCACTCCCAAACCGAGAAGTTTCTGTACAAATACCCGTTTAATTGTAACACAGCGTGTCCGCTTTTTCCAGTCCAAAACGGAAAAAAGACGAAAAAAGAGGGACCGCTTTCGCAGCCCCTCTTTTCGGTCAAATCTTACTGGAAGCTCTCGGGAGTGATGCCGTTGAAGTTCGCAGCCGGGACAATCTCGCCCGCCTTGACCTTCGCGTACGCGTCCTCAAGCGCGGTCAGGGTCTCGGCGCTCAGCTGATGGCGTCCGTCAGCCGAAACATAGCCGGTCGAGTCGGTGTCCGCGTACAGCGTGTTGTTGCCGCCCTTGAAGGTGCCGTCCTGGATGGCGTTGAGCTGACGCTCGACGTTGATAGCCATGTTCTTCAGCACCGAGGTCAGGATGATGTTCGAGTCGCCGTTCACGCCGTCGTTGTACTGGTCGACGTCGCAGCCGATGACCTTCACGTTGCCGGCTTCCTTGGCGGCGGTGAAGACACCGTTGCCCGAGTTGCCCGCGGCGACGAAGATTATGTCGCAGCCCTCGGCGATAAGCTCGTTGCCGATGACCTTGCCGGTAGCCTGGTCGTTGAAGTCTCCGACATAGTTGCCGCCGACGTTCGTGTTCGTCACATCGGTGCCCGAGTGCGAGGCGATCTCGACTATCTCAGCCTTGGTGCCGAGGTTCTTGTTGGCGTAGTAGACGCCGCTCTCGAAGCCGAACTGATAGTTGACGTTCGACGGGAACGCGATGCCGTGGACGCTCGCGACCTTGCCGGTCTTGGTCTCCATAGCGGCAGCAACGCCCGCGAAGAAGCCGCTCTCCTGCTCGGCGAACTGCATCGCGTAGACGTTGTCCAGCTCAAGCGTCTCGCTGCCGTCGGCGTTCGACGGGAAGCTGTCGACGAGGATGAACTTCTTGTCCGGGTTCTCCTGCGCGATAACGCCGATGCCCGCGAACTGGAAGCCCG
>CAMNWZ010000133.1 GCA_946566645.1 uncultured Clostridia bacterium
GGTTGGTGATTATCAGCAGCGCGCAGTCCTCCGGTATCTCGTTTATCGCCAGGTTCAGGCGGTCGAGCGAGTAGTTGGCGGTGGTGAGCAGGCTGTTCAGCTCACTGAGGTCGTCCTCGTCGTGACCGCTGGTGCGTATCGCCTTGGGCAGCTGGTCGGCGAGGCAGTACATGATGGCGGAGGAGAACTTCTGCTCCGCCTGAAGTCCGCCCTTATATCCCTCCGGTGTATAAACTGCACGCATATCGTAGAGGTCGGACGGGGTTATCGCCTTATAGCGCTTCGAGCTTTCGATGATTATATCCCTTTCGTTGGGGGTGGATATCTCCGAATACTGCGAGACGATGTCGGGGTTCGCGTACGGGTCGACGTAGCGGACGGTCAGCTTTCCGCCGCTGAGCTGCTCGTATCGCATCAACACCTCGCGGATGTCACGGTATCCACTACTGTTCTGGTAGGCGTACTCGGTCGAGAGCACCGTGACCTTTATGTCCTCCGGGAGCGTCTCGAGCAGCTCGACGGTGGTGTCCGATATGGTGTACAGACGGTTGTCGGTTATGTCCCAGCGCAGACCGAGACGGTCGGTGAGGAGCACGCCGAGCACGTTGACGAGCACCGCCGCCACGAGGAATATCGCGGTGAAGGCGATCGCCATCGAGCCGTATTTTGTCTTCTGCCCCTTCTTCGGGGCGTTATTATTAGCCATTTTCCTGTTCCTCCCTTAGCTCCAGCGCTTCTTCTCGATGACGCGCGTGGTCGCGAATATGAATATCGCCGCCACCGAGACGTAGAACACGAGGTCGCTCAGGGCGAGCACTCCGTTCGAGATGGTGGTGTAGCGCACAAACAGCGAGATCGAGTAGAGCAGGTTGTTCAGAAACGCGCTCTGCGCTCCGAATCCGCTGGTGTCTATCAGATAGAGTATGAGGAACACGGCGAGGGTGAGCACCGCGCTGACCAGCTGGTTTTCGGTCAGCGACGAGATGAACACGCCTATCGAGATGAACGCCGCCGCCACGCAGAAGATGGCGAAGTAGTTTGCGAGCAGCTCGCGGACGTTCGGCTGTCCGTGCGAGGCGATGATGACGACGTAGAGCAGGGTCACCGCAAGCGCGATGGCGAATATCGCGAGCGCCGCGAGGAACTTTCCGAAAACTATCGAGCGAACCTTGACCGGCGAGGTGAGCAGCAGCTGATCGGTCTTCTGCTTGAACTCCTCGCTGAAAAGTCTCATCGTCAGCAGCGGCGTCACGAATATCAGCGTGTACACCATGAAGTTGAACACCGACGACAGCTGGCTGTACGCCTGGTTGACGTTGTAGATATAGAAGAACGCGTTCATGACCGCGAGGAACGCGGCGATGAAGACGTAACCGAGCGGGCTTGTAAAGTAAGCCTTCAGATCCCGCTTAAAGACTGCAAGCACTTGTCATTCCTCCTTTACTTATCCGAATCTTCCGTAAGAGTCATGAAGATCTCCTCGAGGCTGAGATCCTGCGGGCGGAGCTGGAGTATCGGATAGCCCGCCGTCGCAAGCGCCCGGAAGAGCGGCTTTCGGATGTCCACCTGACCGTCGCTCTCGACCTGAAGGTCGCACGCGCCCTCCTCGCGGTCGGGAAGGGCGGTGACGACGCGCACTCCCGGCACCGCGCGGACGGTGTTCGCGACCGCGTTTTTCGGTCCCGCGGCGCGGAGGGCGAGCGAATGTCCCTGACTGACGCGCGCGGACAGACCGGTCGGGGTGTCGTCGGCGATTATCCGTCCCTCCTTGATGACGAGCACGCGCTCGCATATCTGCTCGACCTCGGGCAGAATGTGGGTGGACAGGATTATCGTGCGCTTCTTGCCGAGCTCGCGTATCACGTCGCGTATCTCGACTATCTGGCGCGGGTCGAGTCCGACGGTCGGCTCGTCGAGTATCAGCACCTCGGGGTCGCCGATGAGCGCCTGGGCAAGTCCCACGCGCTGGCGGTATCCCTTGGACAGATTGCGTATCACGCGGTTATAGACCTCGGTTATCCCGACAAGCTCGCATATGTTCTTTATATGCTTCTTCTGCTCGGGCGCGCGTGCCTTCGCTCCCTTCAGCTCGTACACAAAGTCGAGGTAGTCCTTGACCGTCATGTCGAGGTAGAGCGGGGGCAATTCTGGCAGGTAGCCTATCTGCTTCTTCGCCTCGAGCGGGTTCTCGAGCACGTCGATGCCGCCTATCTTGGCGCTGCCGGAGGTGGCGGACAGATAGCCGGTGATGATGTTCATCGTGGTCGACTTGCCCGCGCCGTTAGGCCCGAGGAAGCCGACTATCTCGCCCTCGTCTATCTTGAACGAGATGTCACGCACGCCGCGCTTGTCGCCGTATTGTTTTGTCAGGCTGTTTACTTCTATCACAGACGTTTTCTCCTTTCGGGTATTGACAGCTTTGCGGTCGGGGAGACGCTTTTTTAGGCGTCGAGGCTCGTCCGACAAAGCTGCAACAAACGAATTATAGCACAGTTTGTCTAATTGCACCAGACCTAATTGTGAACTTTCAGAAAATTTTTGTCAAAATTTCACTGTCTGTTTGTTATGTTGAGCATCAGGTCCTTGATGTCGGTGTCCAGCTGGGGGTCGTTTTTGCGCTTGCCGTCTATCTGCTCGACCGCGTATATCATCGTAGAGTGATCGCGTCCGAGCGCGCGCCCTATCTCGGGAAAGCTCATCCTCGGCATGACGCGCATGAGGTATCCCGCGACCTGCCGCGCCCGCGCGGTCTTGCCGTCGCGGCGCTTGGAGGCGAGGCTTCCCGGCTCGAGGTCGTAGAACCGCTCGCACTCGTCGATTATCACGTCGGCGGTGGGGGGCATCTTCTCGGTGAACACGTCGCCTATCGCCTGCTGCGCGGTGGTGACGGTGACCGGCTCGCGGAGCAGCGCCGCGAACGCCTGGAGCTTCTTTACCACGCCCTCTATCTGGCGGACGTTCGCGGTGACGTTCTCGGCGATGTAGCTCACCACCTGGTCGCTGAGCGCAAGTCCGAGCGACGCCGCCTTGTTTTTGACGATGGCGACGCGGGTCTCGAGCTCGGGCGGCTGCACGTCGCATATCAGACCGCTCTCGAACCGCGTGCGCAGACGCTCGTCCAGCCGCGCCATGTCCTTGGGCGGACGGTCGGAGGTGAGCACTATCTGCTTGCCCGCCTCGTAGAGCGTGTTGAAGGTGTTGAAGAACTCCTCCTGCGTCTGCTCCTTGCCCGCGATAAACTGGATGTCGTCCACGAGGAAGAGGTCGGGCGAGCGGTACTTGTCGCGGAACTCCTTCTCCCTGCCGCTGCGCAGGTGACCGACGCGCACCGTCTCGATAAACTCGTTTGTGAAGTCCTCGCAGCGGACATATATCACGTTGCGGCCGCTGTCGTCCGCGCGGTAGGCGTTTGCTATCGCGTAGAGCAGGTGGGTCTTGCCGAGTCCGCTGCCGCCGTAGATGAACAGCGGGTTATAGCTGGACGTCGAACCCTGCGCGACCGCCTGGGCAGCCGCCGCCGCGAATCGGTTCGACCCGCCGACGACGAAGTTCTCGAAGGTAAACTCGCTGGAGAAGCTGCTGCCGTCCGGCTTCTCGCGCTCGGCGACATACTCGCGAGCCTCCTCGTCGCTTGCGAGGCAGACGAGCGTTATCGGGGCGTTCAGCTCGGCGCTGAGCCGCTTTTCGATGTACTCGCGGCGGTTGCGCTCTATCCACTCCTTCGCCACGGTATTTTCGCAGCAGAGGACGAACGCGCTGTCGGTGACGTCCACCCCCTTCGCGTACTCGATATAGGTATCTATCACGAGCGAGCTCAGCTCGCCGCGCAGCGCGTCGACAATGCCCCTCCACAGGGCCTGCGCGCGCTCCGAATTCACACGGGGCATCAGTAGT
>CAMNWZ010000134.1 GCA_946566645.1 uncultured Clostridia bacterium
GTTTGCCGACGAGATGCTGAAGAAGTATCCCGACGCCGACGAGAAGAATTTCGGCGTCACCGGCGGCAGCTACGGCGGATTTATGACCAACTGGATAATCGGGCACACCGACCGGTTCAAAGCCGCGTGCAGCCAGCGCTCGATAGCGAGCTGGATAAGTTTCGAGCACACGACCGACATCGGTGTGCTGTTCACCGAGCTGCATCAGAAGGCGCTCACCCGCACCGATATGGAGCAGCTGTGGGAGCACTCGCCGCTCAAGTATGCTCCGAACTGCAAGACACCGACGCTGTTCATCCACTCGGACGCGGACTATCGCTGCTGGATGGTGGAGGGACTTTCGATGTACACCGCGCTGAAACAGAACGGCTGCGACACCAAGCTCTGCCTGTTCAAGGGGGAGACGCACGAACTCAGCCGCTCGGGAAAGCCCAAGGGACGTGCCCGCCGCATGGAGGAGATTTTGGGCTGGTTCGACAAGTATCTGAAGCAGTAATTTTTCCTTGGAGGTAAAAACGATGGAAAACATGGAATTGCCGTCCTATATGGACGCGGAACAGCGCGAGTGGGACATGAAAGAGGCGAAGAACGAATACTATCTCGACACGCGGTTCGTCATTAGGGACGGAAAGCGCCATCCCGCGGCGATAATCGCGCCGGGCGGCGGATACTTCTTTGTGGCGAGCTTTGTCGAGGGGGTGCCCTTTGCCCGAAAGCTGAACGAGATGGGCATATCGGCGTTCATAGTCTACTACCGCGTGCGCGAGCGTGCCAACCATCCCGCGCCGCAGGACGACCTCGCCCGCGCGGTGCGTGAGGTGATATGCGACCCGGACAGGTGGGACATCGACCCGAACAACTACTCGGTCTGGGGCTCGTCGGCGGGCGGACACCTCGCCGCGACCTTCGGCACCGAGAGCCTGGGATACAAGAAGTACGGACTTCCCAAGCCGGGCGCGATGGTGCTCATCTATCCTGTGATAACTATGGACAGGGCGTTTACCCACATGGGCACGCACGACAACCTGATCGGCGCGGACGCGACATCCGAGCTGGAGGACGCGTGGAGCGTCGAAAAGCAGGTGACCGCCGCCTATCCGCCGACATACGTCTGGTGCGGTGACGCGGACGACGCCGTCCCTCCGGAGAACACCAAGAACATGGCGGCGGCGCTTGAGAAGGCGGGCGTTCCGGTGAAGATGGACATTTTCCCCGGCATCGGACACGGCGTGGGACTTGCGACCGACACCGCCGCCGACGGCTGGTTCGACCGCGCGGTCGAGTTCTGGCGCGGCAGATAAGGTCACACATCACCGCCGAGCGGCGTAGAATGGCACGACCCTATTCGGGCTTGCCGCGCCGCCCGCGCCGGTTCGGCGACCAGCAATCCAAGCGCGGAGAAATGGCGGTATACAATGGACCTTGAGAAACTTCTCATGCAGATAAACAGCGGCTGTCCCGCGCCCGGCGCCGCTGTCGGCGATCTGCCCTGCGAAGCGGTGATAGGCATGACCTACACGCCGATGCAGCGCAGCGACTCGGCAAAGTTTGAGCCGCAGGAGGCGCTCAGCCGCGGCACGCTCTATCCCGGGCTTGAAATGCCGTGGTTTAACAACTTCAATGTGACCGGCGTGCCGAAGACACCGCTCGGCGAGCTTCAGGCGCTCGACTTCTGCATAGTCGAGCTCGGACTCTACCTTGACACCCATCCGGAGGACAGCGAGGCGCTCTCGCTCTACCACGCGTTCCAGCTTGCGTATAAGCAGAAGCGCGAGGAGTACGTTAAGCGTTTCGGTCCGATTAGCAAGCACGACATCACAGACGACGACGAGTACAGCTGGATAAGCGACCCGTGGCCGTGGGACGCGTCGCGTAGGAGGGGTGCATAGTTATGTTTGAGTATGAAAAGAAGCTGCAATATCCGGTAAACATCAAAAATCCGAACCCCGCGCTCGCCAAGTTCATTATAAGCCAGTACGGCGGTCCCGATGGGGAACTGGGCGCGAGCCTGCGCTACCTGAGCCAGCGGTTCTCTATGCCCTATCCCGAGCTGAAGGCGCTGCTCACCGACATAGGTACCGAGGAGCTTGCCCATCTCGAGATGATAGGCGCGATAGTCCACCAGCTCACCCGCTCGATGAGCGAGGCGGACATCAAGAAGGCGGGCTATGATGCCTACTTTGTCGACCACACGGCGGGCGTGTACCCGTCGGCGGCGTCGGGGACTCCGTTCACCGCGGCGTATATCGGCGTGAAGGGGGACACCATCGCCGACCTCGTCGAGGACATGGCGGCGGAGCAGAAGGCCCGCGTGACCTACGACAACATCCTGCGTCTGGTCGACGACCCGGACGTGCTCGACCCGATACGCTTCCTGCGCGAGCGCGAGATAGTGCACTTCCAGCGCTTCGGCGAGGGGCTGCGCCGCACCACCGAAAGACTGAACAGCCGCAACTTCTACGCTTTCAATCCCTCTTTTGACAAGCCGATGAAGTAACAGACGAATATGGGAGGGGAGACGGCGCGAAGCCGCCTCCCTTTTGTTATGCCGTCACTGCGCTTTCTTCTGCTCGTCCACCATTCCGTTGGCATAGGCGTACGCCAGCTGTGCGATGCAGGCGGCGTTCGACGGTCGGTGGTCGGCATACATGCCGATGCCGTCGTAGAAGTTTTTCAGCGCTCCGAGCGACCATGCCCGCGCGATAGCTGTGCGTATGTTGCGCTCCACGCTGTACGGCGTTGTGCCGAAGAGCTTCGCGACCTCGGGGTAGAGATCGCCGGTTATCTTGTGACCGCCGCCGCCCTCGAGCGTGAGCCTGACCGCCGTGCCGAGCATGGCAAATCCGGATATGTGCGGGGAGACACCCGCACGAATGAGCATACGCCCGATTTCCGGCGAGAAGGACTGTGAACCATACCGAATTGCATTCATACTTTTGCCTCCGATCTTTTGATTCCCGTTTTGCGGGGAAATCCAGAGTATCACATTCCACGACAAAATGCAAGTATAAAATTCAAATATCCACATAAATTTTGAAAATTTCCCATGCAACACTGTCAAATAGTGACGAATAATGTCGAAGTCGACGGACAGACGTCTGAAGTCGACTCAAGCCGACATTTTGCGCAAATTCGTAACAGGAAAACGATTTCTTTTGGTCAAAAGAACTAAAGTGGAGATACAGGCATATTTTCACTCGCAATATCTGTCGAACGGTGGTATAATTGCGTCGTGGGGTAAAAACCCAAAAACACTGTAATTTTGAAGGGAGAACTGGAACATGAAGCACAATGCAAAGCGTTCGATCGTGGCTCTGCTTCTGGCGGTCGCGCTCGTCGCGAGTTTTGCGTTCGCGGGAGCGGCTACCCTGACCGAGAAGACCATATCGGTCAAGGGCGGCGTGGACATCTACATGGACGGCGCGGCGTTTGAGCCGACCAACGTGAACGGCGAGAGCGTCGAGGTGTTTATCAACGACGGCACGACCTACCTGCCGATCCGCGCCATCGCCGAGGCTCTCGACATGGTTGTCGGCTTCGACCTCGAGAGCGGCTCGGTCTACGTTAACGGCGTAGTCGGCGCTGCCCCGAGCACCAAGGCTGCCGAGTACATCAAGCACTTCTTCGGCGTTGAGTTCAACGAGGAAGTCACCACCGGCGAGTGGAACGCGGCTGTCGCGACCGTTCTCGGCGACGAGAATCCGGCTGTGACCATGGAGCTTGCTCCCGCGCTGAACGCGGCTGTTGTCATCTCGGCTGTTCAGGCTGCCGGACTTCAGGAGCTTGCCGAGACCTACACCGCCGAGAAGGCTGCCGAGACGCTCAAGAGCGCCGGCGTGA
>CAMNWZ010000135.1 GCA_946566645.1 uncultured Clostridia bacterium
TCACGAATCGCAGCAGGTCGGCAATTCCGTTTGTATGGTCGCTGTGGTAGTGGGTGAGGATCAATGCGTCCAGTTCGCGGCGGCCTCGAAGCATCAGCGCCTCGGCAGCCTGACAGCCCGCGCCCTCGTAGCAGTCGCCGCCGCAGTCTACCAGCGCCGCGCGTCCGTTTGACGTGAGCAGTATCGACTGACCCTGACCGACATCGAGGATCGACGCGTCAAGCGAGTCGCACCGCCGCTGAATCTCGCCGAAGGAAAGCGACAGAGCAAACGCAAGCGCGGCAAGCGTTCCGCAGAGTTTGCCGTGTTTTCTGCCCGGCGTCGCTCTCCATATTATAATGAGTGCGTAGGCGAGCGCGAGCGCCAGAATGTTGTACGCGCTGTGCATATCCGCAAGTGCAAACGGCAGCCGCGCGAAGAAGTACGCCACCCCGCGCAGCATCCCGATGAAGGGGGAGACGAACCCCGCCATCGCCCGCGCCGCAGGCAGAGCCACGAAGGACAGAAGTCCGCTGAACAGTCCGCCGATGAGCACTATCGGCATGAGGACGAGCGCGGGGATGTTGGCAAGCACGCCGTAGAGCGGCAGCGAGCCGAAGGTGTACGCGATTATCGGCGCGGTGTACAGGTTTGCGATGAGCGTGAGCAGCACCGCGTCGACGAGCGCGACGAACGGCTTTCGCAGCAGCGGCGGGAGCGCCGAACGCACCCGCTTTGCGAACCTCGTCGACGCCCACCCGCGCGCATTTCCGAAGTGGAGAAGTATGCCGAGAGTGGCGAGAAAGCTGAGCTGAAGCCCGAGGTCGCTTATCGCGTACGGATTTATTACGAGCAGGAGCAGAAGCGACGCTCCGAGCGCGGAAAGCGGGTCGTCGTCGCGGCGAATCGCCACCGCGAGCAGCATAAATCCGTGCATGACAAACGCCCTCGCAGCCGACGCGGGCGCTCCGCAGACGAGTATGAACATGAGCACGGCGAGCATCGAAAACAGGCTTGCGCCGAGCTTTCCGCGTCTGCGATTTCTAAATCCCGCGACCAGCGCGCCGCAGAGCAGCGTGATGTGCAGTCCGCTTATCGCGAGCAGATGACTGAGCCCACCCGCCCGCACCGCGAACCGAAGGCTCTCGCTCATCGACGAGCGGTCGCCCAGGCAGAGCGCGCGAACCATCGCAAGGTCGTCGCCCGAATAGAGCTTCGCGAATTTGTCACCGAGCGCGTGCCGTATGACCGCGGGGATGAACCGCAGCGGCGTGCGGTTTGCCGCCTCGACAGCCACGACCTCGGTCACTTCGCCGTCGAGAAAGACGCGCCGCGAGCGGTAGTAGCTGAGAAAATCGAAGTTCGGCGTGCTGTCCGGCGTGTCCAGTTTTCCGTCGAATATCAGGCGGTCGCCCGGATCGAGGTCAATGTGATGCCCTATCCACAGCCGAACGCGCGCGTTTGCGCCCACACCGTCCAGCTCGACCTCGACCGACGAGCCGTATTCGTAGTGCTTCGGATAGTCGCGGACTATCGCCTCGTACTCGCCTCGCTCGCCGACAAGCGAGACCGCGGGGGAGTAGAAGAACGCGGTGAAAAGCAGATGCCACAGCGCGCCCACAAGCGCGGCACAGGCGGTTATCGCGATTTTGAGACGGCGGTCGGAGTTCGGGTTCTTTCGTCGCAGCAGGAAAAAGGCAAGCGAAAAAAGCGCGCATACTCCCACCGGAATGAGAGCATACGCGCCGATAAACTCGCTTATGAACAGCGCGGTCGCAAAGCCGACAGCCGCGAGAAAGACCGGACGCATCAGCCGAGGGTCTCGCTGAGCTTGGCGCCGCCGAGGATGTGGAAGTGCAGGTGATGCACCGACTGGCAGCCGTCGTCGCCGACGTTGCTGACCACGCGGAAGCCGCCGTCAAGCCCCAGCTCGCGCGCTATCTTCGGGATGACCTCGAAGATGTGCGCCACGACCGACGAGTTGCTTCCGTCCACCGCCGCAGCCGACTCGATGTGCGCCTTCGGGATGACGAGGACGTGCACCGGCGCCTGGGGGTTGATGTCCTTGAACGCGAAGCAAAGGTCGTCCTCGTACACTTTGGCCGAGGGTATATCGCCCACGATTATCTTGCAGAACAGACAGTTTTCCATATAAACACTCCTTAACCGAGTTTGGAAGTGACGAAATCGTCGACGATGGCGAGCGCGTTGTCAAGCTTGGTGACGTCCTTGCCGCCGCCCATCGCGCTGTCCGGTTTGCCGCCGCCGCTGCCGCCCGCGACCTTGCAGACCTCGCGCACGAGATCGCCCGCCTTGATGCCCTTCGCGACCGCGTCCTTGCCGCAGACCGCGAGGAAGGTTATCTTGTCGTCGGTGGTCGACGCGAGCACCGCGACTATCGACGGATCCTTGTCGCGGAGCTTGTCGCCCATGCCGCGCAGCGTGTTTGCGTCCGCCGAGCCGAGCGCCGCGGTGACGACCTTCAGCTCGCCGACGGTGCGCGCGCCCATGAGATAGCGGTCGAGTCCGCTCTCGGCGTCGCGGAGTTTCAGCTTGTCCAGCTCGCGGCGAAGCCCCTTCATCTCCTCGATGTGAGCCTTCGCGCGCTCGAGCAGGTCGGCGGGAGTGCTCTTGAACTCCGCCGCGACCGCGTTTACGCGCTGGGTAAGCTCGGTGAGCATGTGGAGCACTATCTCGCCGGTGAACGCCTCGATGCGGCGCACGCCCGACGCGACCGAGCCTTCGGACACGATGTGGAACGGACCGACCTTGGCGGTGTTGTCCAGGTGAGTGCCGCCGCAGAACTCGACCGAGTAGTCGCCGCCCATCTGCACGACGCGCACGACATCGCCGTACTTCTCGCCGAACAGAGCGGTCGCGCCCATCTTCTTAGCCTCCTCGATGGGCTTCACGTCGGTGCGTATCTCGAGACCCGCCAGGATGTGGCGATTGACCTCGCGCGCGACGTCGGCGATCTCCTCGGCGGTCATGGCGGAGAAGTGGGTGAAGTCGAAGCGGAGGTGATCCGGCTCGACGAGGCTGCCCGCCTGCTCGACATGGCTGCCGAGTCGGTCGCGCAGAGCCTTCTGGAGAAGGTGAGTGGCGCTGTGGGCACGGCGGATGGCTGCGCGGCGGTCGGTGTCGATGGACACCTTTACCGCGTCGCCGACCTTCAGCTCGCCGCTTTTCAGCACGCCGTAGTGCATATACTTGCCGCCCTTGTTCTTCTGGACGTCGTGTACCTCGAATATGTCGTTTCCGACGGCTATCGTTCCGTGGTCGCCGACCTGACCGCCCATCTCGGCGTACATGGTCGTGCGGTCGAGAACGACTATCGCCTCGGCGCCGGCGACTATCTCGTCCCGAAGCTCCTCGTCGGCGACGATCGCCAGAACCTTCGCGTCGCAGATGTCGCTTTCATATCCGACAAACTCGGTCTCGGCTATCTCCTTGCCGAACTCGATTCCCGCCCAGCCGAGGTCGCCGAGCGCCTCGCGAGCTTTGCGCGCGCGCTGCTTCTGCTCCTGCATGAGGGAGTGGAAGCCGTCCTCGTCGACGGTCATGCCCTCGTCGGCGAGCATCTCAACGGTCAGCTCGACAGGGAAGCCGTAGGTGTCGTACAGCTTGAACGCGTCCGCGCCGCTGAACACCGTCTCGTTCTTTGCGCGATGTCCCGCGAGCATCTCGCCGAAGACCTTCATTCCGCCGTCTATCGTGCGGGCGAATCCTGCTCACCATCTCCAACCAGGGCGCCGAAATCGAAGCCCTCAACA
>CAMNWZ010000136.1 GCA_946566645.1 uncultured Clostridia bacterium
TCTGCGATGTGCGGCGAGTCGGGCACCGATCAGATACTCATATCCGCTTCTGACGATGAGGCTGTCGTGGCGGCGGTTAATCTGCTCGAGCGCGAATATCGTCAACCGAACAGCCTGAAATACGACAGCATCAGCGGCATGCGCGACCAAATCGACGGCGCGATGCTCACCGTCAGCGTATTTATCGCGGCGATAGGCGGCATTTCGGTGCTCGTCGCGGGTATAGGCATAATGAACACCATGCTGTCCGCCGCGCTCGAACGCCGCCGCGAGGTCGGTGTGTATATGTCGCTCGGCGCGCGTTCTCGGGACATTATTCTCGAGTTTGTGTCCGAAGCGGGGATAATCTCGTGTTTCGGCTCACTTATCGGCTGCGTCGCGGCATACGGAGCGTTGGCGCTCGCGGAGCGGTACAGCGGCTTCGAGCTGTGGATCGGCGTCGAATACGTTGTCGCGGCGGTGCTGATAGCGTCGGCTTGCGGGATACTTTTCGGTGTCGCGCCCGCGATACACGCGTCGAAAATAGACCCGATAGAGGCACTTAGGGAGCGATAAAATGGTTAAATTCGTCAAAGAACCGAACATTCCATCCGGAAACGTGCGTGCCGTGCTCATCGGCAGGCGCTATGCCGACTTGCTCACCGAACCGCTTGCGGCGCTAGGCGTTCAGGTAATAGCCGTCGACGGCGGGGAAGGTTTGGATCCGCGGGTGTCCGAGCACGCGGACATGCTCGCGCACCATCTGGGCGGGGACGGATGGATAGCCTGCGAATCAGCCGCAAATGCGCTTCAATCGGTCGAAAACCTCCGAATATTTCCCGCAAATGTTAGGTTTTCGGCTACATATCCCGATGATGTCGCGCTGAACATACTGCGGCTCGGCGGCTGCGCGTACGGACGGTTCGACGCCGCCTGTTCGATTCTACTCGAACATTTGTCTCGCAGGGGAGTCGAACAGGTGAGTGTGAAGCAGGGCTACGCGAAATGCTCTGTCTGCGTGGTAAGCCGCGGTGCCGCGATAACCTCGGATAGCGGGCTTGCGACGGCGATGCGATCGCGCGGCGTCGACGTGCTCGAGATTGCGGCGGGCGGTGTTCGGCTGGACGGATACGACTCGGGATTTATCGGCGGCGCGTCCGGACTGATCGCGCCGGACAAGCTCGCGTTCACCGGACGGCTGGAAAGTCTCGATGACAATGCTCGCATCAGAGAATTTCTTGCGAAGCATCACGTCCGACCGATCGAGCTTACCGACGGCGAGATATTCGACATCGGCTCGATACTGCCGATAACCGAGGATGCGTAGCTCCGGCTGGAGCGATTCTGACGCGCCGAAACGATAGAAGTTTTCCGAGAATTTCCTATTTCAAGGCGTTTTCTCCTACCCTCAATTCAACAAAATTTTTATTTTGTTGACAAGTCTGTTTGGGTGTGATAGAATAGGTTTGGGATGAGCCGCGCGCTGCTCGCCGCTCCCCTTACCAAATCCAAATCGGAGGTGTCACATGGATTATCGCGTCGAAGCGTCGCCGATCATCCGCGACTTTCTCGTGTACCACGAGACGATCAAAGGCCACTCGCAGCTCACTTCAAACGAATATTTTCTCGACCTGCGGACATTCTTCAGGTATCTCAAGCTCGAGCGCGGGCTCGTGCCGTCGGACACGCCCATCGAAGAAATATCGGTGTCCGATGTCGACCTGCAACTCGTCTCGTCGGTCACGCTCGCCGATGTCTACGACTTCATGAGCTATCTCAGCCGCGACCGCGAGCGCCGCCACAACGCGCCCGAAGCCGGCAGCGGGCTGAACGCCGCCAGTCGCTCGCGCAAGGTGTCCACGCTGCGGTCGTTCTACAAATACCTCACCACAAAGGCTAATCTGCTCGAGGAAAATCCCATCGCGGGGCTCGACTCGCCGAAGCTCAAGCAGTCGCTTCCCCGCTATCTGACCGTCGACGAGAGCCTCGCGCTGCTTGACGCGGTGGACGGAGAAAACAAGGAGCGCGACTACTGCATTTTGGTCATATTTTTGAACTGCGGGCTGCGGATTTCCGAGTTAGTGGGCTTAAATGTTTCGGATGTGATGATTTCATCAAACGATGAATCTACCCTTCGCGTGCTCGGCAAGGGCAACAAGGAGCGGACGGTCTACCTGAACGACGCCTGCCGTGAAGCGCTCGCGAGCTGGCTGGAGGTCCGGTCGAAGCTCACGCTCGAGCGCACCGACCGCGCGGCGCTGTTCGTCTCGGCGCGTCGGCACAAGCGGGTGTCCACCGACGCGGTGCACGCGATGGTGAAAAAGACGCTGCTGAAAGCGGGTCTGGACGCATCGAAGTACTCGTCGCACAAGCTCCGGCACACCGCCGCGACGCTGATGCACCAGAACGGAGTCGACGTCCGCACGCTGCAGCAGCTGCTCGGTCACGAGAACCTGAACACCACGCAGATATACACCCACGTCGCCAGCGAAGATTTGAAGTATGCCGCGAACGCGAATCCGCTAGGGAATGTGAAAAAGACGAAATAGACGCAAAAACAGGGCAAAAGCACACCGCTTCTGCCCTGTTTTGTTATTCACGCCTGACCGCAGGTTTCGGGCGTCGGCTGCAAGCACAGATTCATCCTTACTTCACCGAGACCTCGCCCGCGAGTATGCGTCGATAGTCCTCAAGGTTCTTCTTCAGCAGTGCGGGCGTGTCCAGCTGATACGGACACTTGGTCTTGCATTGACCGCACTCGAGGCAGTTCTCGATCTGGTTCATCATCTCCTGCGCCTGCGGCGTGAGCTGGTTATCCGACGGCGCGCGGCGAATGAGCAGCGACATACGCGCACAGGTGTTTATCTGGATGCCCGCCGGACAGGGCATGCAGTAGCCGCATCCACGGCAGAAGTCGCCCGAAAGCTCGGTCTTCTCCCGCTCGATAAACGCGCGTATTTCGTCGGTCATCTGCGGCTGTGTTCGCCCGCACTCGAGGAACTGCTCAAGCTCCCACATGCGCTGGACGCCCCATATCGGCAGCACGTTCGAGAACTGGCTCGCAAACGCGTACGCAGCCGCCGCGTTGGTGATAAGTCCGCCCGCGAGCGACTTCATGCCGATTATGCCGATGTTCTTCTCCTCCGCCTTGCGCACCATCGCAATCTCGCGATCGGTGGACAGATAGCTGAACGGATACTGTAGCGTCTCGTACAGTCCGCTGTCCACGACCTCCTCCGCGACCCAGAGCAGGTGCGCGGTGATTCCGATGTGGCGTATCTTGCCCTGGCGCTTTGCCTCCTCCATCGCCTCGTACATGCCCGTTCCGTCGCCCGGACGGTAGCACTGCGGCGCACAGTGGAACTGATAGATGTCTATGTAGTCGGTGCCGAGAGTCTGGAGCGACGTCTCAAGGTCTTTCCAGAAGCCTTCCGTCGTCTTAGCCATCGTCTTGGTGGCGATGAATATCTTGTCCCGCATGCCTTTGAACGCGGCGCAGAGCTTAGCCTCACTGTCGCTGTAGGCGCGCGCGGTGTCGAAGAATGTCATGCCTCCGTCGTAGGCGGCGTGCAGTATCTCCACCGCGGTGTTCGTGTCCACACGCTGTATCGGCAGCGCGCCGAACGCGTTCTGCGGTGTGCGTATTCCGGTCGTTCCCAGAGTTATCTCCTTCATGTTCATCTCTCCCCTTTCGGTTTGTAAAAACAGCATATCACTTGGAGCGCACTCCATGTCAAGCGCTATTTCGTGTCGTCGGCAGGCTC
>CAMNWZ010000137.1 GCA_946566645.1 uncultured Clostridia bacterium
TATACGCTTGTTCAGGTGGATTATCCCGGTGGCGCAGAGCATCTCGTGCACTCCTATCGCGCTCATTATGCCGATGGCGATCGGAAGCACCCAGATAGGCGCAAAGAACACCACTCCGCAGAGAATGGCGAGCATCGCCGCGCCGCCAAGCGTCCGTATACCCATTTGTGCTCCTCCTAAGACTTGACTCCGCCGTAGCGTCGGTCGCGGCGGCTGTATTCCTCGACAGCGAGGTCGATATCCTCCGGCTTAAAGTCGGGCCAGAGCGTGTCGCAAAAGTAGAGCTCGGAATATGCGCTCTGCCACATGAGAAAGTTGGACAGCCGCTTCTCCCCGCTCGGGCGTATTACCAGGTCGGGATCGGGTATGCCCGCCGAGTAGAGGTGCGACGCGACCGTGTCGGCGTCCACATCCTTCGCCTCAAGCGTTCCCGCGGCACATTCCTCGCATATCTCACGCACGGCGTGCGTTATCTCGTCGCGCGAGCCGTAGTTTATGCAGAGGCAGAGCGTTATGCCGTCTATCGTCTCCGCCTTCCTGTCTATCTCCTCCAGCAGTGACCGCACTCGCTCCGGCATTCCCTCGCGCGAACCGAGTATCTTCATCTTTACCCGTTCGGTCTCCATCCGCTCAAGCGTCTCGCGGAGATAGTCGTAGAGCAGCGACCATATCGCGTCCACCTCGTCCTTCGACCGCCGCCAGTTCTCGGTAGAAAACGCGTAGGCGGTGAGATACTTCACGCCGATGTCCCGGCAGTAGGTGCCGATACGGCGGAAGGTCTCGGCTCCGGCGGCGTGACCGGCGGTACGCGGAAGCCCGCGCTTCTTTGCCCATCGTCCGTTGCCGTCGAGGATTATCGCGATATGCTCGGGCACGACCGTGTGCGCAGGCGCGATGTGCCGTGTTTTTTTACGTCCGAAAAAACACATCAGACGGTGAGCAGCTCCTTCTCCTTGTCCTCGGCTATCTTGTCTATCTCCTTGGTCTTCTTGTCGGTCAGATCCTGGAGATCCTTCTCGAGCTTCTTCTGATCGTCCTCGGTTATCTCCGAGTTCTTCTGCTGCTTCTTGTACTCGTCCATCGCCTCGCGGCGCACGTTGCGGATGGCGACCTTCGCCTCCTCGGCGTACTTCTTGACGAGTTTTGTCAGCTCCTTGCGGCGCTCCTCGGTCAGCTGCGGGAAGTTGAGGCGGATGACCTTGCCGTCGTTCTGCGGGTTGATGCCCAAGTCGGAGGTCTGTATCGCCTTCTCTATCTCCTTGAGTATCGACGCGTCCCACGGCTGTATCATTATCGTGCGCGGGTCGGGAGTGGACACGGTGCCCACCTGCTGTATCGGGGTCGCCGCGCCGTAGTAGTCGACGGTGATGCGGTCGAGCACCGATGGGTTTGCGCGACCCGCACGCACCGAGCCGAGCTGCTCCCTGAAGTTTGATATGGTCTTATCCATCTTGCTCTCGAAGTTCTTGTCTGCCATGATATAGTCTCCTTTCGTTTTTCGGATGTACCTGTTTTATCGTTTATGAGCCGCGGACGAGCGTTCCGACCCTCTCGCCCCTCAGCGCGCGGTGTATGTTCTCCGGATCGCTGAGCGCAAAGAGGAGCACCGGTATCGAGTTGTCCATCGAAAGCGACGTCGCGGTGAGATCCATCGCGAGCAGGTGCTTCTGGAGCATCTCGTCGTAGCTCAGCTCGTCGTAGCGCTTGGCGGTCGGGTCCTTCGCCGGGTCGGCGGTGTACACGCCGTCGATGTTCTTCGCAAGCAGCACTATGTCCGCGTTTATCTCCGCCGCGCGCAGTATCGCCGCCGTGTCGGTGGAGAAGTACGGATTGCCGGTGCCGCAGCCGAAGATGACGACGCGTCCCTTTTCGAGGTGACGGCAAGCCTTCAGCCGCACATACGGTTCGGCGATGGCGCGCATCTCGATGGCGGTCTGCACACGAACGTCCACGCCCATCTTCTCGAGCGCGTCGGCAAGCGCCAGAGCGTTTATCGACGTCGCGAGCATTCCCATGTGGTCGGCGCGGGTGCGCTCCACCTTTCCGCCGCCGTCCTTGACGCCGCGCCAGAAGTTGCCGCCTCCGACAACCACGCCTATCTCCGCTCCCTCGTCCACACAGTCCTTTATGACCGAGCAGACAGAGCGGATGACGTCGATGTCCAGTCCGAAATGACGGTCGCCCGCCAACGCTTCGCCGGACACCTTGAGAAGCACGCGCTTATACTTGAGACCCATGCCACCACTCTCCTTAACATATTCTCCCTGTTATTCTACATTATAGCGGCAAAATAATCAAGACCGCAGCCGTGTTTTTTATCTAAGATTCGCCCTTGATCTTGCGCCAGTATTCGGCGGCAGCCTGCTCGTTCTTGTTGTCGCCGAACTTGTAGTACTTCGTTCCCACCAGATTTTCGGGCAGATACTGCTGCTCCACCCAGTGGTTCGGAAAGCTGTGCGGGTATTTATAGCCCTGCTCGCGCTCGAATCCGGCACCGTCCGCGTGTACGTTCTGAAGCTCGCGCGGTATCGGACCCGCCTTGCCGTTTTTCACGTCGCTCATCGCCGCCCAGATGCCCTCCGCCGAGCTGTTCGACTTGGGCGCGGTGGCGAGCAGCACGACCGCCTCCGCAAGCGGGAGCTGCGCCTCGGGAAGTCCGAGCTGAAGCGCGCTGTCCACGCACGCCTTGACTATCTGCACCGCCTGCGGGTATGCCATGCCGACATCCTCCGACGCCGAGCAGAGTATCCGTCTGCACGCGCCGGCGAGGTCTCCCGCGACGAGCAGCCGCGCGAGGTAGTGCAGCGCCGCGTCGGCGTCCGACCCGCGCAGCGACTTCATCAGCGCGGACACCGCGTCGTAGTGCTGGTCACCGTCGCGGTCGTAGTGCAGAGCGCTCCGCTGCGCGACTATCTGCGCGTCGGCGAGGGTTATCTTCAGGCGGTCGTCCTTGCCCCGCGCGGCGGCGGTGAACAGCAGCTCGACCGCGTTTATCGACTTGCGCACATCCCCGCCCGAGCAGGACGCGATGTGCTCGACCACTCCGTCCTCAATGTCCGCCTCGCCGAAGTCCTGCTGAGCGATATTGATCGCGCGGCGGACGGCGGTCGCGACATCCTCGGCGGTAAGCTCCTTGAACTCGAACACCGTCGAGCGGGAGAGCACCGCGTTGTAGACGTAGAAGTACGGATTCTCGGTGGTGGACGCTATCAGCGTTATCTTTCCGTTTTCGATGAACTCGAGCAGCGACTGCTGCTGTTTCTTGTTGAAATACTGTATCTCGTCGAGGTAGAGAAGCACGCCGTTCGGCACGAGAAAGGTGTCCAGCTCGGCGATTATCTCCTTTATATCGCTGAGCGACGCGGTGGTGGCGTTGAGCTTGCGCAGCTCGCGGTTCGTCTCCTTCGCGATTATGTTCGCGACGGTCGTCTTGCCCGAGCCGGACGGTCCGTAGAATATCATGTTCGGTATCTGTCCGCTCTTTATTATCCGTCTGAGCAGCCCGTCCTCGCCGAGAATGTGCTGCTGTCCGTACACCTCGTCGAGCGTCTGCGGTCTAAGCCTGTCCGCAAGCGGCTGGTACATCGCGCCACCTCCCTTCTCTGTCAAATTATACCCCAAAAACACGACGCGCGCAACAGTAAAAACGCGCACACGCAAAGAGAGAAGGGCTTACGCCCTCCTCTCACTTTATTTAGTTCAATATATCGGGTATTTGTCGCACAAAGCCGCCACTTCCGC
>CAMNWZ010000138.1 GCA_946566645.1 uncultured Clostridia bacterium
CCTGCTCGGGCTGCGCATATGTATCCTGCTGCGGCACAAACTGCTCTGCCGGCTGCGGTATCTGCTGTGCCTGCGGTTCAGGCTGCGGCACAGCTTCCGGCTCGGGCTGCGGCTGTGCGACAAGCGGCGTTCCGCAGACATCGCAGAACTTAGCGTCCTCCGGCAACTCCTTGTGACAATTCGGACATATCATATCTCTATTCCCCTTTTCACCTCTCACCCTCCCCAAATCGGGCGAGCGGAAATTTCTGTACTAATTCTAACACATACTATGTTTTGATGCAAGTCTTGTGCAAAGACACAAAGAAAGGAAGCCCGAAGGCTTCCTTTCTCCGAAGTTTTCGATTACTCGGCGACGTTCTTGCCGCTGAACAGATCGTTAAACAGCGCGAGCTTGTCAGCCGACAGAGTGCGGCTCTCGCACGGAACGTCGAGGTTGAGGTAGCTGCCCTCGCCGTCGGCGGGCGTCCACTCGACAAGTCCCTCGCCGTTCGGATCGCCGGTCTTGGCGAAGTTTATGAGATACGCCGACATGTTCGCGCCCATCTCATAATCGCCCTCGGTCCAGACGTCGGCACGATGGTTCGAGAAGATGTTCAGGAAGTACGGAACGTCGGAGGTGTGGAACGCGCCGAACGCGCCGCCGTCGTGGTTCGCCTGCACGAAGGTCATGTGATACAGATAGGTGTCGCTCTCGCCCTTCTCGGCGCGGAGAGTGGAGAATATCTGCTGATAGGCTATCATGTAGTCGACGTTGAGCTGCTTGCAGTTGGCGGCGAAGTTCTCGTCCGCCGGGTACAGCTCGAGCGCCTTGTCCGCGAGGTCGCCGAACTTTTCGCGCACCAGTCCCTCGTAGGTCTCGGCGTCGTTTATGCCAAACCAGCTGGTGACAAGTCCGAACAGCATCGTGTCGTCCTCGACCATGCCGCTCATCATCGAAACGTCGTTGACCTTGCCCTCGGCGAGCGTGTCGGTGTACTGTCCGACGAGGACGTAGTCATCCACGCAGGTAGAGCCGCTGTTGTCCACCGCGAGCAGCTCCTCGACAGGCATGGCGCGCAGCTCCTCAAGAGTCTTGCCCTCGAACAGACCCGCGTACTTCTCCTCCAGTGTCGCAAGCGGAGTGTGCGGCATGTTTATCGTGTTGCCGCTCTCGGCGACAGCCTTCGTGAACAGTCCCGCCGCGAGAGGCGACTGAACAAGCGAGTTTACCGACATAGCGCCCGCCGACTGACCCATGATGGTCACGTTCTTCGGGTCGCCGCCGAACTTCTCGATGTTCTCCTGCACCCACTTGAGCGCCTGGATCTGGTCGAGTATACCGTAGTTGCCCGAGTGTCCGTCCTGCTCGGCGCTAAGCTCGGGATGCGCCATGAATCCGAGGATGCCTACGCGGTAGTTTATCGCGACAAATACGACATCCTGGCTTGCCATGTACTCGCCGTTGTAGACCTCGCAGGACGAGCCGCCGCTGGTCAGTCCGCCGCCGTGGATGTAGACGATGACCGGCTTGTCCTTGGTCTCGTCGCCCTTGGTCCAGACGTTCAGGCTGAGGCAGTCCTCCGAATAGCCGGTGTCCTCGATTATGTACTCGGTCGTCCACATCATGAACGGAGCCTGGACGCCCTGGATAGCGCTCGCGCCCCAAGTGACGCAGTCACGCACGCCGTCCCACTCGGCGACCGGCTGCGGCGCCTTCCAGCGGTTCTCGCCGCCGGCGTTTGCCGCGTAAGGAATACCCTTGTAGACGTCTATCGAGCCGTCCGCCGACTTGTAACCGCGGATCTCGCCTCCGGTGACAGCCACCGGCTCGGTGTAGTCGTAGGTGAAGCCCGCCGCGAGCAGTATCGCGATGCTTCCGCGCAGAGCGTCCTTCGACGGCGCGGCAAACTTCGGGACCTTCGCGTCAAACTTCGAGTTGTAGCGGTCTATAATTATGTTCGCCTGCTCCTCGGTCACGTTCTCGTACTGACCGAAGGTGCCGTTGCCGTGACCCTGGATGAGTCCGTTCTCAACGCCCCAGGCTATGTAGCCGTTCGACCAGCCGTCGTTTACCACGTCGGTGAACTCGGTCTCGGCGGCCGCGTCGACCTCGGCAAACGCGGCGCGTCCGAGCAGGGTCATGAACTCCGCGCGGGTCAGGGTGGCGTTCGGCTCAAAGGTCTTGTCCGACGTGCCCTTGACGATGCCGGCGGCGTACAGACGGGCGACCGCCTCGGTCGTGTCCTTGCCCTTGACATCCTCGAACGGGCAGGTCGGGGTCTCGCCCTCGCCGCCGCGCCACATGCTCCGGTCGACGGCGCCAGCCATGCCGAGTCCCGCCACGATGGTGAGCGACAGTACGAATGCGAGCACTTTCTTCCATGTTCTCATTTTTGCTTCCTCCTTATGCCTGGCGCTTTCTCAGCGCCTGATTTATATATTATACAACCCTGCCCTACCTAGATCAAGCCACTTGATAAATAAAAAGGAAGGAAGCCCGAAGGCTTCCTTCCTTTGCGGATTTTCCGAATTACTGCGCCTCGAATATGGTCTTGTACCAACCGGTGACGCCGTTCGGGATGTCCTCGTGCATCGGGGTGCCGTCCGCGAACATCAGGTCTTCGCCGACCTGGTTGCAGATGCAGTGCTGACCCATCTCGATGCCGACAGCCAGGGAGAAGACAGCCTTGTCGCGGTTGCGGACCCACTCAAACGGAACGAGCTGGTAGTTCTCAGCCGCGTTCAGCTTCTCCTCTATCGGAGTGATGTACTGGTCATAGCGAACCAGCTCGTCGTGGATGCCATGGACGTGGATTATCGGAATGTCCTTGACCTTCGCCAGGCACTCGTCCACGTTCTCCTCGTTCAGGTCGAACGCCGGAGCCATGAGCAGGGTCGAGTCGACGGTGTCGGTGTAGTCCATGGTGTAGCGCCACGCCATGTAGCCGCCCGCCGAAGTGCCGTTGATGTGCAGGGTGCTGACGTTAGCGGCATGCTCGGTCATGAAGTCGGACACGAGGTCGCCGAGCACCTGCGAGTAGACGCTGGTGCTGCCGTCCTCGGTGCGGGTCATCCAGTTGCCGAAAGTCTGTCCGTTCTCCTTGCTCTCGTTTGCGAGAGGAGCGATGATGTAGACAGGCGTGCCCATCTTCTGCTGATAGTCCTCGGTCGCGAACAGCAGCGCGCCCGCGTTGCCGACAGCGTCTATCGTGAAGTTGTTGTCGACGGCGTTGCCCGAGCCGTGGAACCAGACCTGAACCGGATACTTCTTGTTCGGGTCAGCGCCGTGCTTGACCGGGTCGTAGACGAAGTACTTTATCTCCTTCGCAAGCTCGGGAGCGTTCTCGTCCTTGTTCTCATAGGTGTACTCGTCGAACAGCGCCTTCGCCTCGTCGGTCGGAGTGGCGGAGCCGGTGACACCCTGGATGAAGTCGTCGTCATCCGGGAAAGCGCCCCACGCCTTGTAGTTGTCCGGGTCGAGATCCTTCGCCGGAGTCTTGGGCAGGAGCAGCTGCGCCATAAAGTCGCGGGTTCCGAGCGCCGCGACGAGCAGGTTCGCTATCTCCGCACGGGTGGCGTCGCCCTCGGTCTCGGCAAGAGGAGTGAGACCGCCGTAAATCGCCGCGCCGAACTTCTCGTTGAAGCGGCCGACTA
>CAMNWZ010000139.1 GCA_946566645.1 uncultured Clostridia bacterium
TTGTGGTCGAGTGCATGGCGGACGGTATGCACGTCCATGACAACCCGACCGGTGTGATGACGAACAATCCGCCGTTCGAGGAGCAGATGTTTTCGCTGAACAACTACATGGCGCTCAGTGCCGGAGAGCCGTCAAACAACTTCTGCAAATCGCTTGATCTGTCCTGTTACAGCAGGGGAATGGGCGCGCTGGGACTGCCCGGCGACCTGTCCTCGATGTCGCGGTTCGTGCGGGTCGCGTTCGTTAAGGCAAACTCGGTTTCGGGGGAGAGCGAGACAGAGAGCGTGAGCCAGTTTTTCCACATCCTCGGCTCGGTCGACCAGCAGCGCGGATGCTGTCGGCTCGGGAGCGGCAAGTGCGAGGTGACTATCTACACCTGCTGCATAAACGCGAACAAGGGCATCTTCTACTACACCAGCTACGACAACCGCCAGATTTCCGCCGTTGACATGAACAGGGAAGACCTGAGCGGCAGCAGGCTGATCGTGTATCCGCTCATCACCGAGGGTCAGATAGCCTGGCAGAACTGAAAATACCGCTTGAAAATCGGCAGCGCTCACGTTATAATTGGAGGTGCAGGAATTTCTAATTGAGGAAAACGGAGGTAAGGACATGAAACTGGGAATAATCGCTCGTCCGGAGATGGAAAGTTTTGACTACGCGAAGTCGCTTGGGCTCGAATTTGTCGAGTTCGACGTCAACTGCGCGCCGGAATTCATGCTTTCGGAGCACCCGGAGGCGGCGAAGAACGGCACGAATCTGCTCGCTCGCGCCGATGAGTTCAACGAGGCTGTTGCGAAGACCGGAGTCGCGGTGGGCGCGGTCGGCCGCTGGGCAAGCAAGATAATCGACACCGACGGCGGCATCATTGAGAAGGAGTTCGAGCAGGTCAAGGCGCTGATAGACTTCGCGAAGAAGACCGGCGCGGGCGCGTACCTGGTCAGTGTCAACTATGTCCCCGAGCTGAGCTATTACAAGAACATCACCGCGGCGATAAACTACCTCAACAAAGTGGTCGAGTACGCGGGCGAGAGCATAAAGGTCGCTACGGTCAACTGCATGATGGGCGGCAACTACATCCGCACGCCCGAGCAGTGGAAGCTCGTCCACAGCGAGGTCCCGGGTCTCGGCATAAAGTATGACCCGTCGCACAGCTTCGTCCACGGCGGACCGAACGGCGCGTACATGGAGGAGGCGTTCGAGTGGGGGGACAAGTTCGCGTATGTCCATGTCAAGGGCGTCGTGCAGGGCTCGAAGCAGGACGAGGCGAAGATGTGGAAGTACATGAACTGGATGCGTGAGTTCCCGGGTCTTGAGAAGTTCGTCCGCCCCGAGCTTGCGGAGGACGGAAAGTACTACGACAACCCGCCCGCCGGTCTCGATGCGATAAACTGGCGCGCGTTCATGGCGATACTCTACAAGCACGGATACGACGGGATGCTCTCCATCGAGCCGCACTCGGCAACATGGCGCGGAGACCTCGGCGACCGCGGCCTGAAGTTCACCATCGACTACATGAGAAGCCTGATGATATGAGAAAAATTGCGGTAGCACTGTTAGCCGCGCTTATTGCCGCGCTGTTTGCGGGCTGCGTTACGATAAGTCCGCAGCCCGCGTCCCCGACCGAATTCGAACTCACCAGCTACGAGCCGTTTATAAGCGAGAAGTTCGGCGGTGGTTCGCAGGGCGACGATTCGATCGGCGCGCCAGAAGGCTGGATCGACGAACCGAGCAGCCCAAGCGTGAACACCGAACCATCCGCGCCCAAGTCGGAGGAGGAGCTGTACGAGCTTTTGCTCGAAGGGATAAGCGAGCGTCGGGAGTCGATAACCGGACTTGGAAACGACAGCGAGCTTGTCTCGCCGGTCGCGTTTAGGATATGGTACGAGCATCCCGAGCTGTTCTGGTTTCAGGGCAGGGGATTCACGCGGGAGGAGACCGTCGGCGACGAGTTGGTAAGCATAACCTACGAGCCGCAGTACATCTACACCGCCGATGAGATAGCCGACTATCAGGCACAGCTCGAAAGCGTCTGCGCACCGGTCATAGCCGATCTCGAGAACAAGAGCGACTACGAAAAGGTTAAAGGTGTGTTTGACTACGTCGTGGACACCATCGACTACGGCGGGGACGTGAGCCGGGACTGCAACGCGGCGGCGGGACTGGTGGATCACACCGGAGTGTGCTCGGCGTATGCCGCGTCGGTGCAGTATCTCTGTCAGCGGCTCGGGCTTGAGAGCCAAAACATAACCGGAATGGATGTGGACGACACGTTCAGCCATGCCTGGGCGGCGGTCAAGGTGGAGGGCGACTGGTATTATGTGGACGCGACCTCCGGCGATATGATGATGGGGGATTTGGACAGGACGGTTACGATGTACGACTATCTGCTCATGACCACCGAGCAGATGGAGCGCGAGTATGTAGTGCTTGACGGACAGAACGCGCCCGAGTGCACCGCCACCACCTACAACTACCACGTCTACAACGACCTCTATCTCGAGACTTACAGCTATAATGAATTTGCCACCCGCTTTGTCCGCGAGCTTAAGGACAGCGACGACTTCACTATCCGGTTCGGCTCGCGTGCGGAGTATGACCGCGCGATAGCCGACCTGATAGACGGCAAGCGGCTGGTGGACGCGTACAACTCGCTTTCGGCGCAGCGGCAGGTGCCCGAGCTCAGCGCGCTACGATTTATCCGAGGTGAAGAACAGTACACCCTGCGCGTGCTTTTCAACTGAAAGCAACAAAGAAGGCGTTCGTCGATTACGGCGGACGTCTTTTTCTTTTCCCGCAACCTCGTGGCAAAAATCGGTAGTATATAGGCAGAAGGAGGTGAGCGCATGGAGGACGAGCGGATAGTCGAGCTGTTTTTCGAGCGGTCGGAGCGGGCGATAGCCGAGGTCTCGGCAAAGTACGGCGGTTACTGCCACAGGGTGGTGTCGAACATCCTGCAGAGCCCCGAAGACGCCGAGGAGTGTCTGAACGACGCGTATCTCGCCGCGTGGAACTCCATACCGCCGGCACGACCGCAGGTGCTTCGCACGTTTCTCGGCAGGATAGCGCGGAACGTGGCACTCAAGCGCTATCGTTACAACACCGCCGAGCGTCGCGGAGGAGGGGAGACCGCGCTCGCGCTGGACGAGCTTCAGGAGCTGATACCGCAGCGAGGGTCGGTAGAGGACAGGGTGACGGCGGACGAGCTTGCGCGCGAGATAGAGCGGTTTATCGCGTCGCTCGGGGAGACCGAACGCAGACTGTTCATTCGACGCTACTGGCATTTCGACTCTATCGAGACCATCGCGAAAGACTTCGGGTATGGGCAGAGCAGGGTGAAATCGTCTGTGCGCGGATGGGTCGTCGACGAGGAAAACTTCGTCGCGGTCTATGCGCGGTATCGCGTCGAGTACGACCACACAAAGACGTTCATAGACGACGGCGCGACCGAGCAGTATTTCTACCTCATCCGCGACCCGCATAGCGGCGAGTGGCGCATAGCGGACAACAGCTCGCCGAGCACCTGATCAAAAAGAGGTAGCCTCGCGGCTTCCTCTTGTCCTCTCTTTTCACGGTCTAGGACGCGCAGGCAG
>CAMNWZ010000140.1 GCA_946566645.1 uncultured Clostridia bacterium
CGAACGCGTCGATGGCGGCGGCTACGAGCAGCTGGCTGACGAGTATTATCGAGATGGACAGCGCAGGGGATAGATTTTTTATCCCGAGCATGACTGTTATGGTTATCACGATGCCGAGCACGCCGCCGAGCTTATATACGATGTTCGCGTCGCCGAAGCTGCTGAAGCTGCCCTTTCCCGCGATAAGAAGCGCGATGAGCGACAGCGCGAACGCCGTTCCCTGAACGAACATATTCGACTCGAAAAGCCCTATTTCGTCGCTCAAACGCGTGTTGAACACGCCCTGAAAACTCATCGCCGCGCCCGCGATGATGCTGAAGATTATTCCGGTCATACCGAAAACACCGCCTTTCACCTCAAGTTTTCCCGAAAGCGCGGCGCATATGCGATATTTACCCGCCAAAAGCAAAATTTGGCTTTACAACGGCGCAAAATGCGTCTATAATCGTAATAAGCAGTTTGCTGAATGGAGGATTGGAGATTTATGGAGACAACGCGCATAAAGGACATATTCCTGTCGCCGGAAAAGTACGGCGATAAGACGGTGCGCCTCGCGGGATGGGTGCGCACGACACGCGACAGTAAGGCATTCGCATTCGTCGAGCTGAACGACGGCTCGACGGTGAAAAATATCCAGCTCGTGCTCGACGAGAACACCGAGGACTTCGAGAACGCGAAGAAGCTGAGCGTCGGCGCGGCGATATATGCCGAGGGAACGCTTGAGCTCACCCCCGAGGCAAAGCAGCCGTTCGAGCTGAAGGCGAAGACGATAACCCTCGAGGGTGCGTCCACGCCCGACTTCCCGCTGCAGAAGAAGCGCCACTCGCTCGAGTATCTGCGCACGATTGCTCACCTGCGCCCGCGCTCGAACACCTTCAACGCGGTGTTCCGCGTGCGCTCGGAGGCTGCGTTCGCCATCCACGAGTATTTCCACAACCGGGGATTTGTCTACGTCCACACCCCGATAATTACCGGCAGCGATGCCGAGGGCGCGGGCGAGATGTTCCACATCTCCACCCTTGACCCGAACGACATCCCGCGCACAGCCGACGGCAAGGTCGACTTTTCGCAGGACTTCTTCGGCAAAGAGACCAACCTGACCGTCTCCGGACAGCTGGAGGCGGAGACCTTCGCCCAGGCGTTCGCGCGCACCTATACCTTCGGACCGACCTTCCGCGCCGAGCAGTCGAACACGCCGCGCCACGCGGCCGAGTTCTGGATGATAGAGCCGGAGATAGCGTTTGCCGACCTGTCCGACGACATGGATCTCGCCGAGGGAATGATAAAGCACATCATAACCCATGTTCTGGACACCTGCCCGCATGAGATGGAGTTCTTCGACAGCTTCGTGCAGAAGGGGCTCATCGACCGCCTCAAGGCTGTGCGCGACGCGAAGTTTGCGCGTATGCCGTATACCCAGGCAATTGCCGAGCTTGAGAAGGCTGACCAGAAGTTTGAGTATCCGGTATCCTGGGGCGTCGCACTTCAGGCGGAGCACGAGCGATATCTGACCGAGAAGGTTGTCGGCGGACCGCTGTTCGTGACCGACTATCCGAAGGAGATAAAGGCGTTCTATATGCGCCAGAACGACGACGGCAAGACGGTGGCGGCGGTGGATATGCTTGTTCCGGGCATAGGCGAGCTTATCGGCGGCAGCCAGCGCGAGGAGCGTCTCGACGTGCTTGAGGCGCGCATAAAGGAGCTCGGACTCAACCGCGACGACTACTGGTGGTACCTCGAGCTTCGCAAGTACGGCAGCACCAAGCACGCCGGATTCGGACTGGGATTCGAGCGCCTGATAATGTACCTCACCGGAATCGCGAACATCCGCGACGTGCTGCCCTTCCCGCGCACGCCCGGCTCGGCTGAGTTTTAAGCATGATACTCGCCGTCTGCATACAAAACAGCATAACAACACTCGCGGGCTACTCGGACGACGGCTCGCGAGTGTTTTCCGCGTCCACCGCGACCGATCCGCGCGCGACGAGCGACCGTCTGGCGGTCGACTACTCACAGCTGATGATGCTCTATGGAGTTAAGCCGACCGACGCGTCCGGCGGGATACTCGCAAGCGTTGTGCCCGCTATGACCGACGCGGCTTCCGACGCGATGAAGCGCATAACCGGACGCCGACCGATGACCGTCGGACCGGGCACGCGCACCGGATTTGCGATAGAGAGCAGCAATCCGTCCGAGCTGGGCGCGGACATCGTCGCGGTGATAGCCGGAGCGCTCGCGAAGTTCGAGCCGCCGCTGGTGGTCGCATACTTCTGCGATATGCTGGTGGTCGCCGCGGTGGATGACAAGCGCCGCTTCCGCGGATGCGCGATAATGCCGGGGGTCAAGACCTCGCTCGAGGCGCTGAAGAGCGCGGCGCTTTTCAGCTCGCTCGGCTTCAACTTCACCGACGCGCCGATGGGGCTTACCACCAAGGACGCGGTCAATTCGGGACTGAGCTACGGCATATCCGGCGCTGCGGAGGCGTTGGCGCGACGCATGTGCGACGAGGTCGGCGCGGACAATGTGGTGGTGACCGGAGAGCAGGCGGGGGAGTTTGCGTCCCGCTCGACGCTCGGCGCTGTCGAGGCGGAGGGACTGCTCTGCGACGGTCTCTACGCCATCTATGTGAAAAACGCACAAACGGGGCGCAGATAGGCGGCAGCGATTTCTGGCTAAAAATATCTTTCATTTTCGAGAAAGATTGCGTATAATCAAAGCATGAGGGCGTGCCCTCAAATATGCGCCGTACCCTGTGGACGAGTGCGGGGGCGGCAGCGGAGGTAATGTAATATGCAGAGTTCTACAAGTCACGGCAAGGTGCAGCGAATGACCGGCATCGCGATACTCACCGCGATCATTGTCGTCGTGCAGATAATCTGCACCTTCATCAAGTTCGGACCGTTCTCCATCACGCTCGCGCTCGCGCCGATAATCATCGGAGCGGCTGTCTACGGCGTAGGAACGGGCGCTATGCTCGGCGGAGTGTTCGGCCTGGTGGTGCTCATCACCGGCGTGCTCGGCTGGGACGGCGGCACGGTCATGCTGCTGATGGGAATAAATCCCGTCGCGACGGTGCTTATCTGCATCGTCAAGGGCGCGGCTGCGGGACTGGCGGCGGGAGCTGTCTACGCGGCGATCGCAAAGAAGAACCGGCTCGTCGGGGTCATCACCGCGGGCATCGTCTGCCCGGTTGTGAATACCGGACTGTTCATTGCCGGAATGCTCATCTTCTTCTTCGGAACGATAAGCGGATGGGCTGCGGGCAGCGACTCGATGGTGCAGTACATCATCCTCGGACTGTGCGGCGGCAACTTCCTTGTGGAGCTTGCGACCAATCTGCTGCTCGCCACCGCGATAACCCGCATAATCCGTGTGGTACGCAAGTAAGAGTTTTGGCATATACTGCGGATGGAGGGTGAGGCATCCTCCATCCGCAGAAAAATTTTACAAAACTTCCGCTCTCGGTGTTGACAAAGCGCTCGATTTACGATATAATAATCGACGCACGGTTGCTCGGGAGCATAGCTCAGCTGGTAGAGCACATGCCTTACAAGCATGGGGTCACAGGTT
>CAMNWZ010000141.1 GCA_946566645.1 uncultured Clostridia bacterium
GGCGCTCGAGCTGCGCTACTCGATACTCCTCCCCCATCGCCGCGCGAAACTCGTCCAGTCGGAGGCATCGTGCGCGGAAGGTGGGCGCGAGATCCTCCTCCTCAACGCCGCCGCGCGCCGCTATCCTTCCCGACGATGCCCGCAGCTGCGCAAAGGTCTCCTCCCGCTCGCGCTCCCAGCATACGGCGCGCAGCGCGCATCCTCTGCACACCCTCGCGACGGTGCGGACTATCGCGCGGTCGGGCGACGGCGGCGCGGGGATGCTCGGCACAAGCGAACGCGCCGTCTCGCTCAGCAGTTCGCCCACCGCGCGGTGGCGCGCCGCAAGCTCCCTCCGCTCGACCGCCACCGTCGAGCCAGTCTCCTCCGGTGCGAGGAAGTCGATGATCCCGAGCTTGTCGGCGGGTATCAGCACAAACAGCACCGACGCGACGAACGTCTCGTACATCGCCGAGAAGTGGGCGCCGTCGGCGAGCGCGGCGACAGCGGTCGCCAGCACATACGCGATCGCGGCGTAGAGGCGGCTTCCCCCGCCCGCTATGCCCGCGCGCAGCCCCGCCGCGCCGTCCAACTGGGCTTAGACCCCGCCCCCCCCGCATATGTCCACCACCGCGCCGCGCGCGACGCCGGTAGCCGCTCCGGTGCCCATGCCCCCGCTCGCGGCGGCGGACAGCACCAGCACCGTCGCGGCTGTCCTGCCCACCGTCATTCCCGCGAAGAAGGGCACGCTCGACAGACCGAGCAGCAGCAGCGCGGTGAATATCAGCCGCGACGCCGCACGCAGGCTGCGCTCGCGCGGTGACAGCTCTCCCTTTTCATGTTCGAGCGCGGCGGGTATCATCAGCGCGCTGCCCGCAGCGAGCGCGACCTCGCATATGTACGCAAGCGTCGCGGTCATGCGAAATCCCTCCGACGCGACGAACACAAATCCCACCACCGCGAGGCTTCCCGCTGCCACCGCGCTGCCGAAGAACCGCGTTCCCGCAAGCATCGTGCCCGAAAACGCCTTTGCCGCGACCAGCGCGAGTATGCACGCTGCCAGATACTTGAATCCGTCGCCCAGTCTCCACGCGACCAGCGCTCCTGCTATGGCTCCCGCGACTCCGCACAGCCCCTCCGCGCCGTCCTCGCCTGTCGCGGCGACAAATCCCACGCCGAACGGCGTCGTCTCGCCGAACACCTTTCCCTGCGACAGCACAAATCCCGCCGCGAACCGCAGCGCGCATCTTATCCCTCTGCCGAGCACACGTCGGTCGATACGGCGCGCGCCCGCTCTCTCAAACACCTTCAAATTCTCACCACTTCCCCGTCGAAAACGACGAAATATTGAACGTCACATCGCGATTATAGCGCGCTGCCACGGCAAAATTCGTCGAGCCTTTGACTAAACAAAAAAAGAAGTGGAATTTTCCCCGCTTTCGGTGTATAATTTCGATAGGAACAGCATAAAGGAGGGCTTACAATGCCGCTTGAGATAGAAGCGAAGCTCCGCATACCGACCGACGACGGCGGCGACGGAGTGTTCGCCAACAACCGGGAGCAGTTCAACGTCCGTTCTACCCTCGAGCCGACGCAGATGGTCTCGCGCTACTACGACACGCCGGACGGCGACATCACCTCGCGCAGATGGTCGCTGCGCCTGCGTCGGGAGGGCAAGGGCACCGTCGCGACGCTCAAGACAAACGCCGAGGACTCGAGCGGCGGACTTTTCGCGCGCGGTGAGTGGCAGGTGCACGCAAGCAGCATTGAGGAGGGGGTCGACCTGCTCATCGAGGACGGCGCGCCCTGTGAGCTTCGCGACATGATAGGCGGAAAGCCGCTCGTCGAGCAGTGCCGCGTCGAGTTTGTGCGCCGTGGGATGGTCGTAGAGCTTCAGAACGGGCTGCTCGTGAGCATCACCGAGGACAAGGGCGCGCTCTGCGCGGATGACCGCAGCGAACCGCTCCACGAGCTGGAGGTCGAGCTTCTCTTTGGCGAGCCGACCGGGCTCGAGCCGTTCGTCGAGCATCTTATCCACGAGCACGGATTCGAGCGCGAGCGGCTGTCCAAGTACGAGCGCGCGCTCCGTCTCGTCCGCAGCCGTGGGTCGCGCGAATCTTGACAAGTCGGAGCACCTGTGATAGTATCAAATGCAGTCGATGCGTTCGGCTGCGAATACGCGGGTATGGTGGAATTGGCAGACACGCCAGATTTAGGTTCTGGTGGGAAACCGTGCAGGTTCAAGTCCTGTTACCCGCACCAAGATAAAAAGGCGAGCCGCGCGCTCGTTTTTTTATAAGGAGACAGCTTATGCGCGAAAGTAGACATCCCATATTGAAAACCGCGGTTCAGCTCTCCATGCTGAATATCCCCGTTCTCTTCCTGTCCGACCTCATCGATGCGAAAGATTCGTCCGCAAGTATAGGTATTCTGCTCGTTTTCGGCATACTGACCACATTTTTTGTCCTATTCAGTGACAGCCCGAAAACCGCGCTGAAAAAGTGGGGCTGTTCGATTCCGATCACCCTGATTTTCTGGTTCATTCTTCGGGAGACAAACTTCTATGTCCGGCTGCTGAACACATTGATTCCCGGGTACGGACGCCCTTCGGCGGGCGCTGGATTTGCGTTTGCCGCGAAGTTTGTAGCCTTCACCCTCGCGCGCGGAATCGCCATTCTTTTCGCCGTACTTGCCAGCTGTCCGATAAACGGCAAGCATCTCCAAAGGCTGCGCTTCGCCGTGCAGGACATTATCCTTCCCATAATATGCGTGGTCGTCCTTATCGCCGTGCTGTATCTCGAGTTTACAATGCCCTCCTGGGACGTCATATACAGCGAGGTTTATTCATAACTCCGCGCCGACCGCACCACTCGCATCGCTCCCGCATATGATGCCCCGCATCATATAATCACAAGGAGCGTTTCATATGAACACACCCTTCGGTCGTCTGTCGACCGACTTTCTTCGTGTCCTGCGCGGCAGACCGCAAGCTATAGCCTACATCGCGGGCAGCGCGGGCTATCCGAACATATTCGGCACCCTGCGTCTCTATCAGACCCGCATGGGAGTGCTAGTCCTCGCCGAAGTCGGCGGACTTCCCCACTCCGACCTTCCCTGCCGGTCGCGGATATTCGGGCTTCACATCCACTCAACCGTCCGGCAACTCGGGCGAGAAGATCGCGTGCGGCGTCATCCGACCGACGATAGGTTTCGGCCGGTAAGCAGGCGTCCCGCCGTCACACAAGTGCAAAAAACTGCCGCAGGCACCGGTCGCCCGCGGCAGTTTTCACGTTTTCCCTATTATATCCGCT
>CAMNWZ010000142.1 GCA_946566645.1 uncultured Clostridia bacterium
TCCGCCTTTCAGGTTTCGTCATGACAAACGTGGGTTGGTTTTGAACCCTCCGATTTGCCGTCTCTCTTTTACGCGTTAGGCGAGGTCGACGCGCTCGGGCTTGCAGAGCTGCCCGCGTCGTTTCCTGTGCCGCTGCCGGCGTTCGGAGAGGTCGAGGGCGTCATCGAGCCTATCGCGCCGCCGTTGCCGCTTCCCGCATCGCCGCCGTTGCCGCCGATGTCCCCCGCGTTGCCGCCGAGGTCGGTACCCGGTATGACCGAGCTGCTGCCGTTACCCGTGCCGTTGCCTGTCATGCCACCGTTAGTCGCGGGTGCGGTCGGCGAAGTCGACACATGCCCGTCTCCGGTAGTACATCCCGCAAGCATTCCGACCATAAGCAGCGCGGTTATGAGTATAGACGCTTTCCTTTTCACTGTCCACCATTCCTTTCGGTTTCGATTCTGGAGTGTCTGTTCGATACCCGCAGTGTAGTATCTCACCGAAAAGCGGATTTTAACCGCGCCGTTTTGGTAAAATTTTTATTTTGCCGCGGTGTAGTATGCGTGCGAGGTCAGCTTGTACACCACGCAGTAGACCACCGCGAACACCGCCGCCGTGCCTCCGATGCACACCCACAGATACTTCGGGTTGCAGTATAAAAACGCGCCGAGTATCTGGTTCAGCATCCCGCTCGACGCGCAGGTGTGCGCAAGCGCGACGACAAGCGGCGCGAAGAACACGATGAGCACCTGCTTGTTTATCGTCTTCTTCACCATCTTCTCGTCCATGCCGACCCGCCTGAGCAGCGCGAAGTTCTCGCGGTCGTCTGTGCCCTCGCTCACCTGTTTGAAGTAGATGATGAGCGTCATGTTTGTCAAAAACAGTATCGCAAAGAAGAATCCCATAAAGAGTATTCCCCCGAACAGCGCGTAGAAGTCGCCCGAGCTGCCGGCGCTCTCCCCTCCGAAATAGAGCGCGAGCGTCATCGACACGGTGACGAGCACCATCGTCGAGAGTATGCAGATGTTCGCGAGTCCCGACGCGTTCTGCTTCATGCGATAGATAAGCCCGCCTATCGGCACGAAGTTTTTCCTGTTGTAGTAAAAGCGCTTGGAGCGCTTCATAAGCCCGAGTATAGCGACGCTTCCGCCGAGAAAGAGCTGGTGCGTCGCGAGTATTACCATCAGCACCGCCGGCCAAAAGAGCAGCAGCGCAAACGCCGAGTCCGCCGCGCTGAGCGACAGCCAGTACGCCCCGCCGAGCAGCAGAAGTCCGATTATCGCGCGCGGGGCGACCGCCTTCGCCTTCTTCTCGCCCGACCGCTCCGACTTCATCAGCTCGAGCGGACGACTCTTCCATACGCGGAACATGTTGTATATCGTGTTCAGCAGGAATATCGCGCCGAACATTATCACGGTGAAGTACATCGACGCAGGCGCCACGGTGTAACGGCTGTCCGGCGCAAGGTGCGTGAGCGTTATCAGCAGCTTAAACACCGCGCCGCCGAGCAGAAATCCCACGAGCAGTCCGAGACCTATGACAAGCACACAGAGCATCACGCCCTCCCAGAACACCACCCGCGCGGTCTGCGAGCGTCCGAATCCGAGCACGCCGTACAGTCCGAACTCCCTCGCGCGGCGCTTTATCAGGAAGCTGTTGATGTAGAACATGTAGAACGTGGTGAAGATGACCATGATATACAGCCCGAACTCGAGCATCGAGCGGGTTGTCGCGCCGTAGTTCATGTTCGATATGCTCGAGCCCATCGCGAGGTTTGCGCATATCGAGCATATCGCGCACATGACCGACGCGGCGATGAGGTATGGGATGTAGCTTCGGCGGCTGCGCAGCATGTTCGTCACCGCCAGCCGCAGATAGGGTGCGTTACGCAATCTTGCCACCTCCCACCGCGGCGAGCGTGTCCGCTATCCTTCGCGCGTACGACTCGCGGTCGCCCTCGCGCGACACCTCGCAGCCGAGCATTCCGTCGCGGATGATAAGCACCCGTCCGGCGGCGGAAGCGGCGCGCGCCGAGTGAGTGACCATCAGTATCGTCTGACCGTCGTGGTTTATCTCGCCGAACATCTCCATCAGCCTGTCCGACGAGCGGCTGTCCAGCGCTCCGGTAGGCTCGTCCGCAAGAAGAAGCTTCGGCGCGGTGATGAGCGCCCTCGCGGCGGCGGCGCGCTGTTTTTCGCCTCCCGACACCTCGTAGGGATACTTGTCGAGCAGGTGGGAGATCTCCAGCCGCGCTGCGAGCGGCAGTATCCGCTGCTGCATAGTGCGGTGGTTCTCCCCTCCGAGCACCAGCGGCAGGAAGATGTTGTCCTTCAGCGTGAAGCTGTCCAGCAGATTGCAGTCCTGGAACACAAAGCCGAGGTTTCTGCGTCGGTACTCCGCCGCCTCCTTCTCGGGTATTTTCGCCGTGTCCCGACCGTTCAGCATCACTCTGCCACCGGTCGGCAGATCGAGTGTCGCGAGGATGTTAAGCAGCGTCGACTTGCCGCTTCCGCTCTCGCCCATTATCGCGACGAACTCGCCCTCCTCCACCTCGAAGCTGACGTCGCGCAGCGCGGTGGTCTGCACCCCTCCGAACCGCTGTGTGTATACCTTTTGAAGATGTTCGACAGATAGAATAGCCATATGCGGAAACCCTCCGAAATCAAGTTTTGAGATTATCATAAACCCAGAATCTCAAAATTTGATTTCGGAGGGCTAAACTTTTCCTAAAACTTTCTAAACAAAGTCTAAAAATCTACCAGCACATAGTCCCCATCCTTCTCGCTGACCTCGACGAGGTGCAGTCCGCGCTCGCGGAGCAGACGGTGACCGCGCTTCAGCTCGCGAAACAGATGCCGAAGCTGCGCCGCGGATATGTCAAGCCCCGAGTCGGGCGCGTTTTTCCTTATCGACCACGCGCCTATCTTCGCGACTATCGGGTTGAGCACGAGCCCGTTTGGGATGCGGATGTTTATCCTTTTCCCCTCTTTTTCTTTGACTACAATGTGCATCTTACTCCACCGTCACCGAGACGGTGCTGCCGTCGGCGCTCTCCACTTCTACCAGCTTGCCGATGACGCCCTTCTCGACAAGCGCGAACAGCTTCATCCAGTCGATGTCGGCGAGCTTGTTCTTGCCGTCTTCGCCTATCGCGCCGACCACCTGTGGTATCGAAAGCCCTATGTCCATCGCCGCCTTGACAAACGCGACCGGAAGGTTCACCCGCACCTTGTCCCCATTCTTCGAGTCGACAACAACTCGCAAAATGAGCTTGGAGGCGTCCCGCTCCTGCTCGGGGACTATCTTCACC
>CAMNWZ010000143.1 GCA_946566645.1 uncultured Clostridia bacterium
GTCTGATGAGTTATCCTGCCGTCGGCTATCGCGCGCTCCGCCTCGTCGAAGGACCACTCGCTCACCTCTATCTCCTCGGTGTCGTCCAACTCGATGCCGTCGGTCTTTTCGCAGTCGGTAAAGAGATATATCCACATCCGATTGTTGTTCCGCGCGGGATTGGTGTGGTAGCAGCCGAGCAGCACAGGCGGGTGCGGCGAGCTGTACCCCGTCTCCTCGCGAAGCTCGCGTATCATCGTATCGGTCGGATCCTCGCCATCCTCGGGAGTTCCCGCCGGCACCTCGTAGCTGAAGTCGCCCGAGCCGTGGCGGTACTGCTTCTCGATAAGCAGCTTGCCCTCCCGCGTGACCGCGACGCAGTTGACCCAGTCGGTGTACTCCATCACGTTATACTCCTCGATTATGTTCCCATTCGGCAGCTGAACACGGTCGAGCCGCAGGTTGCCGAACTTCGACTTATACGGATATTTAGAGCTTATCAGCTTCCACTTTTCCATGATTTCTCCTCCTTATCGGTACTTTTCGAGCAGCTTGACGGTTTCACTCCGTCCGTGCTCGAGTATGTAGTCGAACACCCGCCCGAGCGCCTTCTTTACAAGCTCGCGGTCGAGCAGCGGAAGCGCTTCGGCGAGCGGTCGCTTTACCGACTCGTTTATCGCCTTCAGCCGCATGGTGTCGGCACGCTTGCGCTCCGCCTCCTCGGGTGGGTATCCGCATCCGAATTCGCCGTCGAACAGCCTGCGAAGCGTGTCCTGCATGTTCAGCTCGCCGAGCCAGCCGTGCCCGAGTCCGAGCGGCAGCGACGCGGCGTTGCCTCCGTTTATCCTTCCGAAGAGAAACGCGTCGGACGGCGTCGGCAGATAGCCGCAGAGCACCCCGGGCAGGCTGTTCATCGCGAGCATCATCCCCTGTCCGCTCGAGCATCCGGTCACTACGAAGTCGACCGCGCCGCTCGCGAGCAGCAGGCACGCGCCGATCGCCGTCTCGATGTAGGATATGCTCGCGTTTTCGTCCGGGAACACGCCGAAATTTACCACTTCCGCGTCCTTTGCCGCGAGTTTTGTGCACTCGTACAGCATTGAGTTCTTCTCCCGCTGACTGGTCGCCTGCATTACGCCGATACGCATGATTCGATCCTCCATTCAAGCAAAAAACCGCCCTTTCAGGCGGTTTTTGCGGCTTATTCTTCCTCGTCCCAGTTGTGCCAGACCTCCTGCACGTCGTCGCTGTCTTCGAGCAGGTCGAGCATCTTCTGCATCTTGACCTTGTCCTCCTCGCCGAGGGTGACGTAGGTCTGCGGCACCATCTCGACCTCCGCCTCGATGAAGCTGTAACCCAGCTTTTCGAGCGCCTCGAGCACCGAGTCGAAGTCGTCGGGCGCGGTGGTTATCTCAAAGGTCTCGTCTGTCGCCTCAAACTCGTCGGCGCCGCTCTCGATGGCGTCCATCATCACCTTGTCCTCGTCCAGATCACCGCGCTCTATCACCAGCACGCCCTTCTGGTCGAACGACCAGCTCACGCATCCGGTCACGCCCAACGAGCCGCCGAACTTGTCGAACGCGTGGCGGACTTCGCTCGCCGTGCGGTTTCGGTTGTCGGTCATCGCCTCGACTATCACCGCGACGCCGCTCGGGCCGTGTCCCTCGTAGGTTATCGACTCGTAGTTCGCGCCGTCCGCCGAACCGCTCGCGCGCTCTATCACTCGCTTGAGGTTGTCGTTCGGCACGTTGTTCGCCTTCGCCTTGGCGATGAGGCTCGCGAGCTTGGCGTTCGAGTCGGGGTTCGGGCCGCCGTCGCGCACCGCAAGGATTATCTCGCGCGACATCTTGGTGAATATCTTCGCCTTCTGCGCGTCGGTCTTGCTCTTCTTCGCCTGAATGTTATGCCACTTGGAATGTCCGGACATCAGATTCACACCTTCCACGCGTCCGCTCGGGACGCAAATTTTTGATTATGTACGCGCACTTTCGCGCGAGTTTCAACACTTAATTATAGCACAGATGCAGCCGCTATGCAAGTCAGTTGAGGAAGTCCTTGAGTTTCTTCGAGCGGCTGGGATGACGCAGCTTGCGCAGCGCCTTCGCCTCTATCTGACGGATGCGCTCGCGGGTGACGTTGAACTCCTTGCCCACCTCCTCGAGCGTGCGGGTTCTGCCGTCCTCTATGCCGAAGCGCAGACGGAGCACCTTCTCCTCGCGCGGCGACAGGGTGGACAGCACCTCCACCAGCTGCTCCTTGAGCAGCGCGAAGCTCGCGGCTTCGGCGGGTTCGCTCGCGTCCTCGTCGGGTATGAAGTCGCCGAGATGGCTGTCCTCCTCCTCGCCGATAGGCGTCTCGAGCGACACCGGCTCCTGCGCTATCTTCATTATCTCGCGCACCTTGTCCACCGGCATGCCCATCTGCTCGGCTATGTCCTCCGGCTGCGGGTCATGACCCAGCTCCTGAAGCAGCTGACGGCTGACGCGGATGACCTTGTTTATCGTCTCCACCATGTGTACGGGTATGCGTATCGTGCGCGCCTGGTCGGCGATGGCGCGGGTTATCGCCTGGCGTATCCACCAGGTGGCGTAGGTCGAGAACTTGTAGCCCTTGGTATAGTCGAACTTTTCGACCGCCTTGATAAGACCGAGGTTGCCCTCCTGAATGAGGTCGAGAAAGAGCATGCCGCGTCCGACGTAGCGCTTGGCGATGCTCACCACCAGGCGCAGGTTCGCCTCGGTCAGCTTCTTCTTTGCCTTGTCGCCGACCTTTACCGCCTTCTTCAGCTCGGCTTCCTTCTCCTCGTCAATGTCAGCGAGCTCGCCGGTAAGCTCCTCGCCGCTTTGGCGCGCCTTCTCAAGAGCTTCGAGCAGCTCTTTTGCCTTGGTGCCCTCGCCTATCTGCTTCGCAAGCTCTATCTCCTCGTCCGCGCTGGACAGCAGATCGACCGAGCCTATCTCCTTGAGGTACATGCGCACCGGGTCGTCGGTCTTGATGCCCTCGGCGAGCGCCTGCGGATCGCTCAGCTCGTCCTCGGGTATCTCCTCCATCGCCTCAAGCTCCTCCGGCGGGACGTCGAGGTCGTCGTCGATCGGCTCAAGCGCCTCTATCTCGATGTCCTCGCCCTCGACCACTATCTCCACCGACAGGCTCTCGAGCGTGTCGTAGAGCTTTTCGATGTTGTCGTCGTCCAGACCGAGCTCGTCGATGACCGCCTTGACCTCGGCGGACTCGAGCTTGCCGAGCTTCTTTCCGCGCTCGATAAGTTCCTTTATCCTAAGTTTTCTT
>CAMNWZ010000144.1 GCA_946566645.1 uncultured Clostridia bacterium
TGCCGACTGCATAAGCTCGGCGCGGATGCACACAAGCCTTGCTCCGTCGGCGTCGGACAGCGCACCCGAAAACGCGAGCGCGGTTATCTCGCCGAGCGAGAAGCCCGCGCAGCCTTCGGCGCGTATGCCCAGGCTCTCGAGCGCGCGCGCCGCCGCCAGCTCTGCCATAAACATGCAGGGCTGGGTGTTTATCGTCTTTGAAAGTTCCTCCGCGCTGCCGTTCAGACAGAGTTCGAGCGCGTCCGGGCGTATCGTCGAGACTGCGCCGAGCACCGACTTCGCGGCGTCGAACGCGTCAAGCCCCGCGCACATGCCGGGATGCTGCGCGCCCTGTCCGGGAAAGAGAAAGGCTATCTTACCCATGTCGACGCGCTCCCAAGCACCTTCTCCGCACCCTCGCAGAGGTCACGGATTATCTCGGCTGCCGGCTGCTCCTTGGTGACCATCGACGCGACCTGTCCGCTGAGGAACATTCCGCCCTTCTCGTCGCCCTCGACCGCCGCACGACGCAGCGCTCCCGAGCCGAACTTCTCCAGCTCCTCGTCGCTCATGGTGCTGTACTCATTTTTGAAATACTCGCGCATATACGCGTTTTTCAGCGCGCGGACGGGATGTCCGAGGCGCTTGCCGGTGACCATCGTGTCGATGTCCTTCGCGGCGAGTATCTTGTTCTTGTAGTTCTGATGGACGGTGCACTCGTTTGCCACGAGGAAACGCGTTCCGACCTGAACTCCGCACGCGCCGAGCAGGAAGGCAGCCGCCATCTGGCGACCGTCGGCTATTCCGCCCGCCGCGATGACCGGGATGTTCACCGTATCGCAGACCTGTGGTACGAGCGCCATCGTGGTGAGATCGCCGACGTGACCGCCGCTCTCGCCGCCCTCGGCAATCACAGCCGCCGCGCCTCGGCGCTCGACCAGCTTTGCCATGGCGGTGGACGCGACGACCGGTATGACCTTTATGCCGGCGGCGTTCCACATGTCCATATACTTGCCCGGATTGCCCGCGCCGGTGACCACGACAGGGACCTTCTCCTCGGCGCAGACGGCGGCGACTTCGTCGGCAAACGGGCTCATAAGCATCACGTTCACGCCGAACGGCTTGGAGGTACGCTTGCGCAGCTCGGCTATCTGACCGCGAAGCCAGTCGGCGCCGGCGTTCATCGCGGCGATTATGCCGAGACCGCCGCCCTCGCTGACCGCCGCGGCAAGCGAAGCGTCGGCAATCCACGCCATTCCGCCCTGAAAGACGGGGTACTCGATGCCGACAAGCTCGCAAATCGGGGTTTTAAGCATGGCTTACTCTCCGAGCTTCGCGTCGATGAGCTCGACAAACTCGCCGAGAGTGGTCGGGTTCGAGTCGGTGTCTATCTCGATGCCGAACTCGTCCTCGCAGCTCATGGTTATCTCGACGACCGACAGCGAATCGAGTCCCAGCTCCTCAAAGGTGGTGGAGGGGGTAAGCTCGATGCCCTCGCCGGCGTCCATGTCATTCAGGATCTTAACTACGCGTTCAAAAGTGCTCATTTTCAAAACTCCTTACAAATTATAGATTAGTTTATGATTAAAAAGGTGATGACCTTTTAATCCCACTTGAAGCAGGCGGCGCCGGAGGTGTACCCTCCGCCGAAGCCCGCGAGCGCGACCCATTCGCCGCTGTGAAGCCGTCCGCTGCGCACTAGCCGGTCGAGCGCTATCGGTATGCAGGCGGAGCTCATGTTGCCCGTCTCGTCGATTATGACCTCCATCTTTTCGGGCGCGAGACCGCACTTGCGCGCAGCCGCGTCGAGTATGCGGAGGTTTGCCTGATGCAGCACCGCGTGGTCGAGCGAGCTTACGTCGATGCCCGCCTCCTGCGCGACGTCGATGAGGTCGGCGCTGACCGTGCTGACCGCGAACTTGAACACCTCCTGACCGTTCATGTGCAGGAAGCACTCGGGCTCGGTCTTGTCCGCGCGCCACGGCGAAATTCCGCCGACGTTGGGGGAGTAGAGCGGGTCGGGATTGCCCTTCGCGCCTATCTTTATCGAGCGGAGGGCGTCGCCCCTGCCGAGCACCACCGCGCCCGCACCGTCGCCGAAAAGAACGGCGGTCGCGCGGTCGCGCCAGTCGGTAATGCGGGTGAGCAGCTCGCTCGAAACTACCAGCACCTTTTCCACCCGTCCGCGCGCGAAATATCCGTCCGCGACGTCGAGCGCGTAGAGAAAACCGCTGCACGCCGCGTTTATGTCCAGCGCGGGACAGTTGGCGCCGAGCTCGCCCTGCACAACGCACGCAAGCGACGGCGTGATGTAGTCGTGCGTGACGGTGGTGCAGATGATGAGGTCGAGGTCGGAGGGGGAGAGATGCGCCATGTCGAGCGCGTTCTTCGCAGCCTCCACCGCAAGGGATGAGGTCGTCTCGTCGGTCGCGACGTGACGGGTCTTTATGCCGGTGCGAGTGACTATCCACTCGTCGGAGGTGTCAAGGAACTGCGCGAGGTCGTCGTTTGTCACGACCTTCTTCGGAAGCGCGGAGCCGGTGGCGATTATGCTGAAACTCATTTCTTCCTCCCAAAGTTGATACGATAAGATTTTTCTGCAAAATCTATCCAATATATTATAGGGCGGCAGACTGCGGCTGTCAAGTGATTTTACGTAAATTAACGCAAAAGAGGCTCAAAGGAGCCTCTTTTTTACGTTATTTAACAAATAGCAAAAATCGTCGATTATTTGATTTACACGTCGTTTTGCGGGCTTTGCGGGCTTTGCAGATGCTTCATAAGGTGCTCTATCGCCATGCGGTAGCCCTCGAAGCCGAAGCCAGCGAAGGTCTTTACGCACGCCATTCCCGCGTAGCTTATCTGTCTGAACGGCTCGCGCGCGGACACATCGGAGATGTGGACCTCGACCGCGGGCAGCGCCACCGCCTTGAGCGCGTCGAGTATCGCGACCGATGTGTGGGTGTAGGCGGCGGGGTTTATCACGATGCCGTCGAACTCTCCGAGCGCCGACTGGATCTTGTCCACGATGGCGCCCTCGTGGTTCGACTGGAACAGCTCTACCGAGCAGCCGAACTCCGCCGCGGCGGACTGTACAAGCTCGCAGAGGTCGGCGTAGCTGCTTTTGCCGTAGATGTTCGGTTCGCGAATGCCGAGCATGTTCAGGTTAGGTCCGTTAATCACAAGAATTTTCATTCAAATCCCTCACAATTTCGTTTACAGCGCGGCTTAAGATAACATTTAGGACGGTTTTGTCCGCCGCGTCGAGATAGAAC
>CAMNWZ010000145.1 GCA_946566645.1 uncultured Clostridia bacterium
GCGCGCGCGTCGAGTATCAGCAGAGCTTTCGGTGTGCGATGGCGCAGTCGACCGACCTCGCCGACCGGAACGCCGTCCAGCGCGGGAGGTATGGTGCCCACGCTCACGCCGCCGAGCAGCAGTTCAAACAGCTGCGCGAACTCGTCGAATTTCATCGTTTCGTCGCCCGCAAGCTCGAAAAACTCGTCCATAAGGTCACAGACCTTGCCCCAGAGCTGCGAATATTCGCCCGCGGTCTTGAGCTCACCGGCTTCCGCGTACTGCCTCGCGGCGGCAGCTATCCGCCTGTCCAGTCTAAGCTCGATGAGCAGGTCGTAGAACGCGTGAAGAATGTCGCCCGCCTTGCGGCTCTCGCCGGGGCGTATCGTCGCTCTGAAGCGCTCGAACGGCTCGACGAGCTGCTTTCGGCGGCGGTTGAGCCTGTCAAGCGTTCTGATGTCCGCGTCGTCGAGCGTCGCGGAGAATCCGCGTGGACTGCCGATCCAGTCGGACAGCCACTTGCCGCCGCTTATGTTCCAAACGTAGGCGTAGTTCTCCACCTCGCAGCAGCCCTCGAAGCTGAGTGGACTGAGCCCGCTTTTCAGGTAGCGCAGCACGTCCTCCGACGCAAATCCGTTTCGCAGGATGTCGAGCGCCGAGGTGAACGCGGACAGCACCGGCGTGCCGAGCGCCGAATCGACGCTGTCCATAAATATCGGTATGCCCCACGAGCCGAACACCGCCTCGAGCGCGCTCAGATACTCGTCGCCCGCGGGCAGCGCCACCGCAAAGTCGCGGAACCGCCATCCCTTGGTGCGCACGGCGTCCAAAATGTATGCGGCGGCGCGCTCGCACTCGCTCCACGTCGACCGCTCCTCCGCAAGTATGACCGCGTCCGGGCTGCCGTCGAATTTCAGCCCCGCCTCCGCGATGAACTCATTGGTGATGAACTTCAGCTCGGGCGGACGGCTGTCGTGCGGTTCGACGAACTGTTCGACCTCGAGTTTTATTCCCTCGCTCTCGGCAAGACGAGTGAGCCGTCCGGCGGTGCGGGCATAGGCGTAGAGCGGGTCGTCCTTGCCGAGCGCGGGGTTGATGAGCGACCGATCGCAGCCGAGCGCGACGGTCACTTCGCTTGTACGCAGGAGTTTTCGCAAGAGTTCCGTCTCCTGTTCGGTAAATTCGGTATATCCGAAGAACGCGAAGGTCTTGCCCTCCGCCCATCCGCAGTCGAGAAGGTCGATGAGCGCGGATATGCGGTCGCGACGCGCGCCGCGTACGGCAAGTTCCGCCGAATAGCTCTCGGCGATGAGCACGAGGTCGTGAAGCCGATCGCCGAGGTCACCGTTCGCGAGCTCGGACGCGCGTCCAAGCGCCTCCGGCTCCACACGGCAGGACTGCAACTCGTCGATGATGCGCAGCGCCTCGGTCAGAAACTCGGTGCGGCGCAGCTCACCCGCGAACACGCGCATCTGCGAGGACACGCGCTGCGCGGCGGAATAGGCGACAAGCAGTCGTCCCGCGTCGTCGAGAAATCTTTCGGACGCGCCGCCCACCTCCGACGCGACGCGCGCGTACAGCCGGTCTACCGACAGCACCTCCATCCTAGCGGACGCGGTGTCTCCGAGGACCTCGCACAGCCGACGCTCGCACTCGTGCGAATAGTGACGCGGCACAATGAGGAACGATCTCTCACGTTCCGCGTTTCTCCGTATCACTTCGCCGCACAGGTCGGAGTAGGGGGGAGCGAACAGTAGCCTTAGCATTTGAAACCTCCGGATATAAAAAATCCTCCGGTTTCCCGGAGGATTTTTCGGGTTTGTTCTGAAATCAGACGGTCGGGAGCTGCTGCGAAGGAGCTTCGCCGAGGTCGTTTGCCTTGTTGCGGTTGATGTACTTCTGAAGGAAGAACGCACCAACGGCAAGCAGCGGAGCGACGAGGATCGGGGTGAGCTTGCCGAGTCCGAGGTACGCGAAGGTGGAACCGAAGACTCCGGCAAATACGCTCGTTCCGAGTATCTGCATGAACTTCTCCTTGAACTGAGCAAGGATGCCGCAGACGATACCCACGATCGCGCCGATGATAAGCGAGATCATCCACCAGCTCGAGTAGCTGGAGATCTCAACGCTGTTGATCATGTCCTTGTGCTGCTCGACAAGGCTGGTGCCGTAGGCGGTCAGCTGGCTGTAGTTAGCCTCGGGCATGTCGAAGGTAACGTGCATCTTGTCCTCGCTCAGCTTCGCCTTGACTTCGCCGGCGTCAACACCGACTATAGCCGCCATCTCCTTCTTCAGGTCAGCCTGCTTTATGGAAACCGAAGTCTCCTGATAGATGCCGTCCTGCAGAGCGAAGAAGTCGTAAGTAACTTTGGTGCCGCCGATGGAGTTGGCGATTATGAGCACGATGACCGAAACCGCAAGGAACACCGAAACGCCGCCAAGGAAGAAACGCTTGACCGGGCGAACCTTGATCGAAACGAGCAGCGAGAGAAGTCCGATACAAGAGCCGAGGTAGATGGTACCGATACCCTCGTTCCAAGCCGCCATGCTGAGGAAGTGGCCGATGATGAATCCGAGTATCAGCGACACGACCACCACGCAGGGCTTGTCGAGCTTGAATCCGAGCGCGCCGACGGCGAGGCAGAGCAACGCCGCGACAACGAATACCGTCGAACCCAAACTCTCAAAGATATAAAGAATTTCTGTCATACGATATAACCCTCACTTTGATGAATTTTGCCTGACGCTGTCTACCGCCTGAAGGCCCTGTCGAGACACCCGGGAAAGTGACTTGGCAGGGGACGGTAAAAAGCGCCCCTAAATATTTGTCTATATTTTAGCAGAAAGCGGGGAAATTATCAAGTATAAATGTGCAAAAAAGCAAAAAAATCTTTATCGTCACCGTTCGAGCCGAAAAGGGCGGTTTTAACCCTCAAAACGCTCAATCAAAAAAGAAAATGTGCAAGTTCCTGCAATAGCTCGAGCAGCCGAAAGCGAATTTGTACATCTTGACCGTCCTCGGTCATCAGTTCGACAGCCTCCTCGCTCATTCCCGAAGCGTTCGCCTGTTCGATAACCTCCTCTGCCGACGCGAAGCAGAGCGGAGGAAAGAGCACGCACCACCAGTTATGGCCGGCGGCTTTGCCTATCTCCACCGTCTGCGAGCGGTATCTGCCCGCCGGCAGCGACAAGCTGTCATACTCG
>CAMNWZ010000146.1 GCA_946566645.1 uncultured Clostridia bacterium
GCCACTTCCGCGCGGATATATTCGGTCTTGGCGGGATATTCGGTCGCGGTGAGGTGGATAAGCTCGGCGACCTTGTCCATGTCCTCTTTAACGAATCCGCGCGTGGTTATCGCTGGCGTGCCTACGCGGATGCCGCTTGTGACAAACGGGCTTTCCGGGTCGTTCGGGATGGCGTTCTTGTTTGCGGTGATGTGGACGTCGTCCAGCCGCGCCTCCATATCCTTACCGGTCACGCCGAAGTTTCGCAGGTCGACGAGCATGAGGTGGTTGTCCGTTCCGCCGCTGACGAGGTCGAAGCCTCGGCGGAGCAGTCCGTCGGCAAGCGCGGCGGCGTTCTCGACCACGCGGTGCTGATACTCCTTGAACTCCGGCTTTGCCGCCTCGCCGAAGCAGACAGCCTTCGCCGCGATGATGTGCTCGAGCGGTCCGCCCTGTATTCCGGGGAACACCGCCTTGTCTATCGTCTTCGCGTGCTCCTTCTTGCAGAGGATGAGACCTCCGCGCGGACCGCGCAGCGTCTTGTGAGTGGTGGTGGTCACCACGTCGGCGTACGGCACAGGGCTCGGGTGCTCGCCCGCGGCGACAAGTCCCGCGATATGCGCCATGTCCACCATCAGTATCGCGCCGACCTCCTGCGCTATCTCAGCGAACTTCTCGAAGTCTATCACTCGCGGATAGGCGCTCGCACCGGCAACGATGAGCTTCGGCTTGTGCTCGAGCGCGAGCGCGCGCACCTCATCGTAGTTGATGCGATGGGTCGTGTCGTCAATGCCGTAGGGCACGACGTTGAAATATTTTCCCGAGATGTTGGCGGGGCTGCCGTGCGACAGATGCCCGCCGTGCGCGAGATTCATGCCGAGCACCGTGTCCCCCGGCTGCAAAAAAGCGTAGAACACGGCGAGGTTCGCCTGCGCGCCCGAGTGCGGCTGGACATTCGCGTGGTCGGCGCCGAACAGGCTGCACGCGCGCTTTCTCGCTAAATTCTCCAGCTCGTCGACATACTCGCAGCCGCCGTAGTAGCGCTTCTTCGGCGTACCCTCGGCGTACTTGTTTGTCATCACGTTCGCCGCCGCGAGCATCACCGCCTCGCTGACGATGTTTTCCGACGCGATAAGCTCGATGTTGCGGCGCTGGCGCATAAGCTCCTTCTCTACCGCCGCACCGACCTCCGGGTCGGCGTTTGTCAGAAACTCAAGGACTTTTTCAACCATCTCGGACACTCCCTTTCGTGTGAGTTGCTTATATTATATTCGATTTCACGCGAAAATTCAACCGCCGCGTGGCTATCGTGTCAGCATCGCTATCGCGTCCTCCTCGGCGGAGACGAAGAACACGTCGTGCCCCTTGTTGCTCTCGTAGATGAAGTCCTTCAGAGGTTTGCTCGTATAGCGCGAATAGTCGCCGTAGATGGCTATTCTGCCGCCGTAGTTGACGTATTTCTGCAAAATCTCGCCCGCAAGTCCCGAGCTTAGCACGAAAAACTCCTCCGCTATCAGCTTCTTGTCGATGACGATATTAGCCGTTCCGAGGTCGTATTTCGCCGTCATCAGAACATCCAACGCCGACTGCGCGTCGACTATCACCGGCTCTCCGCCGCGAACCACGGCGCAGACGACATTGTTTCGTTCAATCTTTTCTAATTTCATATCTATCCTTTCAAAATATCAAACTGACCGCCGCGCTTGAATTTGTGCTCGAAATGTGCTACAATTTGTCGCACGGAGGTGAAAACACATGGACAAGAAAAAACAGGCTCTCTCCTGCATCGACGCGCTGAAAGGCGAATACCCCGACGCGGTCTGCTCGCTCGATTACGGCAAGGACTACGAGCTTCTCTTCTCCACCCGACTCGCCGCCCAGTGCACCGACGCGCGGGTGAACATTGTGACGAAGGATCTGTACGCCAAGTATCCGACGCTCGAGGCGTTCGCCGACGCGGACATAGACGAGCTTGAGGAGATGGTGCGCCCGACCGGATTCTTCCGCATGAAGGCGCGCGACCTCAAGGCAGCCGCCCGCGTCATTCTCGACAACTACGGCGGGAAGGTTCCGGATACAATGGAGGAGCTTCTCAAGATACCGGGCGTAGGCCGCAAGACCGCAAATCTCGTGCTCGGCGACATCTTCGGCAAACCGAGCTATGTCTGCGACACGCACTGCATCCGAATAACCAACCTGCTCGGGCTTACCAATGGTACCGACCCGACCAAGGTGGAGATGCAGCTTCGCGAGATACTGCCCCCCGATGAGGCGGGAAACTTCTGCCATCGACTGGTGCTGCACGGTCGTGCCGTGTGCGTCGCGCGCCGTCCGAACTGCCGCGAGTGCTGTATGCGTGCCTTCTGCGCCCACGCCGCTGCCGAGGGTTTTGCCGACTAGACCGGCTCGGTTATGTGCTCGAGCTTGTCCGCGTAGTTCGACAGCATTTCCTCAAAAGCGGGGCGTGTGACCTCAAAGTTCCGTGTCCATCGGTACATCATGCGCAGCATATGAAAGCTCGGCTTGTAGTCGCACTGTTCCTCGCCGCGGCGCTGACGCTTCCAACGCTCGAAGATGCGCTTCTTTCGCAGTTTCAGCGGCGGGTCGAGGAAGATTATCCTGTCCGCCATGTCGAGCACGCAGTGGAGCGTCGGGCGGTACGTGCCCTCGATTATCCAGTCGCCCGCCGCGTCGATGCGCTCGAACACTTCCATCTGCTCCTCCGGCGAACGCTTTCGCTGACCGCCGTCCGGACGGGTGGCGTAGATGACCTTGTCCAGCTCGTACGCCGGTATTCCGAGTTTTTCGGAAAGGCGGCGGGAATATGTAGTCTTCCCCGCCGCCACAATGCCGATTATGTATATCTTCATCAGACTTTCAGCTCGCTTTCCTTTTTCGGAAGGCGGGCTTTGTTTTTCTCGATGGTCGGGCGCACCTCGTCGGCGAGGTACTCGCGCACCTGCTCGGCGCTGCGTCCGATGTAGCGCGACGGCTCAAGTCCCGCGCGAAGCTGCTCCTCGCTCATTCCGAACGCCGGGTCGGCTGCGATGCGCTCGATGAGGTCGTTCGGCTTGCCCTCGTCCTTGACCGCGTGACCCGCGTCGAGCGAGTGCAGGCGGATCTTCTCGTAGATCGGAAGAGCGTCGTGTAGG
>CAMNWZ010000147.1 GCA_946566645.1 uncultured Clostridia bacterium
GATAGTCGTCGCGGCGGTGCTTGTCATCGGTGCCGCGATAGCGCTCGCGTTGGTATATCGGGCGCTTACGCGCAAGAGCGAGCTGCTGCGCCTTCAGGCGGAGAAGTTCCGCGCCATCGCGAGCCACTTCGACACGCTGATATTCGAGTATGACCCTCAGCGCGACCGCATGACCTTCACGATAAACAGCACGCCGCGCTTTTTGATGGACAGGATCGAGATAGAGCACTGCCGCGAGGCGGAGTTTGCCCATGTCCATGAGGAGGACCAGCAGCGCGCGAGGGATATGTTCAAAGAGGCTAAGGACAGGTCGGCTGCCACCGAGCTGCGTCTAAAGGCGCGCGACGGAAGCTGGGTGTGGTGCGAGTGCCGCATCGAGCAGGTCGAGTCGGGCGGAAGCCGCATGCGCATCGGTCAGATAATGAGCATAGAGGAGCGCAAGCAGCGCGAGCTTCGACTGGAGAAGGAGAAGTCGACCGACCCGCTGACCGGACTGCTTCACTACGCCGCGTTTGAGCACCAGGTGAGCGCGCTTTTGAACGGACGCGAGGGAATGTTCTACTTCTTCGACTCGAACTCGCTCAAGAAGGTCAACGACGCGTACGGGCACGACGCGGGCGACGAGCTTCTGCGCTTGACCGCCGCGGAGATACGGCGCGCGTTCCGAGCGAGCGACCCGATATCGCGGCGCTCGGCGGGCGGCGACGAGTTCGTAGTGTACACCGAGGGACTGAGCGATGTGAGACGCGCGAGGGAAAAGGCGGAGCTTGCCATCGCCGGCGTCGCGGGCATCGACAAGTTCGAGGGCGTGCGGTCGTCGATATGCTGCGGAATCGCGCGATACCCGCAGGACGGCAGGACATTCGAGGAACTGTCCAAAGCCGCCGACGCCGCTATGTACGACGCGAAGCGGATAAGCAATCACGGCGACTACTGCTGCTTCTATAAACAGGAAAAAAACGTGGAGGATTAGTCCCCCACGTTTTTCGTTTTGTACTTTCGGCGGGTCGCCTCGCCGCCGCGGATGTGTCGCTCCGCCTTGTTCTTTGCCAGCACCTCGCAAACCTCGCGGTACAGCGAGCGATTGAAGGTCTGCAAACGGGTGCTGATGTCCTTGTGAACGGTAGATTTGCTTATCCCAAACGCTTTTGCGGCGTCACGCACGGTCGCGCGGTTTTCAATTATGTAGCGCGCGAACGTCTCCGCCCGCGCTTCGATGTTTGTCTTCAAGCCACCCACCTCTTCCGCGTTTTGCTCGCTTCACTATATGCGCGGATTCGGGAGGGTATGCTCTGCGAGATAAGTTGGTAAAATGACAATGCATTTTCAAAAGGGAGGACTGCAAAAATGACGACTGTCGAGAAGATGTCCCGTGACCGTGTGAACGGATTTCTGCACGCTGTGGGGACCGAGATCCGCAACGGAGCGGACGAGCCTATAATCCTCACCGGATGGGGGCTCGGAAACTGGCTGCTCTGCGAGGGATACATGTGGCGCGCCGGAGGGAATGCCGACCGTCCGCGCAGGATAGAGCAGGCGGTGCGCGAGCTTGCGGGAAGCGAATATGCCGAGAACTTCTGGAAGAAGTTCCGCAGAAACTATGTCACCGAAAAGGACATAGCGCGCATGGCGGAGTACGGCTGCAACTCGGTGCGCGTTCCGATAAACTGGCGGGTGCTGATGGCGGACGAGCCGGGCATCACCTGGCTTGAGGACGGATTCAAACTCATCGACGACCTGCTCGACCGGTGCGAGAAGTACCGCCTGTATGTCTTCCTCGACCTGCACGGCGCTCCCGGCGGACAGACCGGCGCGAACATCGACGACTGCGTGGACGACTTCCCGCGCCTGTTCACCGACGAGGACAGCTGGCAGAAGGGGATAGCGCTCTGGGCGGAGATAGCGCGCCGCTACGCCGACCGCTGGATAGTCGGCGGCTACGACCTGCTCAACGAGCCGATACGCCCGGACGACGGACGCAAGCCCTGCGCGCATCTTGTGCCGAGGCTCGCTCAGTTCTACGACGAGGCGATAGCGGCGGTGCGCGTCCACGACAAGCGCCACATGTTCTCGATAGAGGGTCACAACTGGGCGACCAACCCCGCGATTTTCAACCACGACTACGACCCGAACATGCTCATCCACTTCCACCGCTACGCCATAAACCCGGACGAGGGCGCGATAAGCGAGTGGCTGGCTCTCTCCGAGCGGTGGCAGAAGCCGCTGTGGCTGGGCGAGAGCGGCGAGAACACGACCGAGTGGTTCGCCGCGCTCTACCCGCTCTGCGCGCGCAACGGCATCGGCTACAATATCTGGCAGTGGAAGAAAATGAGCAGCACAAACTCGCCGTATTCGGTGAAAATGCCGAAAAACTGGAACAAATTCATCGAATATACCAGCGGCGGCGACCGTCCGAGCTACGCCGAGGCGCAGGCGATGTTCGACGAGTATCTCGAGAACATGCTCATCGAAAACTGCGTCGAAAACCCGAATGTGAACGCATCGGCGCGCCGCGAGCCGGGATGCTCCCTGCGCGCGACCGACTTCGACTCGGGGCACGGTCGCTGCGCGGTCGACGCGTTCAGCGGATACCGCAGGGGGTCGGGGCTTCGCATCGTCGAGCCTGCCGTCTATCCCGAGAAGCGGTTCGGCTTCGACTGCCGATGGGACGCGACCAAGCTCGCGCTCGACATCGACGAGTACGCCGACTACACCTTCTACAAATCGTCGCAAAACAGCACGATTTCGGTCGAATTTGCCGAAAATTCGTGCGGAGAGGTTGAGATTTTCCAGGACAGCATTTCGCTTGGCAGTGTGAAGGCGGGCGGAACGACCGCGCCGCTGAAGCTATCCGCCGCCGACGAGTTTGTCATCCGCCTGAAAACGGTGAGCGGTCAGGCGGTCATCGAGCGGCTCATATATAACTGAATCAGCGAAAAAACTATGTAAAAGCGGAGCTTGTCTCCGCTTTTAGAACATATCCTCGATGGAACGACAGAGTCGCTTCATCGTATGGCAGGGCTGCGAGTGCATGATGTGACGGCGGGTGCGCGGAGTGACCGACAGTCCGGCGACCGCGCCCGCGATAAGCCCGAACATCATGCCCTTGAGAAACTTCAT
>CAMNWZ010000148.1 GCA_946566645.1 uncultured Clostridia bacterium
GTCGTAGAGGAAGCGCACCGAGGTCGGAACGCCGTCGGTCGTCTCCCAAAACGCTATCGGCTCGTCGCTGCCAAGGTCGTATATATACACCGACGAGATTATCTGCGCGTTCGACTGGCGCACGCCGCCGAGCGCTATCCGCGTGCTGTCCGGCGCGATGTCCCCCGAGGTGAGGTATCGCTCGGCGCTCTGCATCGTGTACGCCTCCTCGCCGTTCGGGCGAAGCACCGACGCGACCGCCTTCCAGCCGCTCTGCTCGCCGATTATCAGCCGCCATCCGTCCGAGTTTATCGACGCCGTTATGATGCCGAGCGTGCTCGGCGCGTCGCTTATCAGCTTTTCCTTTTCGATGTAGAGCATATTCGAGCCGCCCGCGTCGTATGCAAGCAGACGGTCGCCGTCCACCGCAAGCGCGGGGTTGCCGAAGCTCTTGGAGGTGTCGAGCACCGCCTCGCCGTCCGGTCCTATCACCGTAAGCCCGCTCGGACTGAGCACCGCAAGTCCGTCGCGGTACGCCGCGAACACGTTCTTCTGGTTTGCGACGAAGTTCAGCTCTTTCGCGCGGACGACTTCGCCCTCCTCGCTTCCTCCGAAGAAGGTGGCGTAGAATCCGTTGTCGCGGATGCTCGGCCAGCTTATCACCGCGAGCACGCAGAACAGCACCGCCGCGAGCACCAACAGCACGCGGAGGACTATCCCGAGCGGATCGAGCTTCTTCCGTTCCCTCTTTTTGATTTTTGCGTTTCTCTCTGCCATTATCTTCCTCGAAAAGTTAGATTATGTCGTTCGGATACCACACGCCGGTCATGTACAGCCCGCACGCCGGAAGGGTCGGTCCCGCGGCGGTGCGGTTCTTCGACTTCAGCAGCGCCGGAATGTCGGTCGGTTCGAGCTTGCCCTCCGACACATAGACGAGCGTTCCGGCGATAGCGCGCGCCATGTTGTAGAGAAATCCGTTCGCCTTCATGCGTATCGCGACCGTTTCGCCGTCCTCGGTTATCTCGATCTCATGCATCGTCCGCACGGTGGTCTTTACGTTCGAGCCGACCGAGCGGAGCGCCGCGAAGTCGTGCTCGCCGACCATCTCCGCCGCCGCCGCCCGCATACGCTCGATGTCCGGTTCCTGCGGGTAGAAGTGCGCGCGGTTTATCAGAAACGGGTCGTGTATCCGTCCCCGACGGATGAAGTAGGTGTACTCCTTCGCCGTCGCCGAGAAGGTCGAGTGGAAGTCATCACTCACCTCCGCCGCGCGGTAGACCGCTATGTCCCGAGGCAGCCGCACGTTGACGGCGTAGGGCAGCCGGTCGGCGGGTATCTGTGAGTTCGTATAGAAGTTCGCGACATACGTCCGCGCGTGCACTCCCGCGTCGGTTCTGCCGCATCCGGTGACCCGAACCACTTCGCCTGTCACCTCTCCGAGTGCCTTCTGCAGGGTCTGTGAAACCGTGACGGCGTTCTTCTGTGCCTGCCAGCCGTGGTATGCCGTGCCGTCGTAGGCAAGCCGCAGCGCGATGTTTCTCATATGCCGAACACCGGAACGGGGAACACTTTCAGCAGGATTATCGCCGCGGTAAGCAGCGCCATTATGAGCAGCGCTATCCAGTCGACCGAGTGGAACCGAAGCACCCGCATCCGCGTGCGTCCCTTGCCTCCGTGGTAGCAGCGGCACTCCATCGCAACCGCAAGCTCGTCCGCTCGGCGAAACGCGCTTATGAACAGCGGCACGAGCAGCGGTATCAGCGCCTTCGCGCGCTTGAGGATGTTCCCGCTGTCGAAGTCCGCGCCGCGAGCCTTCTGCGCCGACATTATCTTGTCCGCCTCCTCGATGAGCGTCGGGATAAATCGCAGCGCTATCGACATCATCATCGCAAGCTCGTGCGCCGGAACGCGTATCTTCTCAAGCGGCTTGAGCAGACTCTCGATGCCGTCGGTCAGCTCGAGCGGCGAGGTCGTGTAGGTCAGCATGAACGTACCGCAGACGAGCAGCATTATGCGCACTATCATAAACGCCGCGGTGACGATGCCCTCCTTGTATATGGTGAGCTTCCACAGCCTGAGCAGCGGCTCGCCCTCGCCCGGTGTGTAGAACATGTTGAGCACGCCGGTTATCGCGATTATGATTATCAGCGGCTTCATTCCGCTCAAAACCACCTTCGGGCTTATGTGCGATATTGCGATGACCGTTACGAGAAACGCGGCTATCGCGATGTAGCTGAGCAGTCCGTCGGCGACAAACAGCACGACGATGTAGAGTATCGTCATAAGCAACTTCATGCGCGGGTCCATGCGGTGAACGGGTGTCGTTCCGGGGAAGTACTGACCGAGCGTCACGTCCTTGAGCATAGCCATCAGCCGCGACCCCCTTTCAGTGCGGCAAGCGCCTTCACGCCGTCCGCCACGGTGTACACCGCCGGGTCGACCGCCACTCCGCGCTTTTTCAGTTCGCGGAACACCTTGGTCACCATCGGTATGTCGAGCCCTATCTCCTCAAGCTCTCCCGCGCGCGCGAACACCTCGGCGGGCGTTCCGCTGCAATGGATGCCGTTGTCGTCGAGCACGATTATTCGGTCGGCGTAGCGCGCAGCCTCCTCCATGCTGTGGGTCACGAGCACCACCACCGCGTTTGTCGCACGGTGATACTCCTGTATCCGCCCGAGTATCTCGTTTCGACCGCGCGGGTCGAGTCCCGCCGTCGGCTCGTCGAGTATCAGCACCTCCGGGCGCATCGCGATGACTCCCGCTATCGCCACACGGCGCTTCTGTCCTCCCGACAGCTCGAACGGCGACTTATCGAGGCTCTCCTCGTCTATGCCGACGAACGCGGCAGCCTCGCGCACCCGCTCGTCTATCTCCTCGTCGCTCAGCCCCATGTTGCGCGGACCGAAGGCGATGTCCTTCGCCACCGTCTCCTCGAACAGCTGGTACTCGGGGTACTGGAACACCAGTCCCACCTTGAAGCGCAC
>CAMNWZ010000149.1 GCA_946566645.1 uncultured Clostridia bacterium
AATCAGCCGGTAGGACATCTTGGCATAATCGGACTTCGCGGAACCGAGCCGTTTGTTGCCGAGGTGGAACGCGAAAGACGCGAGTGGGGCGGTCAGAACGAGAGCACCCTCATAAAGGCGTCCTGCCCCCGGTTCGGCACCGGCGAGGGCAAGGCGGCTCTCGGTGAGACCGTTCGCGGCTACGACCTGTTCATCTACTGCGACCCCTTCAACTACGGCGAGACCTACAAGATGTACGGCATGACCGTGCCGATGAGCCCGGACGACCACTATGCCGACCTCAAGCGCGTGATAGGCGCGGCAGGCGGCAAGCAGCGCCGCACCACCGTCATCATGCCGATGCTCTACGAGGGTCGTCAGCACCGCCGCACCGGCCGCGAGAGCCTCGACTGCGCTTCGATGCTTCAGGAGCTGGTCGGGCTGGGCGTGAACAACATAATCACCTGCGACGCGCACGACGCGAATGTCGCAAACGCCATCCCCGGTCACGGATTCGAGAACCTCAACCCCGCGTATCAGTACCTCAAGGCTGTCAAAAGAGTCCTTCCCGACGTCGATTTCCGAGCGGACGACACCGTCATAATCTCCCCCGACGAGGGCGCGATGTCCCGCTGCATGTACTATACCTCCGCGCTCAATATCGACCTCGGAATGTTCTACAAGCGCCGCGACTACTCGCGAGTGGTCGACGGACGCAACCCGATAGTCGCGCACGAGTACCTCGGAAACGACCTCACCGACAAGAACGCGATAGTCGTCGACGACATGATCTCAAGCGGCGACTCGGTCATCGACATATGCGAACAGCTCAAGAGCCGCGGCGTTAAGCGAATACTGGTGTTTAGCGCGTTCGGACTGTTCAACGCCGGTCTCGAGCGGATGGATCGCGCCTACGAGCAGGGTCTGTTCGACAAGATATTCACCACCAACCTGATATACCAGAACCCCGAGCTGCTCCACCGCGAATGGTACTGCTCGGTCGAGATGGCAAAGCTCATCGCGTACGTCATCGACACGCTCAACTGCGACCGCTCGATAAGCGCGCTGCTCGACCCTATCGACCGCATAAACAAGCTGCTCGACCGCAAATAAACCATGGCTTATAACTTTTTCGCGCTTATCAGCCGCATGAAGCACGTCTTTCGCTGGGGCATGATGCGAAACTCGCTGAGCGACAACCTGAGCGAGCACTCGCACATGACGGCGGTGCTTGCCCATGCGCTCGGCGTCATTCGGCGGGACGTGTTCGGCGAGGACTGCAACCCCGACCACCTCGCGGCGGCGGCGCTCTACCACGACGCAAGCGAGCTGCTGACCGGCGATCTCCCCACCCCGATAAAGTACGCCGACCCGACGCTGACCGAGCGGTACAAGGCGATGGAGCGCGACGCGTCGGCGCGGCTTGCGACCTACCTTCCCGACAAGATGCGCGCGGCGTATCTTCCGCTGCTCTGCGAGGATCTGCCGGCGGACGAGCTGGAGCTGCTGAAGGCTGCGGACAAGCTCGCCGCGCATATCAAATGCGTCGAGGAGCTGCGCGCAGGCAACGGCGAGTTCCGCCGCGCCGAGGAGCAGACCCGCCATGCGCTGGACAGTATAGACCTCAAGGAAGTGAAATACTTCCGCGAGACGTTCATGCCGTCGTTTCGGCTGACACTCGACGAGATATGAGGCGCGCGGTTCTGCGGGGTCTGCAAGGAGTTCCCCTGCGCCGACATCGAGAAGAAGATACACTGGAAGCCGAACGTCGTCGAGCGGATGCGCAAGCTTGCGGAGAAATGGGGTGACCGCAACGATTGATTACAGAGAGCTGCGGCGGGACGACTACCCCGTGTTCCGCGAAATGCTGACCGCGTACTATCGCGAGGGCGAGGACGCGGACACCGAGCAGGAGGTGCTCGACGCATTCATCTCCAACCTGTTTTCGATGGCAACGGAACGAAAGATAGATGGCTGCTTCGTCTGCCTTGAAGGAGAGGCTGTCGGGTTCGCGCTGTGGACGATCGACACGCCGGACGGGGCTTTCAGCGAGATACCGGGTTATGGCACCATCCTCGAGATCGGAATTGATCCGCGCTTTCGCGGCAAGGGATACGGGTCGCTGGCAGTCGAGCACGCCGAGCGGCAGATGCGGCTTGCGGGCGCGGAGCACTTCTATGTGTCCGTCTATCCGCTTGCCGATAAATTCTGGACGAGATGCGGGTACGCAAAGACCGAGAACACCGCGTCTAACGGGCTTTTCATCTACAAAAAATAGGCGAAAAACGACAAAGAGGACACCGAACGGTGTCCTCTTTTTTTGCGTGCTTACTTCAGACCGAAATGACTTGCGAGCGCGCCGAGCGTCTCCTCGCGCGTGTCGCTCTCGAAGTCGGAGCGCGTCAGCGTGAAGAATCCGGTGCCGCTCCAGTCTATCTCCTCCGGCGGGTGATAGGTCGCCCACGCGTTGAAGTTTCGGAGCGCCGCGTTCGGGTCGCTGCACCGCTTTATCTGCTCGAGCATGAACTTCTTGTCCGGGTCGTCCCGGTCGAAGAACTTCTTCTCGCAGATGTCCGGCGGGTCGCAGAGCATTATCGCGACATGGTCGTAGTCGGAGATCTCACGCAGCACGTCCGGCGGGATGTTCGTGTCCACGACTATCTTCTTCCCGCCCGCCGACAGCCGTATAAGCTCGAGTATCTCCAGCTCGACGCACTCGCGGGCAACGTTTTGCGTCCATTCCCAGTGCTCCTTCGGCGTCATCGAAAGCCACTCCTCCCAGCCGCTCATCGTGTCGAAGTAGCAGAGGGCGGGCTGTTTCCAGCGGCAGAGCTTGTCGCGCGGGAAGGCATCGTGGTAGTTCTCGCCGCACATTATCATGCCGTACCGCTCGGAGAGCATACGCACCATCGTGGAC
>CAMNWZ010000150.1 GCA_946566645.1 uncultured Clostridia bacterium
GTCGACCCGGGCACGATGAGCCCCTTCCAGCACGGGGAGGTCTTTGTCACCGACGACGGCGCCGAGACCGACCTCGACCTGGGCCACTACGAGCGCTTCACCGACATGAACACCTCCGCAAATTCCAACGTCACGTCGGGCAAGATATACTGGTCGGTGCTCAACCGCGAGCGCGCCGGCGACTTCCTCGGCGGCACCGTTCAGGTGATACCGCACGTCACAAACGAGATAAAGAACCGCATCTACCGCATGGGCACGCCGGGCACCGACGTGGTCATCGTCGAGATAGGCGGCACGGTCGGCGACATCGAGAGCCAGGCTTATCTCGAGTCGATACGTCAGGTCGCGACCGAGGTGGGACGCCAGAACGTGCTCTACGTCCACGTCTCGCTCATCGTCGCCATCCCCGGCTCGGGCGAGCTGAAGTCGAAGCCGACCCAGAACTCGGTCAAAGACCTGCTGTCGATAGGCATACAGCCGGACATCATAGTCTGCCGCACCGACAGCCCGATAACCCGCGACATCCGCGAGAAAATTTCGCTTTTCTGCAACATCCCGCAGGAGCAGGTGATAGAGAACGCCACCGCAAGCTCGCTCTACGAGGTGCCGGTGATGCTCGCCAAGGAGGGACTGGACACGGTCGTCTGCCGCAAGCTCGACCTCGGCGACAACCCGCCCGACCTCGGCGACTGGAACGACATGCTTCGACGCATGCGCACCGCCAACCGCGAGGTGAAGATCGGTCTCGTCGGCAAGTATGTCAACCTCCACGACGCGTATCTGTCGGTGGTGGAGGCGCTGCACCACGGCGGCTATGAGAACGAGGCGAACGTGACTATCGAGTGGATAGACAGCGAGTTTGTCACCGAGCAGAACGTCGGCGAAAAGCTGCGCGGCGTGGACGGCATCCTCGTCCCCGGCGGCTTCGGCGACCGCGGCATCGAGGGCATGATAATCGCCGCAAAGTACGCGCGCGAGAACAAGATACCCTACTTCGGCATCTGCCTCGGACTGCACATCGCCACCATCGAGACGGCGCGCAGCCTTTGCGGGCTGGACGCAAACTCGGTCGAGTTCGACGAGGACTCGCCCGCGCCGGTCATCGACATAATGCCCGACCAGAAGAACATAACCGAGAAGGGCGGCACGATGCGCCTCGGACACTACCCCTGCAAGCTGGTTGAGGGCAGCCGCGTCCGCGAGATATACGGCGAGGAGGAGATAAGCGAGCGCCATCGCCACCGCTACGAGGTCAACAACGACTTCCGCGACGCGCTCGAAAAGGCGGGTCTCCGGATAGCCGGAATGTCGCCGGACGGACGCCTCGTCGAGATAATGGAGCGCGGCGACCATCCGTGGTTCGTGGGCGTGCAGTTCCACCCCGAGTTCAAGAGCCGTCCCAACCGCGCGCACCCGCTGTTCAGGGACTTCATCCGCGCGTCGCTGGAAAACTCCGGCAAATAAGACGAAATATCACAGTGCCGAGGGTTTGACCGCCCTCGGCATTTGACTATTGATTATGAGGTGACGAAATGTCGATACTGCTTCACATCTGCTGCGCGCCCTGCTCGGTCGAGTGCATCGCAAGCCTTCGCGAGGAGGGCATCGAGCCGCACGGCTTCTGGCTCAATCCGAACATCCAGCCGTACACCGAGTACAAGGCTCGCCGCGACACGCTCATCGAGTACGCAAAGACGATAGACATGCCGCTCGAGGTGTGCGACGAGTACGACCTGCGCGCGTGGGTGAGGGCACTGCCGTCGCTCGACGACCGCTGCGGCGCGTGTTACGCCATGCGTCTCGACCGCGCCGCGCAGTACGCCGCCGAGCACGGCTTTGACGGTTTTTCCACCACCCTGCTGATAAGCCCCTATCAGCGACACGACCTGATTTGCGAGATAGGCGGCGCGCTCGAGAAGAAGTACGGCGTGCCGTTTGTCTACCGCGACTTCCGACCGCGCTTCCGAGAGGGACAGCGCCGCGCACGAGAGATGGGTCTGTACATGCAAAAATACTGCGGCTGCGTGTTCTCGGAGGAGGAGCGCTACCTGAAGAAAAAATAGTCTGAAACGCGCGCCGCCTGTCGCAAATTTTTAAGTGTTGACATACCTCCCGAAAGATGCTATAATCAATAAAATTGCAAGAATTGATTTTGTATCTTTCATTTTCGGCTTTGAAGGGGGGACTCGCGGATGAAGTTTTCGAGGGCGAACAAACTGGTGCGCGGAATGATGCGCGGCAGCCGTCGGGATACGCTGCTGCTTTTCGCGGTGATAGCGCTGGTCGTGCTGTTCATGACCGCGTCGACGATATACATAGACTCGCTCGACAGGACGGAGGACAAGCGCCGCGAGGAGATGTACGGCAGGTGGCAGACGATGTTCTACGCCGCCGACGACACAACGCTCGAGAAGATGCTCGAGGTCGCGCCGGACACCCTTGCGGCGGAGTTTGTCGGCGAGCGCAGTGACATCGGAACGGTCGCCGCCGCGTCGGGCGACTGGCTTGAGCGCGGCTCGATAGCCCTTCGCGAGGGCGAGTTTCCGACCGAGCCGGGCGAGATAGCGCTTGTCGCGTCGGCGCTGACCGAGGACGTGAAAGTCGGGGACAAGCTGACCGTCACCTACACCTACAACAGCGTCTATCAGTACGAGTCGGGCGGCGGCGAGGATACGCGCCCGATCATACTCGACTATCTCGAGATAGACGACGAGGTTATCAATAACGCGATAGATTACCTGATGAAAGCAGAATGCTTCGACTGGTCCACCGGCACAAGCTCGCTCGCGGACATGACCGAGGCTGAGCGCGCGGAAACTTTAGAG
>CAMNWZ010000151.1 GCA_946566645.1 uncultured Clostridia bacterium
TATCATCGCGACGAGCATCCACATCGTCGGCATCGACTGCTGCGCCGTCTGGGTTATCATGGTGCCTATCCCTATCGGGCCGCTCAGCTCGCTCACCGACGCTCGTCCGCCGAACAGGTCGAACAGGCTCACCTTGACGATGCGCACAAAGTCGATGGCGTTGAGCCAAGCGTTCTTCAGCCGACCGCCGATAGTCGCCGGCTCGCTCCTAAACACCAGTCCGTACATGCTGCCCTGCGCCGTTATCTCGTTTCCGTTTTCGTCCAGCGTCTTGTACTCGTAAGTCCTGCGCTCGAGCGGAACGGTCACGGTCAGGCGCTCTCCGTTTCTTGTGACCTCCATCTCATACGGCTCGCCCTTGTCGTGCTCCAAAAACGTCGAAATATCGGCGTTTGTGAAGATAAAGTAGCCGTTTATCTTCTCAATTTTGTCCCCCGGCATGAGCATCTCCTCGCCCTGACAGGGGAATCCGTCCATGAAGTAGTCTATCTCGGTGGTGACGAGCGCGTCGCCACGTGCGCTGAGACAGAGCAGCACAACAAGTCCGATGAGGAAGTTCATCGCTGCGCCCGCGACGAGTATGATTATCTTCTGCCACAGCGGTTTTTCGTAGAACGGAGCGTCGTCCTCGCCGAGTTCGGGAGCGTTCGTCATCATCGGCTTTTCGGCTTCCTCGCCGTCTTCGCCGTCCATCGCGCAGAAGCCGCCTATCGGAAGCGCGCGGACCGAGTAGAGCGTGCGCTTGCCCTGACGCTTGAAGATGGCGGGTCCCATGCCTATCGCGAATTCGAGCACCCGCACTTTGAATATCCGCGCGGCGAGGAAGTGTCCAAGCTCATGCACGAATATTAGTACTCCAAACACGAATATTGCAAGCAAAATATAGAGAAATGTGCTCATAAGATTACCTCCAAAGACTTTGCGCCCTCTCCCTCACCTCTCGGTCTATCTCAAGCGCGCGCTGCGGACTCGCGTCGCCCGAGTAGCCCTCGCACAGCCGCTCGACGCTGTCCGCGATGTCGAGAAATCCCGTCTTTCCGTCCAAAAAACGCGCGACCGCGACCTCGTTTGCCGCGTTCATCGCCGCGCACGCCGCACCCCCAAGCTTAGCGGCACGCTCTGCGATAGGCAAACATCTAAATGTATGCCGGTCGGGCAGCGAAAAGCTCAAACTCCCCAGTTTTTCAAGCTCGAGCGGCGGCAGATCGGTCGGCGCGCGAAGCGGGAAGCTCAGCGCGTACTGTATCGGTATCGACATATCGGCAACGCCCATCTGTCCTATCACCGCGCCGTCCTCAAACTCGACCGCCGAGTGCAGCACGCTCTCGCGGTGCACCACTATCTTTATGCGCTCCGGCTCGACCGAGAACAGGTGCATCGCCTCGATAAGCTCAAGCCCCTTGTTCATAAGCGTCGCGCTGTCTATCGTTACCTTCGCGCCCATAGACCAGTTGGGATGCTTCAGCGCGTCGGCGGCGGTCACATTCGCAAGCTCCGCCGAAGTTTTTCCGTAGAACGGTCCGCCCGACGCGGTGAGTATTATCCGCCGAAAGCGCTTCTCCTCGCCGCGCAGGCACTGGAATATCGCCGAGTGCTCAGAGTCGACAGGAAGAACCTCAACGCCCTTCTCGCGAGCTGTCCTCAGCACATGGGCGCCCGCCATGACGAGCGTCTCCTTGTTCGCAAGCGCCAGCCGCTTCACGCTGTCAAGCGCCGCGAGGGTCGGAAGCAGTCCCGCCGCGCCGACTATCGCGTTGAGACAGCAGTCGGCGGCTGTCGACGCGACGGCGAGCACACCGTCCGCGCCGCCCAAGACCTTTATCGGCGTATCCGCAAGCCGCGCCCTAAGGTCTCCTGCCGCTCGCTCGTCGTATAGAGCAACAAGCTCGGGAGAAAACTCTCGAGCTGTGTTTTCCATCTCTGTAACATTTTTACCCGCCGCGAGTGCCTTTATGCGCAGATTCAGACGCTTTGCGGCACGCAGCGCGTTCTTTCCTATTGATCCGGTGCTTCCGAGCAGGGTGAGCGTCTCCATCATAGCATTATCGGAAACAGCGTCATCAGCAGCTCGACCAGCGGCGCGGTGAACAGCACGCTGTCGAACCGGTCGAGCACGCCGCCGTGCCCGGGTATTATCTTTCCGAAGTCCTTTATGCCCGACTGCCGCTTGACAAAGGACAGCGACAGGTCGCCGAGCTGTCCCGCAAACGCGCTCGCGACGCCTATCACGATCGCCGCGCCGTAGTTCATCGTGTAGCCCATCGGGATGTCGAGCACGAGGGTGTAGAGCACGCAGACGACCGGTGCCATGACAAATCCGGCTATCGAGCCTTCGACCGTCTTGTTAGGGCTTATCGCCGGCGCGAGCTTATGCTTGCCGAACGCGCGCCCGAAAAGATAGGCGAACACGTCCGAGCCGAACGCGCCGAGTATCGGATAGAGCAGCAGCAGCCGTCCCTCGAACGACCGCTCCTGCATCAGAATTATGCGTATGAACGAGCTGAAAAAGTAGGGTATCACAACGCCTGCGAAAAACGCTATGCACAGCTTGTCAAACGACGCCTCTTTCGAGCCTATCATGCCCTCGATGAACAGCAGCATCGTGTAGACAAGCAGTCCGAGCACCACTCCCCAGCTCTGTCCCTCGCCGTAGTAGACCCACGCCGGCACCAGCATCGCAAAGAGCATTGCATATACGATTATACGCT
>CAMNWZ010000152.1 GCA_946566645.1 uncultured Clostridia bacterium
AACCTGCGGCATCCTGCTCCCAAAGCAGGCGCGCTACCAACTGCGCTACACCCGGATATAATGATTTATGCGGTCGCTGTGACCGCATAAATCATATCATATTTGCTTTCGATTTGCAAGCGCTGCGACTTGGGATAGCTCATTTCAACCCTTCAAGCGCCTTCACCACCAGGTCGCACGCCGCGTCGACGGTCGACTGCTCGAACCCCTCGGTCATCACGCGCACAAGCGGTTCGGTTCCGCTCGGACGCACGAGTATTCGACCCTCGCCGAGCATAGCCTCCGCGTCGGCTATCGCCTGCTTTATCTCCGGAAGCTCGGCAAGCGAGTGCTTCAGCTCGTTGGGGACGCGCACGTTTTTCAGAACCTGCGGGAAGTTGGCTATCTCCGCGTCCAGCCAGCTTGCCTTTCCGCCGCTTGCCGACAGCAGCCCGAGGTATTTTATCGCGGTGAGCTGACCGTCGCCGGTGGTCGCGTCGTCGAGGAAGATGAGGTGTCCCGACTGCTCGCCGCCGAGGTTGTAGCCGCCTTTTTTCATCTCCTCGAGGACGTAGCGGTCTCCGACGGCGGCGGTTATCACGCTCAGTCCGTTCGCCTTCGAGAACTTGTGGAAGCCGAGGTTTGACATCACCGTCGCGACGATGGTGTTGTGCTTCAGCGCGCCGCGCTGCATCATCTCGCGCCCGACGACCGCCATGATGTGGTCTCCGTCGACAACGCTGCCCTTCTCGGTCACGACGAGGCAGCGGTCGGCGTCTCCGTCGAACGCGACACCCACGTCGTAGCCGCCGGCTGCAACCAGCTTGGACAGCCGGTCGAGGTGGGTGGAGCCGCAGTCGAGGTTTATGTTAATGCCGTTCGGCGTGTCGCAGATTATGTCCACATCCGCCGCGAAGCCGTCGAACAGGTCGTGCGAGGTGACGCTCGCCGCGCCGTTCGCGCAGTCGACGAGGATTCGCAGCCCCTTCAGGTCGTTTATCGCGCAGGACTGCAGGTGCTTAACATAGCGGCTGATGGCGGTCGGGTCGGTGCGCACGCGTCCGATCTGCTCACCGGTCTTGGGGGTGCAGCCCGCCTTCATCCGCTCCTCGATGCGATCCTCTATCTGGTCGGGGAGTTTGCAGCCGTCGCCGCCGAAAATCTTTATGCCGTTGTCGCCGAAGGGATTGTGCGACGCGGATATCATCACGCCCGCGTCCGCCTTCAGCTCGCCTATCAGATACGCGACGCCGGGGGTGGGGATGGTGCCGAGCAGCAGCACGTCCGCGCCCGCCGAGCAGATGCCCGCAGCGAGAGCGCACTCGAGCATATCGCTTGAAATGCGCGTGTCCTTGCCGATTATCACCAGCGGTCGACCGCCGTGCGCGTCCGCCTCGGTCAGCACCTCCGCCGCCGCTTGTCCGAGCTCGAGCGCCAGGCGAGCCGTGAGGTTTACGCCCGCCTCGCCGCGAACGCCGTCCGTTCCGAAAAGTCGTGCCATGTCAAACACTCCTGTCTTTATAGATTGTCGAACGACTGCTGTGCAAATCCGTTGTCATTCCCCTGGAAGGGTATGCCTAAGTGTTCGTACGCCGACTTGGTCGCCATCCTGCCGCGCGGCGTGCGCTGGATGAAGCCCAGCTGAAGCAGATACGGCTCGTACACGTCCTCGAGCGTCACCGACTCCTCGCCGATGGTAGCCGCGAGCGTCTCAAGCCCGACCGGACCTCCGCCGAAGTGGAAGATGATGTTTTCGAGCATACGGCGGTCGGTCTTGTCAAGCCCTATCGCGTCCACCTCGAGCATACCGAGCGCCGCGTCGGCGACATCGCGGGTTATCACGCCGTCGGCGCGCACCTGGGCGTAGTCGCGCACGCGCTTGAGCAGCCGGTTTGCGATACGCGGAGTGCCGCGCGAACGCCGAGCTATCTCGGTCGCGCCCTCCGGCTCGATGGGTATGTCGAGTATCGACGCCGAGCGGGAGACTATCTTCGAAAGCTCCGCCGCGGTGTACATCTCAAGCCGCAGCACCGTGCCGAATCGGTCGCGCAGCGGCGCGGTGAGCTGCCCCGCGCGCGTCGTCGCTCCGATGAGGGTGAAGTGGGGGAGGTCAAGCCGTATCGACCGCGCGCTCGGTCCCTTGCCAATGATTATGTCCAGGGCGTAGTCCTCCATCGCGGGGTAGAGTATCTCCTCCACCGAGCGGTTGAGACGGTGTATCTCGTCGATGAACAGTATGTCGAAGGGTGCGAGGTTTGTGAGCAGCGCCGCGAGGTCGCCCGCCTTCTCGATGGCAGGACCCGACGTGATGCGTATGTTCGTGCCCATCTCGTTTGCTATGACCCCCGCGAGCGTGGTCTTGCCCAGCCCCGGAGGGCCGTACAGCAGGATGTGATCCATCGCCTCGCCGCGCTGTTTCGCCGCCTCTATCGCGATGGACAGATTCTCCTTTGCCTTCGCCTGACCGATGTACTCCTCGAGTGTTTTCGGGCGCAGAGTCGCGTCCTGGTCGTCGCTCTGGTTGTATGTGGGCGAGACTATTCGGTCGTCGTTCTCGTCAAATTCGATGCTCATTTTGCGCCCTCCTCATCCTGATTTTTGCGCTCACTGACGGCTGAGCTTCTTCAGCGCGAGCGCCACTATCTCCTCGGTGGTGAGCGCCGACGCGTCAATG
>CAMNWZ010000153.1 GCA_946566645.1 uncultured Clostridia bacterium
GGGACGGAGGCATGTGGGAGTGCCTGGTTCGCCCGGGACGCAAGCTGCGCGTCGGCGCGAGGGTGAGCTTCGGCGAGGAGATGACCGCCGAGATAGTCGAAGTCATGGAGGACGGCAACCGCCTGGTGCGTTTCGAGTATGAGGGAATATTCCTCGAGGTGCTCGAACGGCTCGGTCGTATGCCGCTGCCGCCGTACATAAAGGCGGAGCTGAGCGATCCCGAGCGCTACCAGACGGTGTACTCAAAGCATCTCGGCTCGGCTGCCGCGCCGACGGCGGGTCTGCACTTCACCCCCGAGCTGCTTGAAAGGATACGCGAAAAGGGCGTGGAGGAGCGATTCGTCACGCTGCACGTCGGACTTGGGACCTTCCGACCGGTGGGCGAGGAGGAGATAGAGGACCACCCGATGCACTCCGAGTTCTGCATACTGCCGGAGGACACGGCGGCGGCTGTGACGGCGGCAAAGCGTGAGGGACGGCGGGTGATAGCGGTGGGCACGACCTCCTGCCGCGTGCTTGAGAGCTTCGCAAATGAGGACGGAAGCATGGAGGCTGGTTCGCGTTGGACCGACATCTTCATCTATCCGGGGTACAGATTCAAGGCGATAGACGCGCTGATTACCAACTTCCACCTGCCCGAAAGCACGCTCATCATGCTCGTCTCGGCGCTCGCGGGGCGGGAAAACATACTTAACGCGTACAAGGCGGCGGTCGAACGGAAGATGAGATTTTTCAGCTTCGGCGACGCCATGTTCATTCGATAGAGAAAATTAAGGGATAAGGAGACAGCTTATGGAGGAGATAACGATAACGCGGGAGCGGCTTACGGCGGCGGAGTATGTCGAGTTTCTGACCCGCACCGACCTCGGCTCGCAGTACCCGAAGGAGCGCTTTAGACCGAGAATAGCGAAACTGGTCAAGAACGCGTCGATCAGCCTTGTCGCGCGAAACGACGAGCGCAAGATCGTCGGCGTGTGCTTCGCGATAACCGACTTCGCGTACTGGATGTTCATAACCGACCTCGGCGTCGACCGCGACTACGAGCGACGCGGGATAGGCAGACGGCTGCTCACACAGGCGTTGGAGGTCGCGGGCGGCGAGAAGGATATAATCGTGTACACCCTCCCGAACGAGAACGCGGTCGGGTTCTACGAGAAATTCGGAATGTCCAAGTCGGACGAGGTGATGGAGCTGAACCGCGTCGACTGGACGTCGTTTACGGTAGGAGATGAGAACGATGGATGAGCGGGTAGCGGCTGAACTCAAGGGAATAGTCGACGGCGACGGACGGCTCACAAGGCTGCCGTCAAAGCGGAAGAAGCTGCTCTACGCGGTGCACTATCTGGCGGGAAAGTTCGAGCAGGGTCGCCGCTACACCGAGCGCGAGGTGAACGACCTGCTCTGCGAGTGGCACACCTTCGGAGACCCCGCCACGCTTCGGCGCGAACTGTACAACGGGCGTTACCTCGACCGCGAGCAAAGCGGTGTGTCCTACTGGATGGAGGAGCATCAACCGACGCTCGATGAGCTGGAGAAAAAGTTCGGCTGAGCGGCATAATGAATAGATAAACACGGTTAGGAGACACGGAATGTTCAAACTTATCACCACCGACGGCGCGGCTCGCCGAGGGGAATACACGACGCCGCACGGCACCGTTCAGACGCCGGTGTTTATGAATGTCGGCACGCAGGCGGCGATAAAGGGCGGTCTGGACGCGCACGACCTCGAAAACATCGGCTGCCAGGTCGAGCTGTCGAACACATACCACCTGCACCTCCGCCCGGGCGAGGAGACGGTCGCGGCGATGGGCGGACTGCACCGTTTTATGAACTGGAAGCGCCCGATACTGACCGACAGCGGCGGGTTTCAGGTGTTTTCGCTTGCCGACCTTCGCCACATAACCGAGGAGGGCGTCGAGTTCCGCTCACACCTCGACGGCAGGAAGATATTCATGTCGCCGGAGGACAGCATGCACATCCAGTCGCGGCTCGGCTCGGACATAGCGATGGCGTTTGACGAGTGCGTCGAAAATCCCGCGCCGCGAAACTATGTCGAGGACTCCTGTGCCCGCACATATCGCTGGCTCGAGCGCTGCAAGACCGCGCTGGACGGCTTCAACTCGGCGGAGAACGCGGTCAACCCCAGTCAGGTGCTCTGGGGGATAAACCAGGGAGGGACGTACAACGACATCCGCGCCGACCACATGAAGCGCATCGCCGAGCTCGATCTCGCGGGCTACGCGGTGGGCGGACTTGCGGTGGGTGAGCCGACCGAGGTGATGTACGACATACTCGAGACGGTCTGCCCGGTCGCGCCTGTCGACAAGCCCCGCTATCTGATGGGCGTCGGCACGCCGTCGAACATCATCGAGGCGGTCGCGCGTGGCATCGACTTCTTCGACTGCGTGCTTCCGGCTCGAAACGCGCGCCACGCCCATGTCTACACGCTGGACGGCCGCATAAACCTGAAAAACAAGCAGTACGAGCGCGACGAAAGCCCGATAGACGAGCGCTGCTACTGCTACGTCTGCCGCAACTTCTCGCGCGCCTATCTGCACCATCTGTTCAAGGCGGAGGAGATACTCGCGATGCGGCTTGCGGTGATGCACAATCTCTATTTCTATAACAAGCTTATGGAGCGGATAC
>CAMNWZ010000154.1 GCA_946566645.1 uncultured Clostridia bacterium
ATGGTGGTCATCGTCAACCAGGACAGCTACTCGGCGGCGGAGTTCTTCGCGGCGGCGCTCCGTGAATACGGCAAGGCGCTGATAGTCGGCGTGGAGACGAGCGGCAAGGGATATGCCCAGCAGACCCGCCTTCTCGGCGACGGCAGCGCGATGAACATATCGGTAAACGAGTATTTCACGCCGAACGGAAACTCGCTCGTCGGCACCGGCGTGTCGCTCGACCTCGAGGTCGAACAGCAGAGCGACAAGAATCTCTATCTGCTCGAGCGCGACGAGGACACGCAGTTCACGGCGGCTCTGAACCTGCTCAAGCAGCAGATGAAGGGCGGCTTCAACACCGAGGACTGAATATCCGAAGACGCAGGCGCATAGCTTTTTATATGATTGCGCTTGTGAAATTTTCAGATGAACCGCCGAAAAAGCGGGTGTCGCGCCGACGAGCGGTGCGGCGTATAGAGTGCGTGAAGACGGTGCGGTTCGGGATGCGTACCTTCGAGCTTCGGCTCGGTCGCGCGCTCGCAAACGAAGGGTTTATATACGACGCGGCGGCTGAGCTGCTCCGCGAGGGCGGATTTCGCGAGGTCGTGTGTGCCGAGGGCAGCCCGATAGCGTCCGAGCTTGCGTCGCGCGGGATAGCTCCGCCTCCGCCGCGCCTCGCAAAGCTGTGCATGGCTGAGATAGCGGTCAGCGCGCACGAACAGCTCGGCGACTGCACTATAGGCATATACGCTCGTCGCCGCTCGAGAGAGCTTGAGCGCACGGTGAAAGCACTGACCGTCCGCACGCGAAGCCTCGCGCTCTGCGTCGACCGGGGAGCGGAGAGCTACGCGCGCGAGCTGATGTACGACTACGGACTGTCGGTGCTCACGTCGAGAGAGGCGCTGGCCGCGTCCGAGCTGAAGATACTTTTTGACGAGCCGGACTTCGACATAGGGCGGGGAACTGCGGTTGGATGCGCGCGTCCGGCGGTCGGGCTTATGACGGTGGAGACGCTGCGCTACGCGCTTCCGGACAGCTTTCTGCACAGTGAGTATCCGCCGCTTGAACTCGCGTCAGCTGCGGCGGGACAGGGCGTTCTGCGCCCGGGGGATGTCGGAATATCCGAGCTGCGATTCGCAAATTCTATTGACATTTCCGCCGCGCGTCATTATAATGCGATATGGAACCCTGAAAAGGATGAAAGGCAGGTACATTAAAATGGATAAGACACCTAAAGTACACAAGCTGACCTCCGAGCGCTACAAGCAGTATGAGGAGGAGCTGAACTATCTCAAGACGGTGCGCGAAAAGGAAGTTGCCGAGGCGATAGCCGTCGCGCGCTCGTACGGAGACCTGAGCGAGAACAGCGAGTATGACGAGGCGAAGAACGAGCAGGGCAAGCTGTACAGCCACATCGCGGAGATAGAGGACATCCTCGCGCACGCGGTGTTCATCGACGAGGAGGGCGCCACCGAGAGGGTGGACGTCGGCTGCACCGTGACCGTCGAGGTCGCGGGCAAGGAGCGCTCGTACACGATAGTCGGCTCGAACGACGCGGACCCGCGCCAGGGTAAAATATCGGACGAAAGCCCGCTCGGCAGGGCGCTCATCGGCACCGCCGCGGGACAGACGGTGGAGTACGAGACCCCGAGCGGCAAGATGGCTGCCGCCAAGCTCATAAACATCTCTCGATAAGAATTCTTTTGGGGAAGTGACGGAAAGGAAGTTTATTTAATGAATACGCCGATAAGCGAACTTATGCAGATACGTCGGGACAAGCTCGCCGAGCTTCAGCAGGCGGGGCATGACCCGTTTGCCGAGAAGGTGTTTGACCAGCAGGCGCACGCAAGCGAGATAAAGGAGAACTTCGAGAAGCTCGAGGGCAGCATCGTCAAGATCGCCGGCCGCCTGATGAGCAAGCGCGGCATGGGCAAGGCGGCGTTCTGCAACCTGTCCGACCGCAGCGGAAACATCCAGATATATGTGCGCCAGGACATGGTGGGCGAGGAGAGCTACGCCGAGTTCAAAAAGGTGGACATCGCCGACATAATCGGCGTGGAGGGCGAAGTCTTCCGCACCAACGCAGGCGAGATAACCGTCAAGGCGACCGCCGTCACGCTGCTCGCAAAGTCGCTCCGTCCGCTTCCCGAGAAGTTCCACGGTCTGCGCGACCCCGAGCTGCGCTACCGTATGCGCTACCTCGATTTGATAATGAACGACGACGTGCGCGACACCTTCGTCAAGCGCACCAAGATAATACACATCCTCCGCCGCGTGCTCGAGGAGAAGGGCTTCATGGAGGTGGAGACGCCGTCGCTTCACAACAAGCCGACCAACGCCGCCGCGCGTCCCTTCCACACCCACCACAACGCGCTGGACATGGACATGGTGCTGCGCGTCGAGCTGGAGCTGCACCTCAAGCGTCTGATAATCGGCGGATTCGAGCGCGTCTACGAGATGGGCAAGGTGTTCCGCAACGAGGGCATGGACAACCGCCACAGTCCCGAGTTCACCGCGTTTGAGATGTATCAGGCGTACACCGACTACCACGGCATGATGGATCTCTGCGAGGATCTGTTCCACGCGGTAGCCGATGAGCTCTGCCCGGACGGAAAGCTCGTCTATCAGGGCAGGGAGATAAACATTCGCGACCCGTTC
>CAMNWZ010000155.1 GCA_946566645.1 uncultured Clostridia bacterium
GCGCCCCGCCCCCCCGTGACAGCTTTACTTACCCAGCGCTTCCTTTACCGCCTCGTTCGCCATGTCCTCCACGACCTTGTCGCCGGACATGTCCTCCGCCGCGACCGTCTTCTCGTTAAAGTGCATCGTCATCGGATGCTCGGAGGTGTAGCTCTGCCACTCGGGAAGTCCCTCGCCGTTCGGGTCGCCGGTCTTCGCGAAGTTCGCCCAGTAGCTCGTCATCCGCTCGGACAGGATGTAGTCGCCCGCCTCGAATCCCGGGTCGGTCGAGCGCCAGCAGCGGCTGAGCGTGCCGAAGACATACCACAGCTCGCTCGAGTGGAACGCCGTGTCCTTGAAGCCCTCCACGCCGTCGCCGCCGGGCAGCTTGCGGTCGAAGTAGTAGATGTGCAGCGGCTTGCGTCCGTTCAGCGTCTCCGCCTTTGCCCACGCGCGCGGAGTGACCATGCTCACGGCGCGCTGCACTTCCGGATCGTTCGAGCGCGAGAACAGTCCGCCGTCGCCGCCGACCGAGCCGGTCATGATGTCCACGTTGTGATGCTTTCCCGCGGCGATGACCGCGCCCGGAGCGCCGTTCAGCAGCATATTGTCCACGCAGGGCACCATGCGCATGAACATACGGTTCTCGAACATCACCTTCTCCGCGCCGACGGTCAGCTCATAGGCGTCCATCTCGATAAGCTCGTCTATCGTCTTACCCATCTTCTCGCAGATGAGCGTGCCTATGTCCTCCATGTCCTTCATCGTTGTCTCCGGTCCGAGCGTGGATATTCCGCCCGCCGACTGCACTATCGCGTGCTTAAACAGCCCATCGGTCGCGGGGGAGGCGAGCATCGCCTGGGTCATTGCGCCGCCCGCCGACTGCCCGAAGACGGTCACGTTCGACGGGTCGCCGCCAAACGCCGATATGTTCTTCTGTATCCACCTGAGCGCCTCGACACAGTCGCTGACCGCCATGTTTCCGCTCACACCGTGCGGGCAGCGGCGGCTAAGCTCGGGGTGTGCCATAAATCCGAGCGCGCCGAGGCGGTAGGTCATGGTGACGAGTATCACTCCGCGGCGGCTGAACGCTTCGCCGTCCATCTCCATCTCGTAGCCGTATCCGGCAGTGTATCCGCCGCCGTGTATCCAGAGCATGACCGGCAGCTTCGCAGCGGCTTCAGTCGACGGCGTCCAGATGTTCAGATAGAGGCAGTCCTCGCTCATAGGCACGACCGCCGGGAAGAACTCCTTGTTGTAGCAGCCCGAGTCGCGCTCGACGTTCTGCACGGCTATCGGCGGGAAGGTGTCGCACTTGCGGACGCCCTCAAACGGCTCGGCGGGCTGCGCGTGACGGAACCTCCACTCGCCGACCGGCGGCTTTGCGTAGGGCACTCCCTTGAACACGGTGAACGCGGGGTTTCCCTGCGGAATACCCTCAAACGTCCCTTGGGCGGTTGTAACCACTCGGTTGATCTTCTTCGGCATCATAAAATACGCACCTCCAAAAAATTATTTTATTGTTCGGGCTTCGCCGCAAGCTCGTCGCTCGCGCGGGTAAGCGTCTTTATCCACTTGAAGCGGTTGGTCTTTATCAGCGCCACCGCGCACTTGTATATCTGGTCGCCCTTGAGCAGCGCGAACACCACGACCGGCTCGGCGTGGAACACACACGCCGCTATCGCCGCCGACGGTATCACCACGCACCACACCCAGAACAGGTCGTTGCGGAAGACGAAGCTGGTCGCGCCGCCCGCGCGGACGATTCCGGTCAGCGTACACGCCTGATAGCTCGAACCGACGCTTGTGACCGACAGGACGAGTAGGAACTGCTTTACCATCACGATGGTGTCCGCGTCCAGCCCGCTCCAGATATAGCCGACGACATAGCGCGAGCAGAATATCAGGCTGCCGGACACCAGTCCGAACAGGAAAAATATCATCTGAAGCGTCTTTGCGTACTGCTTGACAAGCTCCACTTTGCCCTCGCCCACCGTCTTGCCTATTATTATCGCGGCGGCGGCGCTCGTGCCGTAGACAAGCACGGTCAGTATCGAGAACACGGTGTTCGCGACGGTTATCGAGCTGGTGGCGGCAATGCTGTCCAGATGCCCGATTATTCCCGCCTGGACGTTCATGTTAAGTCCCCACACGACGCCGCCGAGTATCACCGGTATTCCGTAGCGCAGGAAGTCCTTGAACAGCACCCCCGCGTGGCTGAATATCAGCTCGCGGAACTTTATCCGCAGCTTCTTGTCTATCACGCGCACATAGACCGATATTATGATGAACTCGGCAATTCGCGCGGTGAGGGTGGCTATCGCCGCGCCGCGTATGCCCATCGGCTCAAAGCCGAGCTTGCCGAATATCAGTATGTAGTTAAGCCCTATGTTTATCACAAAGGTCGTGCAGCTGAGCACCAGCCCTATCCGCACACTCTCGACGCAGCGCATCGACGCGACAAGCGTCTCGGTGGCGCAGAAGAACAGGTAGCCCACGCTGATTATCCTTAGATACTTCGCGCCCTCGGCGATTATCGACGCGTCGGGGGTGTATATCCGAAGGGTCGTCTCGGTGAAGAAGAAACCCATCGTGAACGCCGCTATCGCGAGTATCATTGATATCTTGAACCCGATGCCCACTATCT
>CAMNWZ010000156.1 GCA_946566645.1 uncultured Clostridia bacterium
TATTCCTCCTAATATTTTCCAAATTCCCGTGTTTTAAAACGGACGGTTCTTTCCAATTCCATTTTACACGCGCGGAGGGAAAAAGGCAAGGAGAGATTTCGACAACTATGCGCACAGTTCCTCCAAAAAATCGCACATTGCGCCGCCCAAAAGTTGTATAGAATAGAGCGCCTCGTCGAGCGTGTTTCCCGACGTGCCGACCTCGAGGATAAGCGAACCGCTTGTGGCGTGCTGATTGTAGCGCGACGGCGACAGCGTTATCGGGCGCATGAGGGTGGGGTAGCGGTCGACGATGTACTTTTGCAGATGCACCGCCAGCAGCAGATTCTGCCGCCAGTTCGGGTGCTGAAGCCCGCCCTCGTCGGTGCCGACGACGAACATCGACTGCGCGGCGAGCTTTCCGTCGACGTCGCTCACCGTGCGCCAGGTCGAGCCGTCCGCGCCCTCGATGGCGTCGCGGTGCAGGTCTATGACTATCGAGATGTCGCTGTCCTCGTCGAGCGCCGACTGTATAGCTTTCAGCGTGCGGGTGTACGACCCGTTGTACGACGGATAGTCGAATATCTCACGGATGTGCTCAACCGAAAACCCGCGCTCGGAAAGCAGCTTTTCCAGCTCGTCGCCGACCCGCACGACGTTGAAGTTCGTGTCCTCGGTGCGCTCTACGTCGGTTGGCTCGTACATGTCGTCGCCGTCGGGATAGTACGCCTCGCACGCGTGCGTGTGGACGATGAGAATGTGCGGCTTCTTCTCGAATTCGGGTACCGCTTCGAGGTATGAGCGGACGTCCACGTCGAATTTCGTGCCGTTTTTGATGTACACGCCGTCCGAGAAGCAGTAGCCGTCGGTCGAGCCGGGTGCGACGGTCACGGTGCGGATGTTCGGGTCGAGGTCGGCGGCGTTCGGCTCGCGGGTGGGAGCGGGGTCGGAACTTGGCGCGCCGGACGGTTCGATGCTCGGGGTGCTCGGCGGTTCGGTCGCGCCCGGCTCGGTCGATGGTTTCGGAGTACCGCTAGGCTCGACCGACGGCTTCGCGCTCGGCGACGGTCGGCGGTCAAGCTCGGACGGCTCTACGAGGTTCACGGCGGGGGTGAGCGACGCCTCGAGCAGACTGTCCGCGCGCGCCGACGGTCGGGACAGCTCGTGCGCGAGCGCGGCGTCGAAGAAGTCCGCGTCGATGAGCTGCGACAGGTTCGCGAGCGCGCCGCCGAAGCTCAGAACGCAGAGCGTGAGCGCGCCGAGAAATATCGCGAGCAGCGCGACCCGCCCGCCCGAGCGTCCGCGCACCCTTCTTCCGTGCCGAGTGACGAGCCTTCTTTTCATCTTCGCACCGCCTTCTTTTATAGTCCTTGCAAAGCAAGTCTATTCGGCGGGAGCGGAAGGTATGAAAAAAGCCGAGCGGCTGCCCGGCTTTTCGGTTTTCAGTTCAGCGTCGAGTCGGCAAACATCCTCTCGACCGCCTGTTTTGCGGCACGATTTGCCTGCTTTTTCAGCTTGGGATCGTCGGCTAGCAGCTCGTCGGCGGCGTCGGCGGCGTTCTTCATCGTCTCCGCGTCCGCCTCTAGGTCGGCGACCCTAAGCGCGGGCAGTCCGTGCTGGCGCGAGCCGAAGAAATCGCCCGGTCCGCGCAGTTTCAGGTCGGCTTCGGCTATCTTGAAGCCGTTCTGCGTCGAGCACATGACCGCAAGCCGCTCGCGGGTGGCATCGCCGCCTCCGCCTCGAACGAGCACGCAGTAGCTTTCGTACGCGCCGCGACCGACCCGCCCGCGAAGCTGATGCAGCTGCGAAAGCCCGAAGTTTTCGGCGTTTTCGACTACCATCAGCGCGGCGTTCGGCACGTCTATGCCCACCTCGATGACCGTCGTCGCGACGAGGATGTCCACCCCGCCTGCGGCGAATCGGCGCATTATCTCGTCCTTCTGCTTTGCCTTCATCTTGCCGTGAACAAATTCTACGGTCAGGTCGGGGAATACCTTGCTTTGCAGCTCCTCCGCGTACTTTTCGACCGCCTTGCGTCCGTCGTCCAAGCCCTCCGCGCTCTCGACCAGCGGGCAGACGACATACACCTGCCGTCCCTCACCGACCAGCTTTCGGATAAACGCGCGCAGCCGTTCGCGGTAGCTCTCGCCGACCGAATAGGTCTTTATCGGCTGCCGTCCCGGGGGAAGCTCGTCGATGACCGACAGGTCGAGGTCGCCGTAGATTATCAGCGACAGCGTGCGCGGTATCGGCGTTGCGGACATGACCAAAACGTGCGCGCTGCGCCCTTTTTCGGCGAGTGCCGCGCGCTGCCGCACACCGAATCGGTGCTGCTCGTCGGTTATCACGAGCGCGAGCGAGCGGAACTCGACCGCGTCGGTTATCAGCGCGTGCGTGCCTATTATGAGGTCGTAGTCGCCCATGGCGATTGCCGCCTGCACCGCGCGCTTCTCGGCGGCGGGGAGCGAGCCTATCAGCAGTCCGACGCGCAGCCCGAGCGCGCGCATCATCGGCTCGAGCGCGCGGAAATGCTGTGCCGCAAGCAGTTCGGTGGGTGCCATCAGCGCGGTCTGATGACCCGA
>CAMNWZ010000157.1 GCA_946566645.1 uncultured Clostridia bacterium
GTCCCTACGCTAACCGAAGAACAGTCGGCAGAACATCGCCGCCGCGCAGAATCCCACAGCGTCCGCGACCAGTGCGGCGGGGAGTGCGTGGCGGCTTTTCGTTACCCCCGCGCCGCCGAAGTAGACCGCTATCACATAGAATGTCGTCTCGGTAGAGCCGAGCATCACCGCCGCCGTGTGTCCGACCAGGCTGTCCGCGCCCGCGCTGCGTATGATGTCCGCCCCAAGCGCAAGCGCTCCCGAACCGCTGAACGGTCGAATGAGCGCGAGCGGCAGACATTCGGCGGGTATGCCGACCGCCGCCGCGACGGGGGAGAGCAGGTCGCAGAGCATATCCAGCGCACCGCTTGCCCGCAGCATATATATCGCGGCGAATAGTATCACGAGCGTCGGGAGGATGCCGAGGCTCACGTTTATGCCCTCCTTCGCGCCGCCGACGAGCGACGAGAACAGGTCGACCCGCCTGACAAGCGCCGCGCATCCGACCACCGCGAGCACTCCGGGCAGCAGCGCGGAAAGGACGGCGGTCACAGGCGATCCTCCCGCGTAAATCGGCGGAAGAACCGCTCGGCGGCAAGTCCCGCGACAAGCGCGCAGAGGCTCGATAAGAGTGTGGCGGGCAGTATATCGAACGGCGACGACGCGCCGAGCGATGCCCTGAGCGCCGCGACGGTCGCGGGTATCAGCTGTATCGACGCAGTGTTCAGCACCACAAACGCGCAGAGCGAGTCGGTCGCGCGTTCGTCGCGTGCCATCAGCTTTGCCGCGCGGATGCCGGTCGGGGTCGCGGCGTTGCCAAGCCCCAGCAGATTTGCCGAGATGTTCGCCGCCGCCGCGCCGAGCGCCTCATCGTCGTCCGCGACATCGGGCAGGAGACGGCGGAGCAGCGGTCGCGCGGCTTTGGCTATCGCTCGGTCGATGCCCGCGGCGCGCATGACCTCGAGCACGCCGTTCCACAGGCAGAGCGCGCCCGCAAGCGAGATGGTGAGCTTCACCGCCTCCGACGCACCCTCGAGCGCAGCGCTCCCGACCGCGTCCAGCCGTCCGGTCACCGCGCCGCAGACTATCGCCGCGACAACGAAAACTATCCAAACATAGCTCATAACCATGCATATCACCCGATAGAATCTATGCGGAAGCGGGGGACATCATGTCCAAGGACAGCAAAAACGGCGCGATGCGATATGCACCACGCCGTCTGTGTGTCTGCGTTTAGCTTACGGAATGAGGTTGAGCGCGAGGGTGAGGATGATGAACGCGATAGCCACCCAGGTGGTCATCTTCGCCAGACGCGCGTCCCAGGTCTTTGCCTGGTTCTTTGCAAGGAAGGTGTCCGCCGCGCCCGCGATAGCGCCGCTCAGACCCGAGCGCTTACCCGACTGGAGAAGCACCACTGCGATGAGGAACAGGCTTGCAAGCACCTGTATTATAGTAAAAACGGTTTTCAAAACAAACGCCTCCGATTCAATTTTGGTTGTCCACAGTATTGCTTATTTTAGCACAAGTTTCGCCGCTTTTCAATAGGTAAGGCAAAATTTGTGCAAAATTATTTCTTCAGCTCTCCGGTCGCTAGCGCGCGCAGGTACGCGTTGATGAATCCGTCGAGGTCGCCGTCCATCACGTTCTGGATGTTTCCGTTCTCGAATCCGGTGCGGTGATCTTTCGCGAGAGTGTAGGGCATGAACACATAGGAGCGTATCTGGCTGCCCCATTCTATCTTCATCTGCACGCCCTTGATGTCCTCGATGCGGTCGAGATGCTCGCGCTCCTTTATCTCGGCGAGACGCGCGCGGAGCATTCGCATCGCGACTTCGCGGTTCTGGTGCTGGCTGCGCTCGTTTTGACAGCTCACCACCACGCCGGAGGGGATGTGCGTTATGCGTATCGCGCTCTCGGTCTTGTTGACGTGCTGACCGCCCGCGCCGCCCGAGCGATAGGTATCCACGCGCAGATCCTCGTCGCGTATCTCTATCTCGTCGGTGTCGGTTATCTCGGGCATTACCTCCACCGCCGAAAAGCTTGTGTGGCGGCGGCCCGCGGCGTCGTAGGGGGAGATGCGGACGAGCCGGTGCACGCCGTTCTCGCCCTTGAGATAGCCGTACGCGTTTTCGCCCTCTATCGAGATGGTAGCGCTCTTGATGCCAGCCTCGTCGCCGTCCAGATAGTCGAGCGTCGTCCACTTGAAGCCGCGCCGCTCCGCCCATCGGGTGTACATGCGAAAGAGCATCTGCGCCCAGTCCTGAGCCTCGGTGCCGCCCGCGCCCGCATGGAAGGTGACTATCGCGTTGTTGTGGTCGTAGTCGCCGCTGAGCAGGGTCGCGAGCGTCGCGTCCTCCACCTTCTCGGCGAGCTTGTCATATTCGGCTTTCAGCTCGTCGATGAGGCTGTCGTCGTCCTCCTCGATTGCAAGCTCGCAGAGCGTCTCGGCGTCGGCGAGCAGATTCACCAGCGCCTCGAAGTTGGATATCTTGTCCTTGAGCTGCTTCGTGCGCTGAAGCACCTTCTGCGAGCGCTCAACGTCGTTC
>CAMNWZ010000158.1 GCA_946566645.1 uncultured Clostridia bacterium
GAAGCGTTCACAAATCGTTTACAATAAACTACTCGAATAGTGTTGACAATCTCACACTACGGTGGTAGTATATGACCATAGACTATTGCAGTAGTTTACAGAAAGGACGCGATAACATGAAGCTCTTTGACTCGGAACTGAAGATAATGGACGTGCTCTGGAAGGAGGGCGACCTGACCGCCAAGGCGATCTCGGACATCCTAAAGACCGAGATAGGCTGGAACATGAACACCACCTACACCGTGATAAAGAAGTGCGTGGCAAAGGGTGCGATTAAGCGCAGCGAGCCGAACTTTCTCTGTCACGCGCTCATCACCAAGGAGGAGGCGCAGCAGGCGGAGACCGACGAGCTTATCGGCAAGCTGTACGACGGCTCGGCGGACAAACTCTTTGCGGCGCTGCTTGGCAGGAAGAAGCTGTCGGCTGAGCAGATAGAGAAGCTCAAGCAGATAGTGGGCGACCTGGACGAGGTGGAGCTATGAGCCTTATCGAGATGAGTGTCTCCGGCGCGGTGATGATACTGGTCATCGCGGTGGTGCGGGCGGTCGCGCTGAACAAGCTGCCCAAGCGGACATTCCTCGCGCTGTGGGGAATAGCGCTCGTGCGGCTGATGCTGCCCTACACCCTGCCGTCGCAGGTGAGCGTGTATTCGCTGTGGGAGCGGCTCAGCGCGTGGATGAACCCCGTCGAACCGCCGAGCGGCGTGCGGGTCTATCGGGCTATCAGCGGCGCTCCGGTCACGACGGTCGGAACGGCTGCGACGGCGGCATCGGCGGCACCGACGGTTAGCGAGACTGTCACCGTCGACCCGTGGTTTGCCATCTGGCTGGTGGGCGTTCTCATATGCGCCGCGGCGATGGTCGAGATGTATGTCCGCTGCCGGCGTGAGTTCCGCGAGTCGCTGCCGGTGGAGAGCGATTTCGTCGAGCGGTGGCTGTGTGAGCATCCGCTACGCCGCAGGCTGTCGGTCAGGCAGTCCGATCGCGTGTCCACACCGCTGACCTACGGCATCATTCGCCCGGTGATACTTCTGCCGAAGAACATCGACCTCGGCGACGAAGAGACGCTGCGGTATGTGCTCACGCACGAGCTTGTACACATCCGCCGATTCGACGCGGTGAGCAAGCTGCTGCTCGTCGCTGCGGTGTGCGTCCACTGGTTCAACCCGCTGGTGTGGGTGATGTATGTCCTCGCGAACAGGGATCTGGAGATCTCCTGCGACGAGGCGGTCATCCGAATACTCGGCGGCGAGTCGAAGGCGGACTACGCCCGCGCGCTTATCCGAATGGAGGAGCGAAGGAGCGGACTTAGCGCGTTCTACAACGGTTTCAGCAAAAGCGCGACAGAAGAAAGGATAGTATCCATCATGAAAAGCAAGAAAGCATCGGTCGTCGCCATATTTATGGCGGTGGCGCTGATACTCGGCACAGGCGCGGTGCTCGCGACCTCGGCTGCCGAGCCGCCCGACGACATGACGCTCACCGATTCGCAGGGCGGAGTGAAAAAGCTCACCACGCCGAAGGTCGAGTGGTGGACGTACGACGAGTACAAGGCGTGGCTGGAAAACGAGAAGGTCGAGCTTCAGTCGATGCTCGTGATGAACCCGACCGACGTGTGGCTCGGCACTGAAATCCCGCCGATAGCCGAGTACGAGCCGTTCGGCATCACGCTTAACGAGCAGGAGGACGCGCTCTACTATAACGGCGAGAAGGTGAAGTGGTTCGAGGACAGCGTGGAGGTGGGCGACGGCGGTGTGTCCAGCCGCTGCAACTACTATCTCCCCGACGGCACGGTGAGCCTGCGCACGGTGCGCGAGTCGGTGCAGAACGACGACGGCTCGACCGACCCGTTCGGTCTGATAATCCGCCTCGAGAAGCTGTCCGACGAGGAGGTCGAGCAGCGGCTCGAGTCACGGATAACGCTCGGTCAGGTGGCGACGACCGAGCTGGAGGTCATCGTGAGCAAGGGCGACGAGATCGCGACCGCAACCGACTTCATGCTGCCGATAGAGCCGGAGGACAAACTGGTCATATCCAACGGATTTTCGGCGGAGCACAAGGGTGTTGACATCGCCGCGCCGAAGGGTACGCTCGTGTTCTCGATTGCAAAGGGCAGAGTGACCGAGGTCGGGTTCGACGAGACGCTCGGCAGCTTCGTAAAGATCGAGCACGAGAACGGCTACGCGTCGCTCTACGCGCACCTTGACGAAGTGGAAGTGAAGGAGAAGGACGCGGTGGACATGGGCGCGCTCATCGGCAAGGTCGGCTCGACCGGCAAGGCGACCGGCGCGAACCTCCACTTCGAGCTGTCGGTGGAGGGAGTGCCGACCGCCCCCGAGTCGTTCTACGGACTGACGGCGGCGGCAGAGCCGGGTGCGCTCACACTCGACGCGTACAAGGCGGTCGGGCTTGAGTACAAGGTCGGCATGGACGGCACGCTGTCGATGAGCTACGGCGGCAAGCCTGTCCACAGCCTGTACGACGGCGAGATCGGCGCGTGGTTCGCGAACAACATGAACGGC
>CAMNWZ010000159.1 GCA_946566645.1 uncultured Clostridia bacterium
CGACGCCATGCGATACATAGCAAGGGCGGCAAAGGCGTTGCAAAACGCCTATCCGAACATACGCTACCACCTGTACAGCGGCAACGCGGACGATGTGGCGGAGCGGCTGGACAAGGGCATCCTCGACTTCGGCGTGATGCTCGAGCCCGCGCCGATAGACAAGTACGACTACATCCAGTTTCCGATATCCGACGTGTGGGGAGTACTCATGCGGAAGGACGATCCGCTGGCGCGGAAGCAGTCGATAACGCCGGAGGACGTGCCCGGGCTGCCGCTCATCGTGTCGAGGCAGTCGATGGTGACAAATATGCTGTCCGGATGGAGCGGTGCCGACTTTGTGAAGCTGAACATCGTCGGCACATACAACCTGATATTCAACGCGGCGCTGATGGTGGAGGAGGGCTTCGGCTGCGCGCTGGCCTTGGACAAGCTCGCGAAGACCGACGAGTCGAGCACGCTCTGCTTCCGACCGCTCGAACCGCGTCTGGAGGCGCATCTCGACGTGGTGTGGAAGAAGTACCAGGTGTTCACGCGCGCCGCGGAGCTGTTCCTCGGCAGCATACAGAGCGTGTTCAAGCAGGACTGAAAAGGGTATGAAAAAGGCGAGGACTTGAAGTCCCCGCCTTTTATTCTGCCGCTTACAGCTCGACCGTGCCCTCGAACACGAGCAGCGAGTCGCCGCGAAGCAGAACGCTGCCGTCGCGATAGGTGACCTTCAGGTCGCCGCCGGGCAGCTTGACGGTTATCTCCTCGCCGCTCGGGCAGAGACCGTTTTCCACCGCCGCCGCGACCGCCGCGCACGCTCCGTCGCCGGACGACCATGTCTCGCCGGTGCCGCGCTCCCAGACGCGCATACGGATGGTGCGGCTGTCCACGATCTTGCAGAACTCGGTGTTCACGCGCTCGGGGAAGAGCTTGTTCGTCTCAAACTTGGGACCTATCTTTGCGACGTCCAGTGTGTCCACCTCGTCGCAGATAACGACGCAGTGCGGGTTTCCGACCGACACACAGGAGATGCGCCAGTTTGTGCCGCCGATCTTTGCGGAATAGTCGAGCACGCGGTCGCCGTCGATGAGCACCGGAATGTCGGTCGGCTTGAACGACGGCGCGCCCATGTCGACGCTTATCTCGGTCGCCTTGCCGCCGCGCGTGTAGACGTGCAGCGTGCGAACGCCGGCAGCCGTCTCGACGGTTATCTCGCGGCGCGGGACGATGCCGTTGTCGTATAGATATTTGCCGACGCACATCAGCGCGCTGCCGCCTATCTCGCCCTCGCTGCCGTCGCGGTTGAACGCGCGCATCGCCGCGTCCGCGTTCCGGGAGGGGAGTATCAGCACCACGCCGTCGCCGCCAACGCCGTAGTGACGGTCGGCAAGGCGGACGGCAAGACCTTCGGGGTTGGATATGCTGCGCTCGAGGCAGTCGAAGTAGATGTAGTCGCTGCCGCAGCTCTGCATCTTCACAAACGGCACGCTCTCGCGGCGGGTGCGCATCCGGCAGACGTCCACAAGCTCGATGTTCTCGAGCGACCAGTGGCTCTTGAGGCTTCGCGCCAGCGCGTTTGCGGTGTCGATGGAGGTGAGGCAGGGGACGGCGCGCTCGACCGCCTTGCGGCGAATCTTCACGCTGTCGCGGGTGGGTATGCGACCCTTCGACGAGGTGGATATGACATAGTTTATCTTGCCCGACTCGATGAGCGAGAGGGTGTTCTCCTCGTTCGGCGCGGACTGGTGGATCTTCTTGACTACGACCGCGGGGATGCCGGTGCGTCCGAGCAGCTCGGCTGTTCCGGCGGTCGCGTAGATGGTGAAACCAAGCTCGTAGAAGCGTTTCGCGACATCGGGGATCTCCGGCTTGTCGCTGTCGCGGACGGTGATGAATACGCCACCGCCCTTTTGCATGCGATAGCCCGCGGCGCGAAGCCCCTTGTATATCGCCTCGTCCATCGTCGCCGCGATGCCGAGGACTTCGCCGGTGGACTTCATCTCCGGTCCGAGGTGGACATCCACGTCGCTGAGCTTCTCGAACGAGAACACCGGCACCTTGACCGCGACATACGGCGGCGTGCGGAACAGACCGGTGCCGTAGCCCATGTCGCGCAGCTTTTCGCCGAGCATTGCGCGGGTGGCGAGGTCGACCATCGGCACGCCGGTGACCTTGGAGATGTAGGGCACGGTGCGCGACGAGCGGGGGTTGACCTCTATGACGTACAGCTCGTCCTCGTAGATGAGGTACTGGATGTTGACAAGTCCGCGAGTGTTCAGCCCGACCGCAAGCTCGCGCGAGCAGCGGCAGATGCGCTCGGTCATGTCGTCGTCGATGTTCCAGGAGGGGTAGACGGCGATCGAGTCGCCCGAGTGGACGCCCGCGCGCTCGATGTGCTCCATTATGCCGGGGATGAGCACGTCCTCGCCGTCGCAGATGGCGTCGACCTCAAGCTCGGTGCCCATGAGGTACTTGTCGATGAGCACCGGATTTTCGATGCCGTGCGAGAGGATGATGCCCATGTACTCCTTC